>JAGWIG010000146.1 GCA_028873515.1 Pseudomonadota bacterium | reverse complement strand
CGTGAGTTGAACTACGCGGCTATAGAGCGCATACGAGAAGAAGTTGGTGTTAATGCGTGGTGGGACGCAGGATACGAAGATCGGGAGGAATTTTACGAGCTTATGGATAAGTTCGCCCGCGCCATCATCGCCGCTGCAAGGAGTCAACCATGCTGACCCGCATTAAATCATTCTTTACCGGACTGTTTAGGGATTACGATGAGCCTGACGGTTTCGCTGAAACCTATCACGCCACGGATTCTCTCGCCTGTTCTCGCCCTTTCCTTCATCCCGAACGAGCCGTTAACGCTGTCGGCCCCGCCAAGGACTACGCCGACGATCCAAAGGAAGCGTCTCTCCGGCAAGCCTTCGTCGCTCCGAAACCCCGCAAGTACATCTACTGGGACAAGAAACGCCAAAAATGGCGCGTCAGGGTAGGGCAGAGGCATGTCGGATATTTCCCCACCCTCTCGTTGGCGGTCAAGGCGCGCAATGCTTATTGCAAGGGCGCGGGAATCAAGATGGGGAGGGGTGCGTGAGGAAAGCAACCGCATTGCAATTCCAAAAACTTTTGACCCGCAGTTGCCCGTTGCTTTTAACGGGGGAAGCCCGGCTTGCAATTGCTGTTTTATCCGAAGCATGGAAGGACGGTGCTAGGTGCGGCAAATCTTCCGAGGGTCTGGATGCCAGAAGGTTTTTTACGGACGGAAGGGCCGCATGGTGGGCTTCCCTGATTGATATTGAACCAGAGTGGCTCGTGGAGATTTTCAAAAAGCATCACCCCCGAGGTGCGCCATGAAACGCACCTTCATCCTTGCCCACGATCTCGCCCGTCAAAGGGCCATCCAAGCCGTCCAGGATGCGCCAGAAGGCTATTGCGTGGAAGTGAAGGAACAAACCCGCACAACAATGCAAAACTCGCTCCTATGGGCCTTATTGACCGATATAAGCACACAGGTTGAGTGGTACGGGAAGAAACTCACGCCCGCAGACTGGAAGGATATTTTCTCCGCCGCCCTAATCAAGTGCGAGGTAGTCCCGAATCTTGATGGGACGGGATTCGTCGCATTGGGGCAGCGAACCAGCCAGATGACTAAACGCCAATTCTCGGATTTGTGCGAACTCATCCAAGCGTTTGGGAGTGAACGGGGGGTTAAGTGGTCTGACGAAGCTCGGGAGGTTGCTTGAAAACCAATCATTGTTACCTTGGTGATTGCCGCGATTCTATGCGACTGATGCTAGAGGAAGGTGGCGCAGGAATGGTCCAGACAATCGTAAGTTCGCCCCCTTATTTTAGGCTTCGGGATTACTTGAGGCTACAGGACAAACGCACTCGTCAAAACGGGCTTTTGCTTGAGTCCGCGCCTTGATTCGCCCCAAAAAATGCCGCATCTGCCATCAACCCTATACCCCTATTCGTCCCTTGCAAACAGTATGTTCTTACGGCTGCGCCCTAATAGACGCACAGAAGGAATCCGCGAAACTTTGGAAGCATCAACGGGCGTTAGAGCGCAAGGCCCGCAAGGAAGCCAAGGAAAGGCTTAAGACGCGCCGGGACTGGATCAAGGAGGTTCAATCCGCTGTAAACCGATTTGTGAGGCTACGGGACGCTGATAAGCCCTGCATATCCTGTGGAACATGGAAAGCCGCCCAATGGGATGCAGGCCACTACATGAGCGCGGGAGGGCATCCTGCATTGAGGTTTGAACCGCTCAACATCCATAAGCAATGCTCGGTATGCAATGCCCACAAATCGGGGAATTTGGTGATGTACCGAGCCGGATTGATCGAGCGCGAAGGGATAAAGACCGTTGAGTGGCTGGAAGGCCCCCACGATCCGGCAAAGTGGACTATCGACGATTTGAAAGCCAAGAAAACCGAGTTTTCCCGCATGGCGCGGGAACTTTTGAGAGAGAGGGAGGCGGCATGATGAAGCCCGTATGGAACGAGGCCATGATTGCCCGTGAGATATGTCTGCACACTTTCCAGCGCAAATGCCTGCTGCTGGTCAATAACTGCAACTGGACGGGCAGCGAGTGCGACGTGCTGGGCGTCACCATGGACGGCAGGATTGTTGACATTGAAATCAAGATCAGCCGTTCTGATCTGAAGGCTGACGCCAAGAAAAGCAAATGGTGGCACAGCACCTATCTCGGCGTTGGGCCAGAATACGAAGTCGTTACAACAGTACACGGCAGGGAATGGCGATACGCGCGCCGTGATCCACTTTACAGCAAAACAGCGCGCCCTCACCCAGACAAAGTTTGGAAGCACTATTACTGCCTACCTGCCGCGATCTGGACTGACGAGCTTCTCGACTCGCTTCCGTCAAAAAACTCCGGCGTTTTGCTGGTCTCAGAAAAACGGGGCGAAGTCGTTGTTGATTGCCGTCGCCGCGCTACGCCAGCCAAAGACGCCTATCGGCTATCTGTTGAGCAAGCCCTTGATATTGCCAGGCTTGCCAACCTCCGAATGTGGGAAGCTTATGCTCAGGCAAATCGGGGTCTGCCAAAGAGCGCAGCCGCATGACCATCCGTTCCCCTCTCGCCCGTCTGCTCCCCTCCAAAACATCGGATGAGGATTTACACGAAATCAAGGCCGCAGGATGGCGGGAACAGAGAATCTTGGTGGTGAGTGCGGACGATAAGCGGCTGAACTGGCTGGAAAAACAGGTGATCGAGACTATTGCGGAGAGGATTTATGGCAAATCGGGAGGCTAGATGAAACCTACACGGTATCTTGAGGTCGCCCGTGAAATCGAGGCCGATTACGAGCGGGTAGCCTATCACCTGGCGATCTGGCGGGAATGGATGAAGAATGGCAAGTCATTGGGCTATCCAGACGAAGGCCACGCGGTCAACGGAGCTGCGCTCAACTTTGATGACCTGTGCGACAGGGCAGACCTCCGATCGGCCGAAACGATGGATGCCATTATTGACAGCCTGCCAGTACACCAGGCCTGCGCTGTATACCACTTCAACCTCGGCGCGGTATTCCGGTTCGTGCGATTGCGGGTAGATGAGGTTTACGCCGACGCCCTTAAGGCTATGGTGCCGATGGTCAAAAAAAGAGGGCTGGAGTAGTTGCAAATGAGGAATGAACCTGATATGCTCCCAAACAGTTCGGCATTTTTGCGTCCAAAATTCCTCGCCGGAACCGGCCCAGCATCTGAAAAGATTCTGGGCTTTTTTGCGTCTAAATTCCAAGATTGGCGATTCGTCCAAAGGCCACGGACTGCGCGCATCGCCATGATCCAGTAACCAAGCTGGCAAGCACGGTAAAGTCTGCGGACGCTAGGCCGTCGCCATTCAGGAGTCAATCATGGTGGTAAAAGAAATCATCCAGAACGAAATCAACGCCATTCGCCAACGCGCTCAATCCATGGCTGAACAAGCTGAGG
>JAGWIG010000145.1 GCA_028873515.1 Pseudomonadota bacterium | reverse complement strand
ACACGCGACGAGCTCCTTTATCTGCCTCGTAACAAGCGCTCATTCAAGGCATATGGTTATAGCCCCGTGGAACAGGTAATTGTCACCGTCAGCACGGCCATTCGTAAAGCTATCTACCAGATGCAGTACTACACGGAAGGCAGCACACCCGATTTGATTCTGGCTGTTCCCGCAGACTGGCAAACCGATCAAATCAAGGAATTCAAGACGTATTGGGACAACCTGATGCAGGGTAATACTGCCAACCGCCGTGGCACCATGTTTGTGGCCAACGGCACGAAGGTTATTGATACCAAGGAAAATGCGCTCAAGGATGACTTTGACGAATGGATTGCACGTGTCATCTGCTTTGTGTTTTCCATCCCTCCTACGCCTTTTATCAAACAGATGAATCGGGCGACCGCACAGACTGCCCAGGAATCGGCCCAGGAAGAAGGTCTTGAACCGCTCAAGCAGTGGGTTGTGAATGTTGTGAACATGATTGTGGTACGTTTTTTCGGTTATAACGACATTGAGTTTGCATGGCAGGAAGAACAGGTTGTTGACCCGGCACAGCAGGCTGAGGTCAATGATGTGTATCTGAAAAACGGTACCTTGTCCGTCGATGAAGTGCGAGAAGAACTCGGACTGGATCCCATCGGCATGGGGAATGCGGTCTATACCACACAAGGTTATGTACTGCTTAAGGACATCCTGAATCCACAACCTGATCCAGCCAGTATTCCATCCGGTGACAATCTGGAAATCGATAGCACGGATCCTGCTCAAAAGCTGCTCAAGACATCCCCATCTGATGACAGTCTTGGAACGAATGCCGCTGAAACGGCACTTTCCGGTGAAACTTATTCTGTGCTTCGTCGCGCTGCTCGAAAAATCAGCAGGAAATCGGCAAAGAAACTCAAGGAATTAGGCTACACAGAAGAAAAAATGTCCGAAGCCGAAGCCGAATCACTCTCCGCGGATGTAGTGAAGGCACTCGATCTTAGCGTATTGGATGATCTGGCTGAACCGTATGCCGATGAGCTCACTATTGTCGCTACCGGTCAGGCAGAGAAAGCCCTGACGAGTTTGGGTGTTTCCACCGACTTACCCTTTCCGGAAGCAGAAGATTACGCCAGGAATCGTGGTGCAGAACTTGTCGGGAAAAAGTGGGTGGATGGCGAATTGGTAAATAATCCGGATGCACAGTGGGTCATTACCGATACCACCAGGGATATGCTCAAGACTGAAATACAGGATGCGATTACTAACGGACTGACCATGGATGAACTAACCGCGCAACTGACGGACTCGCATGCCTTCAGCGAAGTTCGTGCCGCAATGATTGCCCGCACAGAAGTCGCACGTGCTACATCGATGGGCTCATTGGCAGGTTATGCCGTCGCCGAATCCCAAGGAGTCAAGGTAAAAAAAAAGTGGGTGACAGCTGGTGATGACAAGGTGGATACAAGCATGTGCGCACCCAATGCTGAAGCCGGAGCGATTGCGCTTAAATCCGATTTTCCATCAGGCGATCTGACACCGCCTGCTCATCCCAATTGCCGCTGCAGCATCGTTCCAGTTATTGATAAGGAGTAAGTGATGAATATTTTTGCCCGCATCACCAAGGTGGACGCTGCCAAGCGTGAGGTATGGGGAATAGCTGCCCAGGAAGTCGCAGACAAGTCCGGGGAGATTTTTGACTATGACAGTTCGGTCCCCTATTTCAAGAACTGGTCCTCCGAGTTTGAAAAGAACACGGACGGAAAATCACTAGGAAACATCCGGGCCATGCATGGAAAAGTGGCGGCTGGAAAAGCGATTGCCATCAATTTCAACGATGCTGAAAAATCCATCGAAATTGGTGCACACATCGTTGATGACGGAGAATGGAACAAGGTCGAACAGGGAGTCTATACTGGCTTTTCTATAGGCGGCTCCTATGAAAAACGCTGGCAGGACGGCACACTGAAACGCTATACAGCGAAGCCTTCTGAAATATCCATTGTCGATAATCCATGCATCCCGACAGCGACCTTCCAGATGATCAAGGCCGATGGAGTGATTGAAGAGCGCAATTTCGTGCAGAAGGTTGATGCTGATCCAGCCATTGATGAAATAGCCGACATGCTCAACAAGGGTGAGATTACCGCTGCCGATCTGCTTGAGCTGGCCAAGAAAAAGAAATCCGGGAAAGATGGTGATGGCAAGTATGGCGATGTTAAATATGCGGACACCAAAAACAAGAAATACCCCATTGATACCGAGAAACATATCCGCGCTGCCTGGTCCTACATCAACCAGGAAAAAGATGCCAAGGAATACTCGGCATCAGAACTCAAAACCATCAAGGATAATATCATTGCCGCATGGAAAGAGACCATCGACAAGGACGGTCCTCCATCAGCCGATAAAAGCGTCATGCCAATACTACGCAAAGGCATGTATGGCGTCGCCCAGTTTGCCCAACTTCTGCAAAACATCGATTACCTGCTGCAGGACACCAAGTGGGAAGCCGAAATTGAAAACGACAATAGCCCTCTTCCTGGCCAAATACTTGCATGGCTCAAGACAGGAGCGGAACTGCTTAATCAGATGGTCATCGAGGAAACAACAGAACTGACGGCCGATCCAAACTATCCTATTGATCCAATAATCGTTGAAGCTGCTGCAAAGCTTGGCGAACTCGCAAAACGAGGGGCCCGCAATTCCAAGGGGGATCAGGAAAAAATCCAGACGGTACATGATCATTCTGTAGCACTCGGCGCGACCTGTGAAGCTGAAAAATCTGCCCAAGCGACTCTGCAAAAACATGTGGCTTTACACGATGAACTCACAAAAACCCTTGAAGCTGCTGGCTTCGGAAAAGAAGGGGATGAAATCGTGCCGCTCATCAAGAATCTTATCGAGCAACATGCCGAGATCAGCAAAAAATACGAAGACATTCTCGGCCAGCCTGCACCTGGGAAAGGACTGCTTAACCGCATTGGTGTGCTGAACAAATCGCAGGATACATTTACAGATGATTCCGGAGTCACGGATAGTGACCCCACGGTGCGCAAGGCAGATGGATCAATTGATAACGAGGCCACTGCGCTTAATCTCATCAAGCAATCTCATCAAAACCCGATTCTGGTGAAAACCAGGTAACTTAAACCAACCCCGGATTTCCCGGATTTCATGAGCCGCTATTGAGCGGTTTTTTTATTTCTCCGTTGGCCGCCTTTGAGCGGCCTTTTTTTTAGGAGCACAAACATGGGTGCTATCAATGTTGCTGAATCGCTTGCTCTACTGAAGGCCGCGCTTGAAAAAGGTGTTCCGGCTGATCAACTCACCAAAAGCATTACCACCTCTACCGGGCTTATTGCTTATGACCTTCAGGCTCCGGCCAAGAATCTTTACCCGGTTCTTACCCCCATCCGCAACAGCATTCCGCGTGTCGGGGGCGGAACGGGAACGGCAACCAACTGGCGTGTCGTGAGCAAGCTCATCGGCTCTGGCTG
>JAGWIG010000053.1 GCA_028873515.1 Pseudomonadota bacterium | reverse complement strand
AATCATGACAGCGAAACGGCAGCCATTGCCTGGGCTATTCAGCAGTCACTATACAGGCGCGGGTTCCTGGACGTTGAAGGTTGCCAGGTGCCAACTCATGTTCTGGCCAGGAAGTTTCAAAAGGCCGAAATCACGCAGCAAGACATGCCGGATGAAATTCAATCTGACGAACCACTCATCCTGTCTGCAAAAACCTGCCCCCAATGCCATGGTACGAACACCGTCCGTCTTGATGGGTGTGATACGTGCATGGATTGTGGCCATAGCAAATGTAGCTAATAACTTAATTCTTCACATAGCTTAAATCTTTTATGCCACCCTGTTTTTTTGGGGTGGCATATATATTTCAAAAAGCTCGTAGAATAAGGATATCTGAATGAAAATTTACCTTGATTTACTTCAAGAGGTTCTCAAAACCGGAACATGCCAGGCAAATCGTACTGGAATAGATGCCATATCTATTCCTGGTGCCATGATGAAATTTGATTTAAACGATGGTTTTCCTGTGGTTACGACCAAAAAATTTGTCTTTAAAAGTATGGTTGCAGAATTAATCGCCTTTCTTCGAGGTTATGACAATGCTGCACAGTTTCGAGAACTGGGGTGTAAATTCTGGGATCAAAATGCCAATGAAAACCAGAAATGGCTTAATAATCCGGCAAGACGGGGGACAGATGATTTAGGACGGGTATATGGAGTCCAGTGGCGCCACTGGAGAAAAGAAGATGGAACGGAAATCGACCAGGTTATGAATGCGCTAAACACCATCCATCATGATCCAACCGATCGACGCATCATTATCACTGCATGGCGTCCTGATGAATTCAGTTTAATGGCTTTACCTCCCTGTCATGTGATGTACCAGTTTATTGTAAACAGGGAAAGGAACGAGCTGAATCTATGTATGTATCAGAGAAGCTGCGATTTATTCCTGGGTGTGCCGGTGAACATAGCCAGTTCAGCGTTGATGCTAACGTTATTCGCCCATCTTACCGGGATGAAACCACGTTTTTTTACTCATTTTCTGGCTGATGCCCATGTCTATACCACGCACATATCCATGGTGGAAGAGCAGACCAAACGGGAACCTTACCCATTGCCTGGAATTGTAATCAATAAACGTATCCCGGCCTATGACGGAATAACATTCCGGCCCGATTTAATCAATGAGATTATGCCTGATGATATTACGCTTGAAGGATATCAATCGCATGCCAAAATAGCGGCGCCGATGGCAGTATAATTCTGTTATTCTTTTACCCGGAAACGTAATTTACGTTTCCGGGTTTTTTAACTTATATGATCTGCCACCTCAGCGTCAATTTTCACCAAGCCGTACTGTGTAAAAAATTTTAGATAATTTTGACAAGCCATATAACATTATGAAACAAATAAGAGAACAGCTCCCTGCAAAGCCGTGGACGCCGGTTCGATTCCGACCCCCGCCTCCACAACTTCTTTTTAAACCAATTATTATCGGGTGTACATATTGAGCAAAATGGCAAAATTATATTTGTCATTTTATGGCCTTGTTTTTTTAATGCTGCTTCCGTTTCCATGATTCAGTTCTCTGTTTAACCTACTAGATTATTTTAATATTTTCCCCAGAGGTTAAGAGAACCTCAAAACTAAAGTAATTAAAATTTAATTAAAAATAATCTGATTTCAGTACATCATTAATGTTAGATGGTATTAGTTAAGTGCAAGTACGAAATATTGGGTGAGCGTAGTCATAAACATGATATGCTTATCTTCAATCCGAAAAAACAACTGAACAAAAAAAGAATCCCAAAAGGATGCAAAAGGGAGTCTTTGGTCTGGACATCGAAAATTTTCATCTTTACCCGAATTGGATCTCCAGTTCATTTACCAGTCATTATTTGCAAGAAATAACCCTAAGGTTAGGATTGAAAGGACAAATCTGATTTTTTTAATTTTATCGAAGCAGTATTTTCTTATAACAACGCTAGGCCTTTTATGGTTTGGATATGAACTAGCCTGCATAACATTCACATTATAGTCTGGAATTACGCCATTTATATTTCATAGAGACAAAAAATGACACCTTATATTTCTTGGTTCCTGCTGGCCTTAGGGCTGATGGCACTAGAAATGGTAACAAACACCTTTTATCTTCTGGTAATGGGTATTGCTTTGGCGTTTGGTGGCCTTGCAGCATTATTTGGTTTGGGTTCACCATTCCAATACATGATATGCGCAGTGGCAGGTATTATTGGAATCGTGATATTACGTCGCATGCGACGCGACAAGGCTTATATTATATCAAACCAGAGTTTGGATATCGGTCAACAGGTGCAATGCATCACCTGGCGCAAAGATGGCACTGCAAGAGTCCAGTATCGTGGAACAGAATGGGAGGCGGAAGCGGAATCTGCAGCAACGGCACGAGATGGACCACATTATATCAAGGCACTTCGTGGTTCCACGTTAATTTTGACAGATCACAAAGCGAAAGATTAAAGGAAAAATTATGGAAATCGCACTGGTAATTCTGTTTGTTGCTATAATTTTTATTATCAAATCAGTTAAGGTAGTGCCCCAGCAACACGCTTGGGTCGTAGAACGATTAGGTCGATTTCATGCAGCACTGGCACCGGGTCTAAATATTGTAGTGCCATTTATTGATCGCATTGCATATCGTCATATGCTTAAAGAAGTTCCCTTGGATGTGCCGAGTCAAGTCTGCATTACCAAAGATAATACTCAGTTGCAAGTTGATGGTATTTTATATTTCCAGGTAATGGATCCAAGGCTGGCATCTTATGGCACCAGCAATTATATTTCAGCCATAACTCAACTCGCACAAACTACTTTACGCTCAGTAATCGGTAAAATGGAGCTTGACAAGACTTTTGAAGAACGGGAACACATTAACAGTGCCGTTGTCGCTGCCTTGGATGAAGCAGCCTCAAGTTGGGGAGTAAAAGTACTGCGCTATGAAATTAAGGATTTAACACCACCCAAAGAAATTCTTCACGCCATGCAGGCACAAATAACCGCGGAACGAGAAAAGCGTGCCCTGATTGCTGCTTCGGAAGGTCGTAAACAGGAGCAGATCAATATAGCAACAGGCGAACGCGAAGCATTCATACAACGCTCTGAAGGTGCAAAACAGGCAGCAATTAATAATGCCCAAGGCGAAGGAGAAGCAATCAAAACAGTGGCGGAGGCAACGGCGCAAGCTATACGTAAAGTAGCAGAAGCAATCGAAATGCCAGGGGGTATGAACGCAGTTAACCTCAAGGTAGCTGAAAAATATGTGGAAGCCTTTGCCCATATAGCGAAAGAAAGCACCACCATGATCCTACCGAACAACCTGGCAGATATGGGTGCGATGATTTCGACTACGATGAGTTTAATAAAAAGCCAGAGGTAATATTAATAAACTAGATTCATGCTTGAATGAAAAACTTGCCTGCTACCAACAGATAAACAAGCTAGAAATCTATTTTACATTGCAGATCAACTGATCTGGGCAGCGATACCTTATCAGACTCGGCCTGCTGTCCTATTCAAGATTTATTCGAATGTAAACTGGGTATGCTATTGAATACCCATTTTCAGCTAAAATACTGATAATTGACTTTATCCTTTAGAATAATGGAATAATAATCGCATTTCAGAGATCAGGAAATCCGGAGCAAATGTTTACACTTCCCTCTATGTGGAACTTAATAATTTCCACTGTCATGTTTTCTATTGCCGCCTGGTATTTTCACCGCATTCTGGATGATCAGGGAATCCCTAAAGGGATGACACGGGGAATCCTGGTATTTACTCTTGCCTCGCTGGTATCATGGGGCGTGGGTGACACAGTGAACTGGGTACATGAAAAAATAGAAGGCCCGCAACCGGTTGTGCATGCTTCGAGCAATATGTCACAATTGCTGAAAACAATTGTCCAGACTCAAAAATAAGTTTTTTGATAAAACCATTAAACTTTTTCATGTGACTAGCGAAAAAAATAATTACTATTGGTTATGACCACATTATTACTTCAATTCCCGGTAATGTATGGCATTATCGGGTTGGTGACGCTCGGAAGTCGCAACTTCGGTCTCCAGGTTGATAATACGCAGGTCCGGTTGCAAACGGGAAAGTTCTTCCAAAGCATCCCCCCAGATATAGTCATAATCCATTGGAAGATAATAATGTTTTTCTCCATGTTTTTCTGCAAACATGACATATTCACGGGCATTGCTCAAGTAAGGCTCGAAAAGATGGGGATGTATGGAGTGTGGCAAAGTTTGATCAACACCTCTTCCTGTCATCACGTCTCCACATAGGAATAACGTAATATCCCTGGATTGCAAACTTGAGCTTAAAAAATTCTGTGACATCTGCCTATGAGTCCAATAAAGTTCTACACTTTTATTTCAGCAGCACTTCGTTTTCAAAAATCCTAATCTTTATAAGATATCTAAAAGCCATAATCCTTGTTTGCAACACATAACAACAACTCTTTTCCGGGACGAGCCCGGTTTTTATAAATAAAAAGCCGGAATATTGCTACTCATAACATATGAACTGTTCAGCTAGAGAGTCTGCACCATAGCGATCAATAAAGCATCGATCTCAGACAGCAATCCTTCATCTTCTTCTTCATCTAATACACCCTCGCCAATTAATTGGGTAGTCAGCCCTGAAAGCATCGCATCTCTGACTGTATTCAGGGTATGAGGAATTTCTTGGTTTTCATTGTTTATTACTGCTTCAATTACTCGAGATAGTGGCTCACTGACATTTGTCTGCAAGAATTCTGAAGCTAAAGCACTCTGTCCATATTCCTCTATCAATGCATCCAGTTCATCCAGGATAGATTCAGAAATATCAATGTGGTGCATACGTTCTGTTTACTTAAATGATTCGGGTAATAAACCCAGCAAATAATTACGCATTTGAGTCAGGATAATTGGTTGTTCAATATCCATACCATTTACCCATCTTTCAATAAATTCAGATAATTGAGGGTTTACATAAATCGATGTATCGATGGGATTACGGATCATGGTTGCTCCTCATGTCTATTAACTCAGGGGAAAGGTGTTACAGAGTAGCGATAAAGCAATTCAATAGGGAAAAGGAGGAGACTTCACTTCAATACACTTGGCTTTCATTCTATGCCGATCCCTAGAAGATTCAAGCAGCTTGATTAGCGCTCGCTATTTCATTTTGGAAGGTAGTCTAATCATTTCACCTGAAACCATAAAAATGCCATTTCCACGGGTGTGGGGATTTGTTACTTCTGGATCTATTCATGTTGAATTCCCTTGCAATTGCATAATTTTCTTTTCCCATGGATTACAGAAGTATTGTACAATCCGAAATCATGGAAGGTAGTTTTTAGGAGTGGCAAAATTTTAAGCCAGTGTAATTTATAATAAATGCTATTATCCCTGGTTAGCATACAAACCTGAATTAGTGTCAGCTTCCCCAATCTCTGGTTGGTCACAGCGCTCTGTTTAAACGGGGTTGAGAACATACATGTTGGCAAACCAGGTGAGCCTGCTAGTAAGGCATAGCCCCGATGGTGGAATAGGTAGACACAAGGGACTTGAAAAATTTGAGCGCCCCGGCAGGAAACTCCAGGTGCGAATCTCGTCAAATTCGGTGAACTCCCTGCTGTGAAATCTAGCAGCGAGACAACGCCGAGCCAAGGCCAAATTTGAAAGAATTTGGACAGGTGTAGAGAGCAGACGGCGAGGACCTACGGCAACAATGCTATGGTCAAGGCGTGCTCCAGACTCCAAACCTGATTTTAGGGCGGCGAAAGCCGTAGCGGGTACGAAAATCCCTCGACTTTACAGTCGTGCCGGTTCGACTCCGGCTCGGGGCACCAACAAATTAATATCCATGTGCCATAGTTTTGGATTGAGCTGATAAAAAATTTAATCGTTTAAACAGAGAAGTAATTACGAAAACCTGGATGTTGATTATGTAGCCGTCGTAAGATACGCCATTATTAAAAGGAAATGTAAATCCATACCCTTTTTTTTGATTAGACCTGATTTTAACAATATATTCCTATTGATTTAATCTTAATCATTAATCTACCAACCTCAGTCGATACATTTTCTGAAATTTTACATAAATCCTTATTGAGCATAATTAAAACCTTGCCAGATGTTGCCTACAATTATTTTAAACATGCTGTAATGGGCGCACACCGCTTGTTTAAGGCTTATTAATCAAGCCTCTATTATTAATCTTGATTAGGATCACAGGATCCAAAACCATTCTTATTTTAAGAAAAATCCTGGTTTAAATCACCACTTAACCAAAATGAGCTCATAAAAACCGAGTCATCACTATTAGTGCGATAAAATCATAAATTGACATATACCAACAATTTGAAAAAATTATTCAGCGGATGAAATTGGTCATTCTGGCGGAAAGGAGGGCATGAAGAAGGAGAGGGGGGAGGAAGTAGCAAGGACCAATCAGGTCATTTCGGACATTCCACCGGCAGCCTACCCCCTGATTTTGGACATAAGGGCTCATCAACCCATGTTAATGGCAGTAAAAGCATAGAATCAAAATCTTTCATTCCCAGGGCAATCCCGATCGGATCAATCAATGTTCTGTCTACTTCATAATGTAAAATTTCCGCCTAAATAAACACTGATGAAAACTTTACCTTTTACCCGGCTCTAAAAAATTACGTCGCGAAGAAAAGCCATATCAGATAATATTTAACAATGGAGAATGGACTTCAAATATATATCGATTTTGATCCTTATTCCCAAGGATTGCTAATCGCCCTTGTATATAAGGCAATAAACGAGAGGACTTTTATTGGCTACTGTATACTCGATAATGGAGAACAACATAGCCTTTTTGAGCTTGAAATCAATGAAAACCTGGAACCTGTAAGACTTCTCTCTACCGAGTCGGCTAATCCATGGGAAGGGTATTCTAAAAACCTGCTGAACATTCATCCCTACATAGATAACCCAGTTGAAATCGAAGATACCCTTACTGAGCAATTTGAACAGATTGTTCAATTCCTATTAAAAGAATGGATTGTTGAAAACTGTGACGATATAGATGAAATAATCACACAATACAACATACTTGGCTATCAAACCTTTCCGCTCAATATCCGTCCATTCCGCTTTAATGAAATGAATTATAATGAAGAGAATGAGAACATATGGTTTGAATATAACAGCCTTAGTGATCCAGTCGTACGCAATATTCTGGAAGAATACATCTAGTTCTTGGATAGAATCTTTGCAAATACAGCCGCTTGATCGACTAATACACGTGATCCCTTGACGCATGCGCAAGGACATAAACCCATTCAAATGCCATCCGTACCTCATAATATCAATACAAACTCCTGCTTATCTCGTAATAATTTCTTTTTACAAAGACTAGAACAAAGGTTCATTTTAACCATACTAGTTCTAAAGTAAGGGCAATACATGATTCACAGCGAAATCATAACTACTTTAATTTTATCAGGGGATTACATTTCCAGCGCAAAATGCCTGAATATAATGGACTGAACCTGCCATAAGATTTAATTTAAACAAATCGTTTCTGATGCCTACCCGACATTTTTACATTCAATACGAATTCTAAAATAGTCAATCAAATTTAATAAGGAAGGTTTCTAACGACTTATCGTGGTATAATTACAAGCGAAATTTACAGGTTTATTTAATGGGAATGCAGATGTTCTGGTTAAAAACCATATGGTTTTTGTTGGTATTTTGTAAAATCGCCAGGATTACCGCTTTTGCGCAAATATCCTGGGGAATCCTGCTTCTTCCATTGTTTGCGTACCTTCTTGCCAGGCTGACTCCAGCTCTTCTTGCATTGTATTTAATGGCAAAGACATTGCATATGGCCAAAGCACAAATTGATGCAATGCAATCTCCTGTTTATGATAATGGATCAAGAAGCTACGATGGAAATGGAAAAAAGGGACGTACTATTGATGGTGAATCTCGACCTATAGATAACTCTTGAATAAACAAATAGCCCTGAAAACAAAGTAGTTGTTTATTTACTTAACGATATTAAATCATTACATATCTTGATATTAGAAATATGTGAAGTTTCCATATCCTTTAAAGTATTTCTGATTTCAATATCTGCGATTTTCGGAATCCATTCAGGTATTTTGCGAGCAACCCAGGATTGGCCCCGGTTCAGGAATATTAGTCGTTCAGCCGGATCGCTGATTGCCAGTGCCTTATGTAAAAAATCACCTGTTGCATGACTGGGCTCACCTCCAGCCTGGCGAACCAGGTGGAGCAGGATGGAACAATTTCGAGCCTCATCACGTTGAACATCACGCAGTTTAATCATTACTTCGCTTCCCTGAGGATAACTTTCCATAAATTGTGCAACAACTTTAGCTCCGGCTCGTTCCGCCTCAAGTAATGTATTAAGAAATCCAATTACTTCAACTGATTCCATATCTTTCCTTTCAGACAACAACCTTGAGCATTTGTGGCGAGAATCTGCAATCTAGCCGTTGAACTACCTCAGCAGGTTCAATAGGTATCAAGCCCGCAGGTGAGGGCGCACGAACCCCGCTTTCAGTGATAATAAAATCCATTGGAATATCATGATGTAATGGATGGATGGTATCCATATGGCACAAATCAAAAGCAACACCAATTTTTAAGGGCATTGCAGATTTTTTTGCCAGTCTGGCTATGGTCCTATCAAAAAACGCGCCTCCATAACCAAGCCGGTAGCCTTGATCGTCAAACCCTACCGGAGGCACTAATAAAGCCTGTGGCAATACAAGAGGTGTATGCTGTGGAACAGGAATATTAAACACGCCCGGTTTCATTTCAACACCAGGCCACCATTCTCGAAATTCAAGAGGTTCCCCCATTGCAATAACACTTGGTAATGCCGCATGACCTCCTTGATCACGCAATATCTTGATAAAAAATCTCGCATCAAACTCATTCTTGAACGGCCAGCAAAAACCAGTCATAAAATTCGACAGAAAGCCAAATGATGTCTTTAAATGATGAGTAATGATTCGGTTCATTGCTTGATAGGTTTCGGTATCGATCATCAAACGTCGGGCAAGATATTCCTTACGCATCTGTTTGCGCCAGGCATGAATGTCCTCAATAACTTGATTCATGCCTGATCTCCTTCCAGAAATGGAGTCATCATCATCTCTCTTTGAATCATCAGTTCATTCTGGTGCTGCAGGGCAAGTTGTGCAATACAGCGCTCGCCCTTGGGTAACAACCTCACTTCCACATTTCTTCTATCAGCCTGGCTAGATGTTCTATAAACAAGTTCATTCTGCTCACATCGCGAAATAAGTGCCACCACGCCATGATGATGAGCTTGCAGTCTTTCAGCAAGCTCGCTTACTGTAACCCATTCCCGGCCCGGATACCCCTTGATTTGCAGAAGTAACAAATATTGTAAAACGGTTAATCCTTCTTTTCGGGCAATATTTTCACTTAAACGTTCATAACGTCTCAATTGATAGCGAAACTGGGCCAATGCCTCAAAATCACTTTTATTTAAAGAGTTGTCTTTCAATCCTTACTCACTATCGTTTTCCAGTATTTAATATCATAATATGATATAAATAAAATAACCACTACAAATTTATACAAGGAGCGCATGATGCTCGATGAAAAACTTAATTTTTCAACCAAGCTTATCCATTCATCAGTTAAAACAAATAAACCCTGCATTGCGGTACGTGCACCTTTATATGACACAACCACTTTCTCTTTTTCAGATACGCAATCATTTGAAAATGCGGCACTGAATGGCGACACACCTTTCTACAGCCGTTACGGAAATAATCCCAATATTCTTGCGACAGAGGAGAAACTTTCAGTACTTGATGGTACTGAAGATGCACTTCTTTTTTCTGCAGGAATGGCAGCACTATCAGCACTATTTATCACATATGGGAAGAATGGGATTCTCTGTATCGGAAATGTATATGGCGGAACGCAGTTCTTGCTAGCGCATCAACTTAACTCATTGGGAATTCAGACCAACTTTATCCCTTATGATCAAGCAGATTATCTGGACCTTTTTATAGCTAAAAACCCAGGATTGATTTTTTTTGAAAGTCCTGCCAATCCTACTCTGGATATCCTTAATATTCAGGACATAACCCGCTTGGCGCATGAAAATGGAAGCCTTGTCGCGATGGATAATACTTTTGCTTCAGCTATCAACCAGCAGCCGATAGGTTTAGGAGTTGACTTATGCATGCAAAGTGCCACCAAATATCTTGGTGGGCATTCTGATCTTACGGCGGGAGTTATCACTGGAAAGAAAAGCCTACTTGATGCCATCCGTCCATGGCGTACCAATTTGGGACAAATCTGCTCTCCTGCAACTGCGCATCTACTAGACCGAAGCCTTGCTACGTTGCCATTACGTATAAACTGCCATAATGAGAATGCTATGACAATTGCAAAATGGCTTGAACATCATCCGAAAATCACCAAGGTTTATTACCCGGGTTTACCAAGTTTCAGTGGATTCGAAACCGCCTCAAGACAAATGAAAGGTTTTGGTGGCATGATAAGTATTGACATCAAGGGGAATGAAAAAGATGCGATACAATTTATAAACTGCCTAAAACTTATTACGAGGGCTGCGAGCCTCGGGGGGATTGAAAGCCTTGTTTCTCAACCTGCCAGAACCTCTCACCGGAATTTAACACCAGAAGAAAGAAATCAAAAAGGTATCAGTGATACATTAATCCGATTATCTATAGGATTGGAAAATGTGCATGATATTATTAATGATCTGGCACAAGCCCTGGGGCAGGTGTAAAGTAAAAACATTTATAGGCATTTTAAATGCCCAACCTGTTTTAGCTTTTGTTATCTAAAATGTATCAATGGGTTGGCACCCCGTCTCTATCCAGCTTTTTTCTTTTTAGGCTGATATAGATGCGCCCGGGTAAGGGGATAAGGCAATTCACCATTTTCAAATGGTCGACCTGCAACAACCTGGAAAAGTGAAATCCAGTTTCGTTCAAAGGCAAATGCTGAGCCAGCCATATAAATGCGCCAAATTCGGTAGCGATCTTCTCCAACCAAATCAACTGCCGTGAGTTCATTACCCTCAAGTCTCTCAACCCAGTTCCAAAGTGTTTTGGCATAATGTGGGCGCAAACTTTCTACATCCCGACACTCAAGTCCATTATTGCTCATCACTTCGAGGACATGGGAAATATGCACGAGTTCGCCATTAGGAAACACATATTCATCGACAAACTGCGAAATATCGCTTCCAAGCCCGTTACGCCTGGCGTCACTGGAGGTAATTCCATGATTCATAACTAATCCGCCAGGGCGTAACAGGTTATGGATTTTTAAAAAATAAATAGGGAGATTTTTTTTACCAACATGTTCAAACATTCCAACTGAAGCAACTTTATCAAAAGGGTCACTTTCAGGAAGGTCTCGATAATCCATTAATTTTACAGAAACTTTTTCAGATAGATTGCGGCGTGAAATTTCTTCAGTGACATATTCATACTGATTATTACTCAAAGTGATACCTGTAGCCTGAACCCCAAAATGCTCAGCAGCCCACATAATCAACCCGCCCCAACCACATCCGATATCAAGAAAACGCTCATTGGGTTTCAAGAGCAACTTTCTGCAGATATAATCAAGCTTGTTTTCCTGGGCTAGATCCAAGCTATTATTTTCTTCCTTAAAATAAGCACAGGAATAGACCCGGTTTTTATCTAGCCATAAGCCATAAAAGGAATTGGACACATCATAATGGTACTGAATATCACGCTTATCACTCGAACGCGTATGAAGAAATTTCCCAAATTTAAATCCAGTAGTATGATCGATATGCTGATCTGCATTGCACAGAGCGGCTCCCAGATTAAGAAGATCTTTGCTTTTACCTGTCAGATCAATTTCCTGGCGCACATATTTACGGGCAAGTTCGCCAAGGCTTGGATGAATCAGTGCTTTAAGTGCAGCAAGACTACGAACCCTGATTGTAACGTGTGGAGAAACCATGGGATTTAACTTCTTTCCATTCCATAATTCAACCAACACGGGTAAACCAAGTTTCTGCAGGGTCTGTTCGAATCGATCTAGCAATACATTTTCCAGTACCATGGCTTTACCTTCAAGCGTGGGTTAAAAGAAACATTGTTTCGTTCGACGGTTCTCCGCCTATGCAAATGTATTATTCAGCAGCAAGGCGATTTCCGGCAACATTTTTTTATTCCGTCTGGCCGGTAATTTGCAAAACAGGCTGGCTCGGATATTATCAATAAATATACTTATTAATGATTTATGTCCACCGAGGCTTTGATATGTGGCTTGCAGACGATCCTTCGGGTATTCAGGAAAGATACGAAAGTGTAACACTCTCGGCATTTCTCGGAAAAATTGCCGGTTTGATCCGAGAATCCACCCGACCGGAATGGGTACGCGTGGAGATTTCACGAATCCAGGAGCGTAACCATATTTTTCTTGAACTTGTAGAACACGATACCGGGGGTAGAGAAATTGCCAAATGCTCTGCACGGATTTGGCAAAGTCGAAAACATTTGATTTACAGTAAATTTCAAGCAGGAACCGGCGCGGTAATTGAAGCTGGAATAAGGGTAATGATACTTGTTGAAGCTTCGTTTCATCCGCAATATGGTTTTGCACTGACGGTAATTGATATTGATCCCGCCTATACCCTTGGCGATATGGAACGTAAATTAACTGAAATACGCATGCGTCTACGCAAGGAAGGAATTTATGAAGCCAATCACAGATTTACTTCCCCTATAGATTTTACGAAAGTGGCCGTGCTATCGCCTGAAAATGCTGCAGGGCTTGGTGACTTTAAGGTACAGGCAAACTGGCTTGAAGCAGATAACCTATGTCAATTCGATTATTATACCGCTGTTTTTCAGGGAATTTCTGCTCCTGATTCCATTTATGTTCAATTGCAGGACATAGCTCGCATTCAAACAATGGCACTGGACGGAGGCTATGATGCACTTGTAATTCTTAGGGGTGGGGGTGCCGTTACCGATTTAGCCTGGCTTAATGATTACTATCTGGCAAGGGCAATCTGCAAAATGGAACTCCCGGTCTTCACTGGGATAGGACATCAGCAGGATAACACCATACTGGATGAAGTAGCACATACTAGATTTGATACACCGTCAAAAGTAATCGGACATATCCTTGATCGTGTAAAGGATTCAGCCATATCAGCAAAGTACGATTGGGAAGAAATATCAACCTTTTCAAAACGTTCACTTAGCGAAGCAAAAAACCGTCTTCACGCAGCACGTGACTGGTTGACTAGCCGTATGCATGGGCATGAATTTGCAGCACATTTATCAATTGACTCAGACATATCCATAATCAAATCCAGAGCACACAATAACATTGCAAATACAAAAACTGCGATTGGAACATTTGCTTCTGAAGTGCAAATAGGTGCTGAAAACAGAATACATTTTTCCAGGAGTGAAAGTCTGAACCTTTATAAAGAAACAATTTCCTTAACCAAAGGATTAATACGCTCACTGGTTCAGGAAATGGATACATACAAGCTAATACTTGTTAATACCGCTCAGCATTCAGTTGAAATGGCCAGTTCGAACACCTCAATACTTTTAACCATAATTACTCAGCAGAGCCGGAATGATCTTGCGAGTATGCGCCGCGCCATAGGCTATCAGATAGAACATATTTTAAGCTTTAGCCCGCAGGAAATACTTAAGCGAGGATATGTCATGGTTTTTGATGGAGAAAATGTGATTAGTCGTGCCAAGGAAGCTTGGCAGCATGAGGTATTGACACTAGAATTTTCGGATGGACGGATTAAAACCTTACCAGTAAAGGAAATGGACAATGAATGAAAAAACGGCATTATTTAATGAAAACTATGCAAAATTAAGGGAAATTGCCGAAGCCATGAAAAACCAGCGTGAGCCCGATATCGATGGTTTGGTCAAACAGGTATCAGATGCAACACAAGCTTATAAAATCTGTTCTGAACGTCTTGATGCGGTCTCAAAACTCATAGATGAAATGTTAGGTCATGAAGATCGACCAGCGTAAACATGAGTAACTACCAACAAAGAGTAGAATCATGGATGAATGAGTTATCTGATTTTCATCTGGAAAACCTGATTCTCGAATATCTCGGATCCTTACGCCCTGGCGGTAGAATCGAACAGTTGTATCAGATTAGTGGATTTAAAAATATATATGTAAACCGGGATTTTCAGATGTTCGTGCTTGGCCTCATTATTGACGAAACCATTAATTCAGAATCTATTGATAGAGGATTAAACTAGCTATCCTGGCTTCAATGAATTAAATAATAATTTAATTTTTTCATTAGGTGAGCATGTTTGCTTAATGTTAATTATTTCTTATTTGCATTTGCCCAGACTGATTGTCGAATCAAGGCATCATCTGCAGCTTCATCATCAATACCAAAAATCCAGGTTGAATAGGGGGCTGGCTTTAATTTGACATTAAAAACCATAAGTTCATCCCGGCGAAATGCGTGTATCGTAATATCGCTACCTAATGGATAACCCTCAATATATTTTGAAAAATTCATTACTGGAAGCCGCAGATTGTTAACACTGATGATTTCATCGCCAGCTGCCAATCCCCCCTCATATGCAGCACTTCCCAAAAAAACAGTCGCGATCTTTAGACTCCCACCTTCAAAAAGAACCCCAAGAAATGAATTTATTGCAGGCACTTCCCTTAGACTGAAGCCGAAATCTTTTGATAGTGAGGCAAGAGGGATATCTTCAGTCCCATGAAGATACTTATTAAAAAATACAGAAAGATCTTTCCCACAAATTTGTGAAGCAAGCAATTCGATTTCCCCTTCATCCAGGGGATGGTTAACCAACCCATAATCCTGCCACAATTTAAGCATTAGATTGTCAAGATTTTTATTCCCATTTGTTTCAAGCCTTATTGTCATATCGAGTGCAAAAGCAATAAGCGCACCTTTGGTATAATAATTCACCTGCGCATTAGGTGCATTTTCGTCTTGCCGATAAAATTTAATCCACGCATCGAAACTTGCATCGCTTACACTTTGATTAAAGCGCCCTGATCCAGACTGTACCCTGTTAATAGTCCTGGTAAGAATTTCACACCATGCCTCTAGCGATATAAGTTTGCATCGTAATAGTGCCAGATCATCATAATAACTTGTAATGCCTTCATAGGCCCAAAGCTCGCGAGTGTAGTTTTCACTATACAGATTATAAGGAGAGAAGACTTTGGGTTTGATACGTTTAACGTTCCATGTATGGAAATATTCGTGACTTATAAGTCCAAGTATATCTGCATATCCTTTTTTAATTCCTACTTCGTTAACAAGGGGTAAATCATCACGACTAATATGCAAGGCTGATGACGAGCGATGCTCAAGCCCACCGTATCCATTACCAGTTATCTGCATGAGAAAAACATAATGATCCATTAATGGGGACTCCCCAAAAAAACGAATATGATGCTCACAAATCCGAGTTATATCATTTATGAATTTCTCAGTATTGGCTCGATGCTGGCCTGTCAAGATAACTTCATGGCGAATGTTGCAGGCCATAAAGTCAATGCGGGTGAAATGCCCCATTTCAACGGGGTGATCAATAAGCTCATCATAATTATCTGCGACATAAACTCCATATCCAGAATCATCAACTTCAAAAGCACGAAGAGCTGTTGCAACTTTCCAGCCCGCAGAGTTGAATGGCTTTCCCAAAATAATTTTTACTGGCTCATATTCATGCCCAATGGGGCATAAAAAAACTGAAGTCCCATTAAAAAACGCATGGTTACCATCAAGGTAGGCACCTCTTACCGATAGATCCCAGGCATAGACTTTATATATGACACGCAAAACCCCATTAGTTGAAGCTGCAACCCAAGTGTGCTTATCCCGCTTTATGATAGAAACGGGAGTTCCCTCACATTCCCCTTTAAGAGAAATGATGTTACGAGAAAAATCACGGATCAGATAGCTACCTGGAATCCAGGCTGGAAGAGAAAACTCCTGGCCTTCCGGGTCAGGGTTCTGCAATGTTAGTGCAACCTCAAATAGATGCGCTTTGGGATCAATGGCCTGAATGTGATAGAGAACAGAAAACATATGTGATGCTGATTAGCCCGAATAAGGATAAGGTTTACACTATCTCGTCAAAGGTATCTGCTGGCCATATATAAAACATAGCAGGTATATTTGGTTCCAGAATTAGAAAAATTTACGAAAGCTTATTGAAGCTTCAGTAACTCCTCAATTTTATGAAGCCCTTCATCTGATTTCAAAAGAGAAAGTGGAGGTAAGTTATTTATCTCTGGATTAGGTGTCTGCATCCATTTTGCTGATTCAGCATAACTGCCAAAGTGTTGCGTAAGCTTAGCTTGCAATGCTACCAAACGTGTTTGGGCGTTTAAATTCATCGTAATGTTCCTCTTGATATTAATTAAGTGACCTATTTTAGCAGAATTACGCCGAATTTCATGAATGATCAATCTCAAATTAACAGAAGCCAGAAATCATCATTCATGAAATTGCTTTATCTATATCTCGGCCATTAAATGATAATTAATTAATTATTTTCAATAGATTGAAATTCAAATAGATCAAGATACCCAACACATGCTGGGACTTAAACCTAAATTAAAACTCATTGGAACCAAATGAATACCTCGCATAAATTTGACCACACCAAAAAATCATGTGATATATTTAATATAAATTAAATTAGATAGTTATATTAAAACTATAGCTATGCTTCAATAGTAAAACCTAGACATAGATTAGAAATATTCCGTTAAATTTAAAGATAAACCTATATCATTGACATTTTTTAATTTGGCAGGGATGATGCCTTGTCATCAACTAAATAATAAGATTTACAATTGGGTTTCTGGATTACACAAGATCATTCCATAAAAAAATAAACTGGGCTGGCAGAACCTAAATAGGGTTTGAAGGAGTAAAAAGTAAATCCTTCAATAAAGAAAATCAAAAGAATTCGCATGATAGTCTTAACATGATAGTCTTAAAATGAGTAACAGAACGAATACCCTTAGGGTTTTTTTAGCAAAGGTAGGAATCCTTTACCGTCAAACCCGTACCAATGGTTTAAGATGGGGTTATTTTTGCATGGTTGCTGGCTCCATGATATGTAGATTCACTTTTGCAGTACTTGTTCCTACTTCAATTATGGCATTATGGTTTCGTGACCATTTTTTTACCCTATTATTGCTAATTGATATTTTATTACTCCTTATATCTATACTTATTGGATTTTTTGCTTATGGGTATCTTCAACGGCTTGTCATCCGTGTATCAACAGAATCAAATCAAATTTCACCATGAACTATAGGTAATATACTGATATTTTCATTCTATTCGTATGCACTTTGATAGGTAATCCCCCCTGCAAAAAGTTGGGATTAGAAGTAGAATTTTCTTGCTAAGAGGGGGTTCTACATGAAGCAGTCGAAATTTACGGATAGCCAGGTCATTGAAGCACTAAAACGGGTTGAAGGTGGTGTGCCTGTGCCGGAGATTTGCC
>JAGWIG010000144.1 GCA_028873515.1 Pseudomonadota bacterium | reverse complement strand
GCAAGCTTACTGATTCTTTCCAGATCTCGCACCAACTTACCTTGCAATTCTTTCTCAGCATCTGTAACGAAATGCTCAGGGACAATCTTTCTCTTTCTTTCCTCTACCACAAAGATCACTCGGCTGGTAAAACCACCGCCAACTGCCTCTGGTGGAATCATTGACTGAATCCAGTCCGGCGCTGTTCCTCCCATAAGGTTAAGACAAAGACCCTGAAGGGTATCCTTACCTCGCCCCACCGTCTCATACTCCCAGTCGTCTTTGCTATCGTACCAGTCGGTGAGGTTCGATAAGTACGCAATGTCACCTTGGCCGAGGAAGACGGATAGCTCCTCACTGAAAGCCGTAATCGCACAATGGAACTTAACTTTGCCATCGGTAGGATCCTGAAAGTTAATGAAGCTTCGCTTCATCGCAAGGATCATTGCCTGTCTACCTGACGATGACTCCGGAGCGATGCTTATGGTTTTGATCTGCTTGAGGAAGTCCTTTGCAATACCAAGAGCTACACCTTTTCTTGTTCGTCCGGATGGACCTATCAACACGACGTATAAGTTGGGATAAATAACCTGACCAAGTCCCCACTTCAGATATATACGTCTCTGTAACGCACCTGCTATTACTGATAACCCGCACCAGGTGTGATAAGAAAGTGGGGATTCGGAGTTATCAGTATAAGTCAAATACGCTTCAAGCCAGTCCTGAAGCTCTCGTGCCACTGATACTCTCCCAACCTTCCAAAGCTTTCATAAGGTCAGCATGGGTTTCAATTTCTACCATGCCCGTATTGTTAGTTGTTTTATTAAACTCGCCCCAGTTTAGTCCACATTTGAAATCACTTGCAATGCGGAAGGTTCGTCCGTTGTATGTTAGATCTGGGGATGTGTACTCTGTTAGACGGTAGTGCAGTTCGTTGAATGTCCTTTCATCCTTCACAAACTCAATTGGCACCTGCATGAGGATTGAGTCATGGACCTGTGCCAGTATATCAACGTTCAATTCTTTTGTGATCCACTTGTCTTCGTATGTTCGTTCCATGCCTTGATTAAGGCTATCAACAACGGTTGACTGTGGGAGCATGCTGTAGGCTGACTTGAACAAGTCGTCTCCCCATTGACCAAGAAATCTAACTTTTCTGCCGAAACAATTGGTAAGGGTACGACCTGCCCTGAGCTGTCTCTGAATAGCCTCGTACCATATCTTAATTCCCGGGTAAATCTTATGGTATAGCTCATAGATTCGCTTCGCCTCCTTTTCATCAATCTCATATGTCATTGCGAATCCACGGTAGCCTTCGTCGTAGTTCAAACCGTGGTTTGATTTCTTGCCAGCCTGCCGCACTGACATTGTGCGAGGGAAGCTGTATGCGTAGTCCTTGAGGATTGGATCACTCAAACGTAGCTCCATAATCATCTGAGCATCTGAGCTGTGCCCAATTAGCTTATTATCCAGCTTAATAACTTCATGAGGCACGTTGTACATTAGGTGAGCGGTATGAGTATGTACGTCGATACCCTGCTCAAAGGCTGCCATCATATTGGCATCGCCAGTGAGGAAGGCTACCACTACCCACTCTGCTTGTCTCTTATCCAACTCCAGAAATACATACCCAGGGTCTGGTACAAGGAACTTCTTAAACTCTGAAGGCAAGTTCTGAAAGTTCATTCCTGTATCGAAGATTGTCTTACTGGATGATAGCCGACCAAACTTTGTACCACGAGGATTGTAGCTGCCTCGCATACGACTGTCGCTGTCAAAGGACATGTTCAAATAGGTACCATACAGCTTACCAAGTCCTCGAATATCTTGGATTAGCTTTGCCTCTTTCAGTCCCGGCCTTGTACTGGTTCCACGCACAAGACGCTGGAGGGCCTTATCATCTACAGTTGGTTTCTTATTCTTATTCAGATAAGGTGTGATTCCCTTCTCGCCGTAGAAGTAAGCAATGCACTGCTTGGAGCTATCCACATTAAGTGAATGCCCAACCAACTCATCCAACTCAGCTTGCTTCTCTTTGATCGTGCGAAGTACGTCTACCTTTGTTTCATCCAGTAGATCATGACTGACTCGAACGCCCTTCGTCTGCATGAACATCAGCACTGGGAAGATATTCAAAGTCATGTTGTATGTGTCTAGAAAATCATCTTCTAGATCTGGCCATACCTTGTTATGTATCTCCACCATACACGCACTGTCAAGTGCATTGTATCGGAGAAAGGTTTCATCCATCTGCATTGTCTACTCCTCGCAGGATGGGCAGTGATACTTCATATAGAAACATAAACAAGACTCCATTTCGGGCATCCCAGGACCTACTAACATCTGATCCCACTCTCGACAGAAGTGCCACTTATCTGCAATCTCGTCCTCAGATAGCCCAGATCCTTTTTTATTTAATTCTTCATATCTTTCTGGAGTCATGAGTTATCCTTAATGTCATTAAACTTAACAGTATCCTTCCAGTATTCCTGACTGCCACAGTACACACTACCAAGAAATCCAAGTCCCATTGGGAGCTCTGGATACATGACGGAGTGGGCAATCATAGTGTCATGGATAGGGCCCTTAACCTCAATACCATTTCTTGTCAGTAGAAAGTGTATATCGAATATTCCATTCTGGAATACCTTCACTGAGTCCGGATTACCCAGTACATCCTGTACACCTCTCCATATCAACAGCTCCTCATCCATCGTCCATCGATCTGCAATTGGGATGGAAACTGCAAGGTTTGGACTAGATGAAAAGGAGATACAAGATACCTCGTAGTTTAGTACCTCAATGTCACATCCTACAATCGGCTCAAGCCTATAGAACTCCAACCAGTCCAGCACTTCCTGTACTGTATTAAAGTTGTATACCAACTCTCTTTCTGGCCTCACCAACTCTCTAGAGCCAGATTCAATCTTTGCCTTCTGCAAATCCGCTACGATCATGTGCCGGTACTTATACATACCACGCATGGCGTTTACAGGATGGTGAGTGGGAATTACCTTTCTCTGCTTATCCAATCCAACAGACGGAAAAATATATCCCCTATACTTATCTAACTTCCCAAGCCCGCACAGAGCGTAGAAAGAGAACATACCTGCAGCAATTATAACATTAGCTTCGACACCATTCAATTCATCTAACAAAGCCTGAGCTGATTGTTGTCCTTTCTGTGTCAGGGAAATCTTACCTGTTGTACTCTTGCTACCGAAATCGTGCCCTTCTTTATGTGTGGACTTAGACTTGAATAGATTGGTGAAGTATACCTCACCACGAATGAGTCCAGCTGCGTGCAGACACTGCTCAATGATTGTACCAGCAGGCCCACTGAAAGGCTTAAGCTCATTCTCATCAAAGCCAGTTGTGAAGTCTCCCACAATGGCTATCTTGGAGGAAGGACTGCCAGAGGGGGGGATAGTCCTTCTTTGATTCATGGCTGGGAGGAACATTGTTGTTCTCCTATTACTTCTCAGCGAAGTTGACTACATCAAGCGATACACTCCGCTGCGTCTGGTTAGCCACCT
>JAGWIG010000052.1 GCA_028873515.1 Pseudomonadota bacterium | reverse complement strand
GAAAAATCAGCGGCGATTGTTGCCAGACAGGGCTGACAGTAAAAACAGCAAGTTAACGAATATATTGTAGAGATCAAGATAGACACTGAGTGTCGCGACGATGTAATTACTTTCTCCACCAGTGATTATTCTGCTTAAATCATAAAGTAGATAGCCAGAGAACAGCAGTACTGCAATGGAGGCAATGGTTAGTTGCATTGCTGGGATGTGGAGGAAAAGATTGGCCAGGGATGCCACGATGAGCAAGATTAACCCAATAAACAGGAAATGACCCATAAAGCTGAAGTCTTTTCGGGTCACGGTAGCGATCGTTGCAAGAGAAGCAAAGATAATGGCGGTACCGCCTGCAGCTTCCGCCACGATTATGGCGCCATTGGCTGAATGCAATACAATGGCGAGGAGCGGACCGAGCCATACTCCCATTGCAAAGGTCAGGAACAGCAAGAGTACAATACCCGAGGTACTGTTGCGATTTTTCTGAATGCCCATTACCAGTAAGAACATGACAGCGAGCATGGCAATGGAGGCCATGAGAGGGCTTTTAATCATGAAACCGATAAAGGCAGGGGTCATGCCAAAGAGAGTGCCCAGCACTGTCGGGACAAGTGAAAGGCTTAAAAGGTACATGGTGTTGCGCATTACCTTATTCCGTCCCTGCGCCAGAGCTCCTGGTGAGGTTATATCGAAATCAGGAAACATAGAAGACTCCTAAATGTGAACAGATTCATAACTCATGATACGATCCTGTCAAAAATACCCAATTACACCCTAAATTGCAAGCAGTATGAGGATTAAGATAATGTTACATGCGAATCAGCAGATGGGGTTAAATCTGGTGTTTTCAAGGTTTGATTGGGGAGTTGGGCGCTAATTTTTTCTGGGCCTGAATTAACAGCTTTGCAAAATGGTCATGCCCATGAAACGAAGCAAGTCTCGCTATGCGTACCCAGCTATCATTTCGATCTATGGCAAGGGCAAGCGGGCTTTTATCCGGTAAAGAGTGGCGATAATGATTTATCTGGAGCTCAGTTTTAAAGAAGACATTGTCCATGGCGGCCTTCACTTAACAGGTTTCTATACGGAATATAGTTTGATACCAGGTTATTAAAAAAATATGACGGTAAATTGAAGTTTTTAATTTTCCGGGTGAGATAGGACTGGACTGGAAGCAAGCCTTGCCATCCGGAATTGTGACCTGGTATCGTACTTACTGTCCAGTTCACAGCCGTGTTTTCCAACATCGGGGGTCAGCAAGAGGCATGTGAAGAAATCGGATGGCCTACGGGAGTATGGTTTGACCGCCATGCTGGCGGATGTTTTCATCAGGTATGTAAAAGATTTTGGTCTTTGGGTAGGGCCGGATTTTGATGAAATTCAGGCCTGGGCCATGAACCTTAAATGACAGTATTCGATGATAGATATATATAAGTTGTCTTGATACTATCAACGGAGTCAATGCGCTAGGCGCTTAGTGCTGCCGTCCTGACCCCTGGCGCAGGCTACATGAATTGCGGAACGTTGGAATTTGATTTGATAAGGCGTTACGCAGCATTCGTGAAGAGTGGAACTTGAGTATCGGTGCGGCGACCGTTCAGAGCGTGATCGCCCGGCATGCGCAGGCGAGACGGCAATTCAGACGCTCAAGGATGCGCTGGCGCTGTTCTGGTGGCGCTCGCCGGGTGTTAGGCTGGATACCGTTCAAAAAGGCCGGTATCTAGCTCGTGAACGGTCAGTTCCGCTTTTTGCGGGCAGCACTTTGGGCTATGGGACAGCTACGGGCTTTCCGGGTTCGAACTGGGTTCTGGGTCGTTTTCGGAAGATGCGCGCAGACGTTGGTATTTTAATGTGATCTAATTTATTTTTTGGCTGCTCCTGGTTTTCAAAGTCCCTGTACGTTAACTGGTCCGCTATCTATCTGGATGAAAAATCGTCTTGATAAATCTCCATCCAGGCTTGATTATCAGGGAGGCCCTGTAAACTGACAATAACCCGAACAGGAAACTGAGAGTCAGGAAAATATCTGGGCTCGATGGCCACCAAGCTGAAAATACATAGTGTAAATGAACAAACAGGATCATGAGAACTACTGAGATATAGAAGAAAAGAAGCTTATGAGAAAAGGTCTCAGAATGCTTGATAAGGTTTTGGTATTGTTCCGCTGAAGCGAAAATAACTCTTTTAAGTGCATCATAGGCAAGATTTCCACCCAGAAGAATAAACGCGAAAAGTGTTGCTTGAACGAAATCATGACCATGCATCTTGATAAAGATGGATTGAAGCCACCATACTATCACCCCTAGTGTATAAAAAATGGAAAGTCCGACTAAGAACCTTTCCAAAACAATCCACTTGTATTTTTTCATCTGAATTTATGTCGTAATTTTCTCTGGAAAAATCATGTTCCAGAAGGATAGGCCTGAATCCCGGACAGGTTTTTCAAAACAGGAAGGCAAGAGTCCGTTCAAGGGAAGCTTTCCAGATGATTATAATTGTAATGCAGACGATTTTAAACAGGATGTTTGACAGGACATATCCTGTTTGTTTTCAAGCCTGGATGAATCCGAATCCAGGCGATTAATGAAAGTATCCTTACAGACTTGGATTGGATCGAAATTAGTCAGGGTGCATAAGCTCATCGTAGGTGACATAATGCTGAGACTCTATAGGCTGTGGAGGCAGATGGTTTTTTTCTTCTGCCTCCATGCGTTCCAGTTCGGCCAGAATGAGTGCCCCTGCAATAATCAACTGTTCTTTTCGGGAGTGTTTGATAAGTTCATCTGCATGCCAGTGATGATGAGGCCACAGATCTTCCTGTTGCCCTAAAGCAGCTAATTCGATATCTGCAAGACTGGATGTGCCTGCCGCGAAACATGCGGCTGCATGGGCCAGTTCACCACGTACATGTTTTTGATCATAAGTGGGATTATATCCTTTTTCAAGCTGACGTTCGCGTTCAGCCTGGATGAGTTCTAGTGGTGAGGGCATTCAAGACTCCCATAATCAATATATTAAAAGGAATAGTCCATCTCCGGATGTATTTCATGGGACGATACATAGCAAGCATGCGTGATGGAAAGTGTATTTATAGGGAACTACCTATCACGTAGGATCAAGTTTACATCTTAATCAGCCTATCAAATAGTATTTGAATCCTTAAATTTATTAGAAGCATTAATCTTAGAATATTTCAAGGTTACAAATGCTGATAAGCTATGACATGAAATAACATTCTCAGGGTGACATGAATATATGATAAATGGTTATGGATCTTTTCCGTGTCATTTATTCCAGCGAAATGGTTTTTTGTTCGATTTTTACTTTAACTATGGTTTTGTGATAAAGAGATCATGATTTGGCATTTCCACTGATCTTGATGCCGAATCCTGCCAGGTTCAAAGCGCGTTCCTTAATAATTATCATATAAACAACTAATTAATCAATTTATGTTCAGATAAAATGTTTGTGAATAATCTATCTTTTGTGATTGGATAGGTCATTGCCAAAGTCTTAAAGCAATGGCAAACATTGGATCAATATGCCAGAATGTGGCTCTATAATTTCCCGGGATCGTTATGTAACGATTACTTGCTAATGAAGATTCCTAAAAGAATTGAACCATTAATTCAGGATGGCCTTGTCGATGAAGTTATTGGACAGCTGATGAGTGGTAAAGAAGCCATGGTTTATATAGTACGATGTGGAGATGATATCCGCTGTGCTAAGGTATACAAAGAAGCAAACAGGCGTAATTTTCGTCAGAGCGCTGCTTATACTGAAGGTCGCAAGGAAAAGAATAGTCGGCGTGCGCGAGCCATGGAGAAAGGTACTGGTTATGGCCGCAAAGCGCAGGAGGAGGCGTGGCAAAATGCTGAGGTGGATGCCCTGTACCGCCTTGCAGCTGCAGGTGTGCGGGTGCCAAAGCCATACCTCTTTCATGAGGGTGTGCTGTTGATGGAATTAGTAACCGATAGTGAGGGAAACGCTGCATCGAGGCTCAATGATTTGGTTCTTACAGCAGAGGTATCCCGCAACTATCACCAAATTCTTATTACACAAGTTGTACGTATGCTTTGTGCCGGGATCGTGCATGGAGATTTGTCCGAGTATAATGTGCTGGTTGATAGTGTAGGCCCTGTCATTATTGACTTGCCTCAAGCGGTCGATGCATCAGCTAACAACCAGGCCTGTAGAATGCTGCTAAGGGATGTGAGGAACCTGGCTAACTATTTTGGCCGTTTCGCGCCTGAATTGCTGGAAAGCAACTATGGCATGGAAATATGGTCTCTTTATCAGAGTGGCAAACTGCATCCTGAATCACTGTTGACTGGAAGTTTCGAATGTATTGAAAAGGCAGTGGATTTGAATAGCATCATGCGCGAAATTGATGAAACGCTTAAACAGGAAGCAGCCCGAAAACTTTTTTTGCAGTGATGGTATTCTGAGTTATATAAATCCAGGTTGATAATGTAACATCGGGGCGTGGAACAGGACATTGTTTCAGAAGCCATTCTGGTTTTTGCTTACGTAAATTCCCTTATTATAGTTGTTGCTGATTTCTACCTTACCGGGGTGGCGAGGAGATTCGATTTGGTTTATGTTAAAGCCAGTGGTCACCTGATCTTTGGAGTGGTGCCATTCAGTGTGTATTTTGCTTAAAAGAATGGCATCGCCAACGGTTATCAAGTTTTTTCTTTGTATTCATTTAATCTTGATGTGGTCCTGGCAGTGGTTTGACCAGTTACTGAAATTTGTAGTCGCTTTTAAAGCAGGTCTTCATGGTCAAGCATCCTGATTTAGCCATCGCTATTTTCCTCCCTCCGCTGGGGTGCGATTGCCGGGTACAGAATGCAGACGCCTGTTGTTATAAAATTGCCGCCATTTCTTGATTACTACCTTTGTTTCCATTCGCGGGCGCGCCATTCGTGGTTCAGGCTTCCCCTCGAAGTTTGTCGTTGAATCCATCTAAAAACCGCTCTGCCATGGACTTGTCCGGCTTGATGCAAGTAGGTCTGGTGTTGTTGTTGTGAAACGATTTTACTACGGCCGTCACCGTGAGTTAGGCATTTTGACAAGGATGTCGGGTCCGGATTCTTCATCAGGAAAGCCGGGAATAAATGGTAGGAGAAGATGTATACATTTCTTTCGTGAGATCATGAATTATCTTATTGTGTCCATGGTGAAGCGGTTTGCTTTATTATGGGTAATCCTGTCGTGTTGGGCGAACCATGATGTCACTGATGTGAACATGCGGTGCTTGCGTTACGATATAGTGGATGGCGTTGGCTATGTCTTCTCCATGAAGCAGGGGGCCGAACCTGTTTTCGAAGTTCTGGATAAGACCGTCGCTGTAGCCTGCTGCCTCCTGAAACCCGCTTATGACAATACCTGGTTCTACCAGTGATACTCGAATCCCTTTTGGCCCCATCTCACGACGTAACCCTTCAGCCAGTGAATGGACTGCAAATTTTGTAGCCCCATAAATCGCGCTGAAAGGAGAGATATATCTTCCAACTACTGATCCGATAATGACGATATCCCTCGCTTGCTTAGGGTAGTTGGATTGTTGATTATCCACCATTTTTTTGGCGGCTTTTTGCAGTAATGTCAAAGTGCCAGTTACATTAAGTTTGAGCACTTCTTCAAAACTGGACAAATCGGCATCCTTGACTGATCCGCTCAGGCCCCGTCCCGCGTTCGCGACAATAATATCGGCTGGTTTTCCAAAGTGTTTTATTGCTGATTCAAATAGATTTTCCAGCAGCTTACTGTCGGTGGCATCCCCGGCGATACCATGAAATACTGTCCCGAGTTCCTGCTCAAGTGTTCGAAGTTTAGTGGCGTTGCGGGCATTGCCAATTACACCAAATCCACTGGCAGTAAATTTTCTTGCTGTCGCTTCACCAATGCCGGAGGTTACACCGGTAACGATCGCAATACGTGAATACTGATCATTCATGATTTGTTCCTTTTTTTTTCGCAATGCAAGAGTTAAACGGTTTCTATCTCCAGACAGGGATAATCGGTATAGCCTGATACTGGATTTTCCAGGCCATATCCATAGAAAGTTTCAGGGATAAAGGGATTCAGCCTTTCGTTCAATTGTAAACGGCGAGGTAGATCAGGATTTGAGATGAAGGTTTTGCCAAAGGATACCGCGTCTGCTTCTCCAGTAGTGAGAATTTGTGAAGCTTTTTTCAGGTCGAATCCTTCGTTGGCAACAAGAACTCCACCGAAACGTTTTTTTAATTCCGGGCTGATACGGTTTCCTTCCAGGGATTCTCTGGTGAAGATAAAGGCGAGTTCACGTTTACCCAGTTCTTCCGCTACATACCCAAAGGAGCTTAAGGGGTCGGAATCACCCATGGAATGAGCATCACCTCTGGGAGAAAGATGCATCCCTACCCGTCCGGGTCCCCAAACAGAAACAACAGCATCGGTTACTTCAAGCATAAATCGGGCACGATTTTCCACTGAGCCACCGTAGATATCGTTGCGCATGTTAGTGCTATCCTGCAGGAACTGATCCAGTAAATAGCCATTAGCACCATGAATTTCAACACCGTCGAACCCCGACCGCTTGGCGTTTTCGGCTCCTTTGCGGTAATCCCCAATAATGGTTGGAATTTCGGAAATATCCAAAGCACGGGGGGTGACGTATGCTCGTTGTGGTTTTAGCAGGCTGACGTGACCTTGGGGTGCTATGGCACTGGGTGCAACTGGTAACTCCCCGTTGAGAAAATCGGGGTGTGAAACCCGCCCAACATGCCAGAGTTGCAGGAAAATACGTCCACCGGCTGCGTGCACTGCTTTAGTTACAAGTTTCCAACCCGTTACCTGATCTTCTGACCAAATCCCAGGAGTATCTGGATAGCCGACTCCTTGGGGGGAAATAGAGGTGGCTTCGGTTAGGATTAGACCAGCACTGGCGCGCTGAACATAATACTCTGCCATGAGTGCGTTGGGTACTCGGCCCACGCTGGCACGGCAGCGGGTTAGCGGGGCCATTATGATGCGGTTGGGAAGGCTCAGCCCTCCGATTTGGATGGGCTCAAACAGACTACTCAAATTGTTCTCCTTGGTATTGTATCTTAAAGGTCATTCTTGATATTTTCGAGAAACCTGGCGATTAAAGCTTCATTGCGGGAATAGAAAATCCATTGCCCAACTTTTCGGGTTGTGACCAGTCCAGCCTGTTGTAAAGTGGCAAGGTGCGCGGAGATGGTTGATTGAGACAGGTTTGCTTTTTCATGAATTTTGCCGGCACAAACACCAAGTTCAAAGGAGTGTTCTTGATCAGGAAAGGATTTTTGGGGAATTTTCAGCCACCCGAGTATTTCCCTGCGTATCGGGTGAGCCAGTGCCTTGATGATATCATCAAGGTCGGAATTAGATTGTTCAGTCATGTTGTTGTTGAACTGGTTCACGTTTATCCGATATATATTTCGTTAAATAGCGAAATGTATATCGGATAAATTAGAAATACAAGTGGCAGTCAAAATACACAAGTGATGGTAGGCTGAATCTGTGAAATTCATAATGACGTATAAGTCATCTTTTATCGATTTGGAGCCAGGGAATGTCTCAAACTTTAAAACGTTACCGGGCGTAATTAGTAGATCTTATTAACTTGTGATAGGTGGAAGCGTTTGATATCAATTTAGGCAACAGCATGAACCCATGGATTATTAACCCAGCAATATTTTTAGGTAAATGTTAATGGAATATATTGAATGTGTTCTTTTTTAATATAAAGTCAGGTCATGCCAGATCTATGTTGCGCATAGAATCAGGTTATGATTTGTGCCAATGGAAACCATTCGTATAGCCAGTATGTGCTGATTATTCTGAGCATTTATCTATTCTGGCAGTTTGTTTGAGAACAATCTGCTCTTAGCATGTCTGGCTAAATACTGAAAGAGTATTTCAGTAGCATTAAGGGAATTATGTGAGGTAATGATTACATGATCACTAGCGTTAATAATTTTTTGAAAAATACCATTGAATTAAAGAAGTTGGTTTTGCTCTGATTGAATGATAATAAGTAGAATGGGGAGAATTACATGATTATTGTTCGTAAGAGTACGGATCGAGGCTATGCCGATCACGGTTGGCTGAGAAGTTATCATAGCTTTTCATTTGCTGGCTATTATGACCCTCAAGAGATGGGTTGGGGGTCTCTTCGTGTTATTAATGAGGATCGAGTATTATCAGGCAAGGGTTTTGGCACTCATGGACATCGGGACATGGAAATCATAAGCTATGTTTTGGAGGGGCAGTTGCAGCATCAGGATAGCATGGGTAACGGTACGGTTATTCAACCCGGGGATGTGCAGCGTATGAGTGCAGGCACTGGCGTTCAGCATAGTGAGTTCAATCCTTCCTCCAGTGAACCGGTACATTTTCTCCAGATATGGATTGAGCCGGCCAGCCTTGGTATGAAACCGAGTTATGAGCAGAAATTTATTGCTTCAGAAAGCAAACGTGGGAGGCTACGGTTAATAGCGTCTTCAGATGGGCGTGATGACAGTGTTAAGGTTCATCAGAACGTAGACCTCTATGCAAGTCTTTTGGATCCTGATGAGCAGGTTTCTTACCGGATAGCTGATGGCCATCTCGCTTATCTTCATCTTGTCAAAGGGATTATAAGCGTTAATAACACTTGCCTTAGTTCAGGTGATGCAGGCAAGATTGAATCAGAAAATGAGCTCGTTATTGTAGCAAAAGAAGGATCAGAGCTTCTGTTATTTGATTTGGCCTAAAGTCATTGGCCAAAGCTTACTAAATTGTGATTCTGTAGCCTGGAATATGGGGTGTGGCCAATGAATACCTGTCATGTCCTTAAAAAAGGATTGCGTATACAACTTACAGCGCTTAATTCAGCAATCCAGCCAGAAGACATCGATGCTTCCGGCTGGCAGTTTCATCCTCTGAAAAGGGACATGAAAGATGTCTATACAGTTTCAGTAAATGGCAACTGGCGGCTAACCTTCAGATTCGAAGGAGAGAACGCATATCTAACCTTAAAACAGGAAACAACCCGGCCTCCAGGGCAGAACCTACTTCAGCAACAGGCAAAGTTTGAGGATTTCATCCACGAATACAGTTTCGAAAGACCTCACCAGGCCTTGGGAATGAAATGCCCCGGTGAGTTCTATCGCCTCTGACCGGCAGTATCAGGGACTCCCTGAAATTGGATATCCTTTCCATGACAAGACACTTATCGTCACAGCCTGTGGCTGCATCTGCATGGAAAACAGGAAGATCAATTTCAGCCAGGTATTCGCTGGTCAAAAAAACCGGTATCAGGGAAGGGGGGGATAAAATCTGGCTGGCAGGCTTCATGAATGATGATCCAGGTTACCTTGACCTCCAAGCCTGTCGGGTTGAATCCATTGAAAACCCCTTTGGCTCAAAAGGGTTAACCACGTCCTCGGTATAATCCGTAAACCATGTGTCCGGTATGGACCATATCAAACTGGCGGAGAGTGAGGGATTCGAACCCCCGGTACGGTCACCCGTACAACTGATTTCAAGTCAGCCGCATTCGACCACTCTGCCAACTCTCCACTTTTTTATTGTACCAAAACCGTAAGGTTGGCGTCCATGACTCCTTCGGTTATCTCGCAGGGATAGCCGAAGGAGTGTCTGTTTTAATGAGGACGCGACAAGGCAATGGCGGTGCGTGAGTATTTGATTACATCGGCATTGTTACCGCTCTTGGCAGCATTGCGAGCAAGTTCAAGCATTGTTTCAGCAGTTTGGTAACGACTTTGTGCTTCACGAACAATAATTTCTGCCTGGCCGAGCGAAATTTCAGCTTCTTCGCTGACTTCTCCTGGTTTGCTTGATATTTGCTGGTTACCTGTGTTTTCTTGTTGGGCTGAAGCAGAGGTAGCCGCTGAAGTAGTGGCTGTTTCAGGATTTGTATTAGAAGTGCTGTCATTAATCGGGGTTGGGCTACCCTCATCCTCTTCACTTGCTATGGACTGGTCCTGTTGGTTTTGGGCTTGACTGTTAGTAGGGCTGGATGTGTTTGGAATTTTTTCGGTGACGGGAACCTGATAGGTTACCCATTGGCCGTCTTCCATACGTGAAACAGTTTTCCATTTTGTTATTTGTGTGCTGGAGCTACTTTGGCTAGATGGAGGTGCTGATTCATGTTTGCCCCAAGGATTAAAAGCTTCCAACGTTGAACAGCCCGTCAGCAAGGCGAGCGAAGAGATAATAATGACAGTGACGATGGGCTTCATGCCTTGATTCTCCGATACGCTGATTTGAAAGAAAAATTGATCCTATTTCCGCGCGCCTTAATAAAAATGATCAAGCGATTTGGCGTGCAGTATTCTCGGGAACAGATCCTGATACGGACTTCATGGTTCCACTTGCAGGTCATTTTGACAGCCCCTTTATAATTTCACAACCGGATTTTTGTTAGTAGCTTCTTCATTAAGCTGAAATGACCCCTAAATGTTCGGGTTGAAGTATAGGCCAAATTTTTCACATGATATAATAAAACGATTCAATCTATGGTGCACCGCATGTTATCGATAACAGATCACAATCGGGATAGCGCTGGCTTAACGTATGTATATCCAGTAGTTTCACGTCGTGCACAAGGTTTATCCATTGGGATTAATCTGAATACAAATAATGCATGTAATTGGGCATGTATCTATTGTCAGGTGCCTGGTCTGGTAAGAGGTAAGCCCGCAGGCGTTGATCTTGTGAAGCTTAAAAAGGAGCTGTCCCAGTTTCTGCGCGAAGTTTTATTTGAAAATTTTCTGGAAAATCAGGTTCCTGAATGGGCTCGACGATTAAATGATATTGCCTTGTCTGGAAATGGTGAGCCTACTATGGCAAGGGAGTTTGAAGAGGTAATTGAAGTACTGGGCCAGACTGTAATTGAATTTGATCTGCTAGGGCGTATCAAGGTTATATTGATCACTAATGGCAGCCAGATTCATAGAGTATCTGTTCAGTCTGGGCTAAGGCAACTCGGAAACCTGGGGGGCGAGGTCTGGTTCAAGCTTGATCGCACAACCCGTGAAGGAATGATAAGCATAAACGGGGTGAATGTTTCACCTAATAAAGTACGTGATAATCTTTCTATTGCGGCAAGCTTATGCCCTACCTGGCTTCAAAGCTGTTTTTTTGCTATCGATAATGCACCTCCATCAGTAATGGAGCGTCAGGCTTATCTGGAAATGATCCGAGCTATCAAGGATGATCATATCCCCGTATCGGGTATATTGCTTTATGGTTTGGCCCGACCTTCCATGCAGCCAGAAGCAGCAAGGCTATCAAATCTTGATTCTTGCTGGATGGAGTCATTGGCACGAGAAATCAAGGAGCTGGGTTTTCCGGTCAAAATTTCCTATTAGGGTAGGGGATCGTGTTGCCTATTTTGTGTGCAATTGACGTTTTGCTTCTTTCATGTCACGGCGTATGGATTGAAAAAAATCGGTTCGATACTTTTTTAGAAAATTGATCATTTCAATATCTTCTTTGCATAAACTGGATAGATCAAGCTGTTCAACGTAAATTAGCCGAAGCAGTTCTTTGACAGGTTTTGGGATAGGGCGGCCACTTTCATAACGTGATCCCCCACTTTGAGTTACACCTATTCGATTCCAGAATTCCTGTTGATTGATACCTAGGCGTCTCCTTAAATCCCTTGGGTTAATTACTTTTTCTGATGCTTTTGCCATTTCGCCCTCCATTCCTGCAAGTTTTTGACAGGCAGAATGCGTTTTTATTAAAGCCTGGAATAAATGCTATGACAGGACAAAAATCAATCTGGTTCCAATTTTCTGTATTATCTGTCAAGTTTAATTTATTTTTTAGTATGTCATGTTTTTATTTTTAACTTTTAAAGGGAATTTTTATCCGAATCCAAAAATTTCAATAGCCCATGATAAAAGGTATCTGTCATTTTTTAGTTTTCAATTGCTGAGAGCGTAATATTTCAGATACTCGTCAGTTAATTAATTTTAAGATAGGATCATCAATTTTTTAGGATGAGAAATGGCACTTATCGTCCAGAAGTATGGGGGCACTTCCGTTGGCAACCCAGATCGCATCAGAAATGTTGCCAGACGTATAGCCAAGTCTCAGGCTGAAGGCAATCAAATTGTGGTAGTGGTTTCTGCCATGAGTGGTGAAACCAACCGATTGATTGAACTTGCCCATCAGATACAACCTAATCCAGACCCACGGGAACTGGATGTGCTTCTTTCTACAGGTGAACAGGCTACCATCGCTCTTTTATCTATGGCACTTATGGAGCTTGGAGCTAGAGCTCGAAGTTATACTGGTAGTCAGGTGCGTATTCTGACAGATAGCGCATACAATAAGGCCCGGATTATCGATATTGATGGTAATGCAATGAAGCGGGATCTGGAACAGGGTTATATAGTTGTTGTTGCTGGTTTTCAGGGAGTAGATATTGAAGGCAATATTACGACACTGGGTCGAGGAGGTTCAGATACAACAGGTGTAGCCCTTGCTGCTGCACTGAAGGCTGATGAATGCCAGATTTATACTGATGTCGATGGGGTCTATACAACAGATCCACGTGTTGTGCCGGAGGCGAGACGACTCAGGGTTATAACATTTGAGGAAATGCTGGAAATGGCGAGTCTGGGCTCCAAGGTGTTACAGATACGAAGCGTTGAGTTTGCTGGAAAATACCGTGTCAGGTTACGGGTATTGTCAAGTTTTGAAGAAAGTGGTGAAGGCACTTTGATTACCTATGAGGATGATGAGCAAATGGAACAAGCAATAATTTCTGGAATTGCCTTTAACCGTGATGAGGCTAAAGTGACAGTACTTGGCGTTCCGGACAAGCCTGGTATTGCTTACCAGATATTAGGGCCTATTGCCGATGCAAATATCGACGTGGATATGATTATTCAGAATGTGAGTGCAGATGATCTGACAGATTTTACATTCACTGTGAATAAATCCGAACTTAAAAATGCCCTTAAGGTGCTGGAAAAAGTTCAAACCCAGATTAATGCACGTGAACTTATTAGTGACGATCGGATCTGTAAGGTGTCTGTGGTAGGAGTTGGTATGCGCAGTCATGTTGGGATTGCTAGTTTTATGTTTAAGGCGCTAGCCGATGAGGGAATTAATATACAGATGATTTCAACCTCGGAAATCAAGATTTCCGTTGTTTTAGACGAGAAATACCTTGAACTGGCTGTTCGTGTTCTTCATCGAGCATTTGGTCTTCAAAATAATAATGCGGTTTGACGTCATGCTGGGGGCACGTTAGAATCTATCCTCCTGTCGTCGGAGGGTTGGCCGAGCGGCTTAAGGCGTCCGCCTGCTAAGCGGAAGAGGAACATAAATTCCTCGCATGGGTTCGAATCCCATACCCTCCGCCAAATGGCTATATTTCACAAGTGTATCAGGTAATTTAATATAATTACCCATCATAAAACCCCACAATAAATAAGCTTTTTGTCATCATAATCACAGTCGGTTGGTCAAATTTAATAAAAGTTTCCTGTGGATGAAGATGGGCCGCTCTGTTTTTTTTTTTTGCTATAAAGCATATATGGTCTACTTGGACAAGTTATGCCTAATTTTTATAGGACACATTATGCTTTATTGATACTTTCTGATATTGCACCGCGCCATTTTTTTTACTGGCTGTAATCAGGCATAAAAAAATCAACCGAAGTTGGTACGCAAGCAAGTCCTTCTCAAATCGTGTTGAAACCTGACTGGGTAAATATCAGCTTGGCGTATAGATAGTAGTTGTTGCTAAATCCTGAACATCGAAGTGAACACGCAGTATATCTAGACAGTTGTGATTTTGGTTGAATTCACAGCAGTGTAGATATGCAAAAAAATTACTTTTGAGACCGTTATTCGGCCATTGTGAATCGTCGCTCAAATCTGAAATCATTTGTCTGTGAACGGCAGCTTTACGGCAAGCAATTTTCGGAGGTCAACTGCCACTTCGTGCCATGACCCGACTCTCGTCGCGTTTACAGAGCGGTCAATCGAAGTTGCTCTGTTGAGCGACAACATTGGTGTGCATTGCTGACAATTTGCTAGTAAAGTTTTTATTGGCTCGGAATCGAATCGATTATTATAAAATCTTTATAGTTTCCGCATTATCAATTGCCCGGTATGTGCTTAAGGAAATCAGGTAGGGTTTCTGTTAATTCCCTTTGGAAACTTATGGACGAAAAAGCAGCTAATTGTGATTGCATGTTCTGTAAGAATATGCATGAATTCACCATTTCTAAAGATCTCTTAGATGAGCTGCTGAGTGGTAAGGTTACCCTATTCGCTGGTGCTGGCATTAGCACGGAGTCGCGAACTGTTCTAAAAATGACCTTCTATGACTCAATCGCTCTCGAAATCGGAAAATTATTTTCTAGCCGAAATTTTTCTGAGTTGATGGAGTTGTACTGCAACCAGCCAAATGGAAGGCTCAAGTTGCTGAATAAGATCAAAGACCGCTTCGACCATATTGACTCGTTTCCGGAGTTAGTTAAGTCAGCAACTCGCTTTCATCGGGAACTTGGAACTTTTTACCCGATTAAGGACATCGTTACTACCAATTGGGACACCTATTTTGAACAATTTTGCAAGGCAACTCCTTTTGTTACTGATTCTGACCTTGCTTTTTGGGAAGCTGCTAATCGGCGTGTGCTTAAGATACACGGCTCCATTTCTAACTACGGCTCCATAGTTGCGACAACGGAGGATTATCAGCTGTGTCATGATCGTTTGAGTACAGGCATTATCGGTAGCGTACTGAAGACTATTCTTGCTACTCAAACAGTAATCTTTATCGGTTATTCACTGACTGATTCGGACTTCTTGGCCATTTATGATTTTGTTAAGAAGCAAATGAATTCGCTTCACAAACAAGCTTACGTGGTAACCCCATCTGCTGAGGATTGCGAAAGATTCAAAGATATAGGTTTAATCCCTATAAAAACAGATGGTGCCTACTTTCTTTCTCAAATTAAGGAGCATGCGGTAGTGCAAGGGGAAATGATTCCCGATGACGTTTTTGATTCAGCCTTAGAATTTCATTACAAAGTTTTTCGTGAACATCAGCAATTACATGATTCCGTCAAACTCGAAGACTGTCCAGAAGTTATTTTTGCAACATCCTATCAAGACGGATTATTGCACGCACTAGAACGTGCAATTAGCATGAAAGGGTCTGGGAAATACTCACATCGTTGTGATATAAATCGAGTAATAAATACTTACATGAATTGGCAGAAAGAGAAGCGGCGGCGAGGTGTTTATGAAGACGTCGCCTATATCGAGGGTTACGTCAATGGATTAGTATTTTTACTCATGTCGGAGCAACAAAGGGCAGAAAATAATCCACCCTTATACTTTGTGTTTGGTGCCAAATTTGATATCTACGATTTAGATGGCTTTATCAATCAAATCCAGTCATATCCAAAGGCGCACAAGAGAGCGCACAAACGAGCGTTGAGCTTGCTGAAACATCTTGCTGGCGACCCAATGGCAATAGAGTTCCATCACCCGCCATGGTTGTAAGCCCCACAACCTCGAAGCTGCCGGCTTTTATTTCGAAAGCTTTGAGAAGTTCGAAGTCAAGGCTGTCCGATACTATATGCAAAAACTCCGTTTGTGTATATAGTATCGGACAGTAAACTATTCCAAGCGAATCAAATTTCGAACGGCATGACAAAGAATGTCAGATACTTTTGACAAAAAATCAATATTTGTCTAAAATATCTGACATGCCTAGAACTTTTCATACCCCTTTTCCATCTATCACGAAACAACTAACGGCCCTCGGCGAGCGGCTACGAGAGGCACGCCTACGCCGTGAGTTGACTACAGTGCTTTTTGCCGAGCGGCTTGGTGTATCCCGAGATACATTGAGCCGCTTGGAAAAGGGAGATCCTAATATCGCCATTGGTACTTATATGAAAGCCTTGCGGGTATTAGGATTGGACCAAGATATCGATCAAGTGGCTAAAGATGATATTGTTGGCCGAAAACTGCAAGATCGGGCGTTGGCTCCTCATAGAAATGCCAACGGCACTGTTGCCAAAGAAGCTGTGGCGCGGCTTCGTCTTGCAAGAACGGCTACTCTAAAGAATGAAAAAAACACTAGGGAAAGAAATCAGGAAACCCTTTCTCAGTTACTGAAAAAGCGGCTCAAAGGGGAGGGTAATGGCGAAACGTAGCCCTGCGCGAGAGCTCTTCGAAGTTTTTCTTGATGCCGAGGAGCTTGATTATTACGGCCAAGTTGGCACGCTTTATCGTGATAAGATTCGAACCGCTCTGCCGCCATCTTTCGAATATACCAAGGATTGGATTGCCAAAAAACCGTTCATGTTGGATCCCAGACTTGAGCTATACGCTGGTGAGCAACATCCCGCAAACTCATTTACCTTTGGGATTTTCTTGGACTCCGCTCCTGATCGCTGGGGACGCGTGCTCATGGAACGACGCGAAGCCATCCAAGCCAGAAAGGAAGGGCGCACCCGCAGAGCGCTACAGGAAATGGATTTTCTACTCGGGGTGAATGATCACACCCGACAAGGTGCTCTACGCCTTCGCAGCCCTGGTGGTCCATTCCTGGATAACAGCAGTTTACCGACTCCCTCTGTTACAGATCTTAATGAATTAGCATCGATTTGTGAACGCTTGGAGGAAGACGGGGTTGAGGAACTCCCTGAGTATGAGAGGTGGCTTTCTTTGTTGATTGCCCCTGGTTCATCTCTTGGTGGAGCTCGACCAAAAGCTAATTTCGAAGAGAATGATGGCAGTCTCTGGATAGCGAAGTTTCCCGCAAAAAACGATACTTATGACGTGGGAGCTTGGGAGTTCTTGACGCATCGCCTGGCTAAAATGGCAAAAATCCATGTGCCTCCTGCTAAGGTGATCCAGCTTGCACCCAAGTATCATACCTTTTGCGTAAAGCGATTTGACCGGATAGAGACTTTTCGTCGAATGTATGCGTCGGCCATGACAATGCTTGAGAGAGCAGACGGCGACCCCGGAAGCTACCTAGAGTTAGCTGAGTTTATAAGCAACCAAGGCGCAAAAGGTTCCATTGAAATTGACCTAGTTCAACTATTTCGGCGAGTCCTATTTAACGTGCTAGTCAGCAATCGGGACGATCACCTACGTAACCATGGATTTATCCGGGTTACCGACGGATGGCGGCTTTCGGATGCGTTCGATATGAACCCGAATCTTAACAAGGAAGATCACGCTCTCGCGTTGGATGAAACCGGCTCTGAGCCAGATATTGAGGTGGTTATGACCACGGCCGAGTTCTACCGCATAACACAGGCGCATGCGTTAGACATCCTGACAGAAGTCGCAGATGCTGTATCTATTTGGGAAAATGTAGCCAAGGAGCTAGGATTGTCCACTGAAGAAAGAGACCGAATGAGATCGGCTTTCATAACCTTGTGATTCTAGAGTATTAGCGACACCCTGAATCGACCCCACCTGAATCGCCCCGGGTTTCGTGGAGGCTGTTTGGTTTAAGTCAAGTCACATTGGCAGCCGGTTTGGCGAGTTGCTGATAGTAGTTTACCTCAGCTTCGGCGGGAGGAATATATCTGATCGATTCCAGCAGCCGGTGGTTGTTGAACCAGGCCACCCATTCCAGCGTGGCCAGCTCCACGGCCTCCTTTGTTTTCCAGGGGGCCCGGCGGTGGATTAACCCGGTCTTGTAGAGCCCGTTGATGGTCTCAGCCAGGGCATTGTCGT
>JAGWIG010000143.1 GCA_028873515.1 Pseudomonadota bacterium | reverse complement strand
ATACGAGTCAACACGTCCAATTGGCGAGAGGTCCACATACCTTCTGCCGTCAAAATACCATTTGGAACAGCATTTTTATTAAACTTATCTACCGCCGTATCCATGGCATTTGAAATGCCTTGAATGGATTTGATCGCCTGTTCTACTTCACTTAACCCGTATCCATGAATATCAGCGTCGGCACGGGCATTCCGTACAACAAATACCAATTCGTCTCTGGTAAATGTTGCAATAGGGTTTCCAGCTTCGTCCAAGCCAATCGCAAAAATATTCGGATTGCCTTGCCAGCCTTCTTTTGTCGTAAGACGAATATTGAATGTGGAAAGAGCCTTGAAGGCTTTAATTCTACCCTTTAGATCGGTATCTGTCCAAATTGAAATGCCATCATAGGTAAAAGTATCCCAAACAATTTGGGTTAAGAAACTGCTGAAATTTGTTAATTGCCGCGCATCACGTTTGCGCGCATTGTCCCCATATTCAGAGTTGCAATTTTGCAGGAATACTTGCGCATCTCGAATATCTTGCGATTCAGATGTAGAAGGGTTTTTAAGCCCGTGGCGCAATTCAATTTTCCATCCTGGCTTCCAAGGATGAGAACTCAAATTCGCATAGCGTTGAACATCGGCAACACGTTGATTGATGATCATTTGCGGTGCAACATTATCACGCACCACTTTTCTCAACGATTCAAATGGAATGCCAGGAGGTTGCAGCACGCCGCCATTATGCACCTCTGGCATAAGAGTCATCGTTGTAAACGAAGTCATGCTAGGCGGTAGATCGGTAGCCTTTGCGATAACAACCGCTTCGTTTACTGATTTAGCGATGAACCCCATAGTAGAGGGTGTTTCAGGCATAATTGCTGAAACATAGTCAGCGGCACTATATACATGATCTAAAGTCGGCCAAGGAGTGGCTAAGTCTGCCGCTCCTTCGTTTGGATCAAATGGTTTTACTTCCTTTAAATTAGCCATTAAAATTCAATATCACAAAATAGATTATCGACCAAACGCGGTATTCCATTCTTCGTCGGCCCAATCATCGCAAGATGCGATGGAGGATGTTTTATACCGATGTTTTCCGCAAAGGGAATTTTCTTTCCAATAGAATTGGCAAGTTGCACAGCACATACCGTCTGCGCCATCAATAAGCCCGGCCTTGATAAATGATTCTAAAGTCGCATCATGAGATTGCATTGCGTTTAAAAGATAATCTTGTCCTCCCAGCATCATTTTATCGACTTTTTCTATAGTATCCCATTCGGAAGGAAAAATTCCTGCTGTTGTACCTTCTCTAATCGCAAATTGACATAGATGGATTAAGGCGTCTGCTTGGTCATCCTTGCCGCCTTTCTCACCTGTGAAGGCCAACAGTTCGGTTTCTAGGGCTTCTAGCCAAGCCGCTTGGGCAGGGAAATTGACGCGGTGGTTTCTGAACCATCCCTGCACGGACCCTGCTCCTACGCCCTCCACAGCGCGAGATCGCTTACCCTGGATGGGCTGGACAGGTATTAATGGCAATCCTGAATTAGCTAAGGCTTCCAAAGCTGGCGCTCCGTAAGCCTGCTTTTCCACAACAATAATGTTAGGTTGCCATTTTATATTCTGGATACGAATTTGCTGGACGACTTCAGCATAGGAAGCCCGTTGCCGCCACGCATCTAAGATATAAATATCAAAGTGATGATCGCAGGGGCCATATATATTTGGATTTTCGTCTCTATGGTAAGAGGAGCAAGGAACCAAAAGCCCGGTTATGCAAACATTATAATCTGAGGTCGCAGTATTTGAAAACGCCGTATCCCATGCTTGTATAACATGGGCGCCTTTTTCTATAAATTTTTGAACTTCTGGATTGGAAACTCCCATTTCCAATCCAGAAGGAGGCGCATAGTAAACAAAATAGTCTTGGACAAATATCTGTGTAAAATCAGATATTGGTGCGGCTTGATAAATATTCGCGCAGGTTAACGGGTCATTTCGTTTAACGTCTAGATATTCTTGTTTCTTTTGATTGATTCCATTTGTGTCCTCAATATCCCAAAAGAAACCGTCTTTATTTTTAGATGTTCCGTAAAACCATTTTAGCTGTTGCATATATTAAATAAATAGCATTTCTTCTTCGTTTTGTCTAATAGGGAGGGGTTTAATCCAATCAATACACATGAGAAAAACAAAGAAAGCTAAACCGAGCCATCCAATAAAAATTAGTGGATCGCCAGAAAATAAATTAATTGTTGAAAATCCGGCAAGAATTAATTGAAGCCAGCGCGTGCCAAACCAATTAAGTTTATAGGTGTTCATATAATTTTGGCTAGATCGGTTTTCAAGTTCAGAAGATGCCGCGTATCCTAAAATCGACCACATCAAAACAAACAATACAACTAAAAACGCCTCAATTACAGAAGGATGCTCCGTGTACAAAGATAATGCAAGAATTATTGAAGAAGCCCAAATGCCGTATTTTGCGGTAATATAAGGATTTATGGGCAGTTTTGCCCATAAGTTTTCAAGATTTTCCAGTAGGAAATCGTCTGCTCGGTAAATAATGCTCATTTGAAAGCCTCCTGCCACGTACCTTTGGTAGCGGCGCGTGTATATTCTGTGGATCTAGCTTCAAAGAAATTAGCATGCTCTACTGCATTCAGCATTTCATCCAGCCATGGAAGAGGATTTTTTCTCACGTGAAAAATACCTTTCATACCAAGTTCAATTAAGCGCCTATCGCCAATATAGCGAATATACTTCTTAATTTCAGGCGCTGTCAAGCCTTCAACAGGCCCCAACTCAAATGCGAGGTTTATAAAGGCATCTTCATGCGCAACGATATCTTGGCATATTTGTTTAATTTCTTCTTGCAGTTCATCTGTCCAAATTTCTGGATTCTCTTGAATAAATGTTCTAAACAATTTTACAATGCCTTGACAATGGGCTTCTTCATCGCGGATACTCCAAGTGACAATCTGCCCCATATTTTTCATTTTGTTGAAGCGTGGAAAATTCATCAGCATGGCGAAAGAGGCAAAAAGCTGCAAACCTTCTGTAAAACCGCCAAAAACCGCCAAAGTTTTTGCAATATCTTTTAGTGTATCTACATTGAAATTCTGTAAATAATCATGCTTATCCTTCATTTCTTTATACTCTAGAAAAGCCGAATATTCAATTTCTGGCATACCAATCGTATCAAGCAGATACGAATACGCCGCGATGTGGATATTTTCCCTGGCGGAAAAACCAGAAAGCATCATGCTCACTTCTGTAGGCTTGAAAATCGCTGCATATTTGCGATTGTAACATTCTGAAACCTCAACATCTCCTTGCGTAAAAAAGCGGAAAATTTGAGTTAAAAGATTGCGCTCTGCGTTTGTAAGATTTTTTTGCCAATCCTCTACGTCATCCGCCATTGGCACTTCTCCAAACAGCCAATGCATCTGTTCGTGAGCCAGCCATGCTTCATACGCCCACGGATATCGGAAGGGCTTGTAGCCGGTATTCGGCGTTAACAAGTTAGTCATATTGATTCCTTATTGGCAAGACAA
>JAGWIG010000142.1 GCA_028873515.1 Pseudomonadota bacterium | reverse complement strand
AAATTAAGTTTAAACTGAGACACTACCGAAAATAGACTGAGATATTCTGGTAATGAGATAAGATTCCACAACGCACAGGAATCTGCGCATAAAGAGAATCAGTCAGGCAATGTGGTGCTATTTGCAGGTGATGTGGGGTTAAACACCTAATTTGTATGAGTAGAATTTAAGTATTTTCATAAGAAACTTTTCAGATTATTCATCCTATCAGGGATCCCCTCTCTTTTCTCTTCACGTGATTTTTCTATTCCATGATCAGGTTTGAAATTAGTGGATGCATATTGACTCTCCACGACACAATCGCTACAAACATGCATGAATGCATGCTGATGTTTTTTACAGAACATTATTGTTCTCCTAAATGTTGATTTACTAACTCCAGCCATCCGGTATACTCCTGCCGTTTGCCTTCATCCGTTTCCACCAGCAATTCTTTTTCCAGCCATTCCTTGAAATCAGCGGATATCCGGACCATTTTCGCTTCAAACCGGATCCGGCTTGCTTCATATTCTTTATCATCCATGCTGGAACTCCTCCAGGGTATTTTTACTGTTGACCAGCACATGACTGGAAAATAAATGAACTGCCAGCCTGATGAAGTCCGGAATCTCCATTCTGGAAAGGGCTGCGGCTTCAACCATCCGTTCCCAGTCCGTAGGATGAAAATACTGTTTAATCTCTTCCATGGTGAATCTCCTACAGAATTCGGGTAATAAGCCAGGTCCCGGCGATAATCGCGCCTGCAACCATCACGGTACCACCAAGATGCATTGAACGGAAAAGGTGGAAGATCACGCCATAGACCGCGCCATGAATCAGGGCGCTGGTGATCATGTGTCCGATATGACCGTGCATGGCTACTCTCCCTTCCTTTCAAACCGACGGGTTTTAGTCATGATACGGTTTGCCTTGTTAGGACGTTCGATCTTTTCGCCGTTGACCTTTTCTTTATGAATCTGGTCAATGACGTTGACCTGCTTGATGGAAAAGAACGTCTGATCACCAAACCGCTCAATCCGATCAAGGTGTGATTCCAGAAAATCCAGTTGCCAGTCTGTATAATCCTTCGGGTTTTTAACCGCATGCTCTTCCAGCTCCTTGAGCTGGCTTACAGCAACCTTGACCTGCTCACTGCCTGCCTTGTTCTCCATTTTCTTTCTCCTTTATCATTGATGTGCCCCGGACTGGCCGGGGCTTCCTGTTTATTGAATAGCCGTTACACCCACAATAATGGTGTTGCCCGGCTGGCTCTGCATGACGGTGGTGGCTTCATGCCCGGCATATTCATAACGGACGGTATAACCTTCCACCACCTGTTTCTGGACATCCCGGCACTGCTGCTGGCTTCCTCCCTGTCCTTCATTGCTGTTGACATGATTGCCCACCATCGCCCCGCCTACCGCGCCGATGATGGTTGCAGCGGTATTGCCGCGCCCGTTGCCTACCTGATGCCCCAGAAGGCCACCAGCCAGCCCACCAAGGATTGAACCTGCATTCAGGCCGCTGGATGCCCGGGGCTGTGCCTGAACAGGAGCGGAATAACATTCCTGGCCAGTCACGGTCTGATACATGGGTATGCTGCTGACAACCCTGGCACTGGCGGTGAAATCAGCGGCATGGACGGCGGTGATTGCAAATCCTGCAAGCACCAGGCAAATCAGGGTTTCTAATGACTTCATTCCATTCATCGCTACTCTCCTTTATTAAAATTCAGGGCTTACAGTAAAAATGCCCCAAACTTCGGGGCATGGCTGATTAAAACGGGATATCTTCCATGCTGGCAAGGTATAACAGGGGGTCTTCCCTTTCTTCCATCGGGGATGAATCCATGAAAAACACCCCCCCGAACGTATAGCCGTCACGGATGGTTTCCTTCACCCTTTTTATAAACAATTCCTGCTCTGATGCTGTCAGTTCCTTCAGTTCCATGGCTTTTGCCCTTTTCAACGGGTTACATTTCTTATTGCCAGCAATTGAAATTTCATAAAAAAAATCCCCCTGCACGGTCAATACAGGGGGAAGAGGTCTAGAAGCGGTGGGTATAGCCGAACATCACGCCGGTATTTCTGTCAGAATCGACAATGGGAAAAGCAGGGTAAGTAGTATTGGATCCGGTTACAGATTGACGGTAAAGCGTAGCGGTAATGGAATTGCGCCTGCTGAAAAAATACCGCCCACTTGCATACACCCCGCCCTGGTAGCTCGTCCAGGGTTTGGCGGGATTGAAAGGAATGCCCGGTACGCCTAGTCCGGCAAGAGCAGTGTATGATCCGTACGTATCTGAAAATTTCAGGCCTTCCACATACCCGATACTGAACATTACCCGGTTGTGTTGCCCTCTCAATTCAATACGTGTGCCATTTGATACATGCATGTCCTGAACATTTACATCAGGAATGATTTCAGCAATCTGGATTTCCGCCCAATCTTGATCACTTATCCCCGGCAAAATAAATCCAACCCCAACTTCACACGGTGCGGCCATGCTATCCCCATCACTGTTGAGTGACCAGGCGGCCCTGTCGGAAAAGCCTTCAAAACTGTTATAACGGTAATTCACCCTGTAGCCGATTCCAACACCTGAACAGTTATAATTAATGCCTCGCATGCTGCGGGTCGCGGTATTGAGCCCGAGTGTCAGTCCGTAAGTCAATTTATTGGTGCTCAAGACATCTGCAATTCCACCCCCGTTAAAATCCTTGCTGCGTGTAAATCCAACCGATCCATAAGTACCATCCCCTGAGCCAGCCGTGGCACTCCCGCCATATGTTGCATGCGTTTGTTCACCCTTGACGGTCAGATTCCATTTCTGAAAAACGTGGATATACTGAACCCCAAGGTGATCCACCGTTACGGTTGGTTTTAATACAGTATTAATTCCAGTGACTGGGGTATTAAAATATGTCTGGTTGGCCGTATCTTTTGCAGACATGCCCCATATTTCAAGCGACTGGTCATAGTAGCCAAGATCGTTGGGCTGGGATTGAACCAAAGGACTGACAGGCGGCATGGCATGCATCCTGTTTTCTGCGTGGGCTACTGCTGGAATTAAAGACAAAAGGGCTGCTGCAATGAGATTTTTTCTCATTCTGTTTACTCCTTGGTTGATTAAAACGGCTTGCTGACTCTTGTTGCCAGCAATTGAAATTATTTGAAGACAGTCAAATGCCTGATGGTGCCGGAATCCTGCTTCTTGACGATAAGCACCCAGGCGTAATCAATACTTGATAAACGCCTGACATCTGAAAACGCCACACAGTCACTTTTTTGAAGATGATTTTCTGCAATAATCTGATTACTAAGGAACGTTGCAGGTAGACAGTAATCTGCCGTGTTCATCAGTTCAGGCTTGCGGTTATTGTTGTGGTAATGCAGTAATGCCAATGCCCCGATGACAATGGCTGCTGGAAGCAGAAAACCTGCTGCATCCAGAAATGGTATGGATAGATTCTTCATGCCGCCTTCCTTTCTGTTCATGTAATTCTTATTGCCACCTGATGAAATTCCCCGGGTTTTCACCGGGGAAAGGATTAATAAAAACTACCGGTA
>JAGWIG010000141.1 GCA_028873515.1 Pseudomonadota bacterium | reverse complement strand
CTGGACAATCCATTTACTCCTGAAATTGATGAAGAATTAGTATATTTTAGAGATGAAGGTCTAAGTTGGATGACCTTACAATCTAAATTCAATATTTCTTCTAAACTATTGAAACAGCGATATAAATTTATTATTGACCGCGATATTGCAGCGGAAAAAGCCCGGTATGCTGGGGAAACAACCTGCCTGAAATGCCGAAATAAATTCTGGTCTGAGCATAGAGTTAATCTGCGCTACTGCGATCCGTGCCGGAACAAAAACAAGGAATTAGCCAATAATATGGTTGAGGCCGTAACCTTTGGAAAGAGATAAATGCCGCGTAGACTTTATCAAGACATTGAGACTCGATCTATTATTAATCTCAAAACTGAAGGCATGTATGCATATGCGGAATCTCCTTCCACGGAGATTTTGTTATGGAGTTATGCCATAGATGACGGATCTTTAAAAGTTTATTATCCGTTTTTCAATCAGCCTTTTCCAGACGATTTGGCCGAAGCAATCTTGGATGAAGAAACCATATTCGTTGCGCATAACGCCAGTTTTGAGCGCGTTTTGTTAACCATTGTTGGCGCGAGATTTTTAAATCCTGCTATCCATGCCCAAATTAGGCGTGTTGACAGATGGCGCTGTACGGCGGCTATGGCGCGCAGTTGCGGCCTCCCTGGCGCACTGGATAATACCGCCAAGGCACTGCGCATGCAGATAGAGAAGGATCGTGAAGGCTATCTGCTGATGATGCGTATGTGTAAGCCATTAAAGTTCAATGTGGATGGCGAGCCGATTTGGCTGGAAGACGAAGCGAGTATGCTGCGTCTTGGTCAATACTGCATGATTGATACGGAGGTGGAACGCGATATTGATAAAACACTTCCTGATTTAGATGAACCGTATCAGAAACTTTGGGAACTGACCGAAAAAATTAATGACCGTGGAATTCTTCTCGATACAAGATTCCTGATGCGGTTGATGATGCTGACGGAAGACGCATCAATTGAGATCAATAACGATATTAGGCGTTTATCCAAGGGTAGGATTAACAAAATCACTGAAACTGCTGCGCTTACTCAATGGCTTACAGATATGGGCTTGGATGTAGAGGAAAGCGGAATTGGCGCTGGCGTACTTGCCGATTTGTTGAACGATCCAGAACTGCCAGATTTCTTTCGTGAGGTTTTGACTTTGCGTAAAAACGGCGGTAAATCATCTACTGCAAAGTTAAAAAGCCTAACAAAGAGATCCAATTCGGATAAAAGAATTAGAGGAAATCTAATCTTTTCAGGAGCTTTTGGAAGCGGTCGTTTTTGTTTAGCGGAGAATACAGAAATTCTTTGCAAGGACACATCAGGTTCTATTTATATTAAACCTATACAAGCAGTGGCAATTGAGGATTTAGTATGGGATGGTGATTCTTGGGTTCAGCACGGAGGGGTAGTTTTTAGCGGTGAAAAAGAAGTGATCCAATATGATGGCATTTTAGCTACGCGGGAGCATGAAGTTTTTGTCTCAGATGAAGACAAGATTTCATTGCAAATGGCTCGTGATTTACAATTGAAATTATACAGGGGTGAAAAAGATCCTTATGAAAGTTAAGACTTATGACATCCTGAATGCTGGACCAAAAAATCGTTTTATGGCGAACGGTAGAATTGTATCAAACAGTTCTACTGGCGCGCAGTTACAAAATCTAACAAGGCCTAAAATCATCAAAGATGCTAACGCGCTGGTGGACAGAATTCTAGAAGAGAATATGTCTCCTGAACAAATTAAGGCTGAAATCGGCCCTACGATGGTTGTCGTGTCTGAAATGATTCGCCCTGTCTTTATTGCCAAACCAGATCATTGGATTGCCAGAGGCGACTATAGCGCGATTGAAGCTCGATTCCTTCCTTTCCTAGCTGGGCATGATAAATTGTTGCAAGCTTACCGCGATTATGATGCAGGGATAGGCAAGGATTTATACGTTGTAACCGCTTCCATGATGTTTAATAAGCCTATGGAAGCGATTACGCCAGAAGAACGTACTGCGGGAAAGGTATGCGTTTTGGCGTTTGGCTATCAAGGTGGCGCAAAAGCATTCTTGCGATTTGCAAAAATCTATGGTGTTCATGTTTCTGAAGAAAAAGCGGAAAGCTATAAAAATGCATGGCGTGAAGCTAACCCTGAAATTGTGCAATTGTGGAAGGATATACAGAATGCCGCGATTGAATGCTTGCAAACTGCGCCTGGGCATTTAATTTATGCACGGCCAAACCTTTCCTTCAAACGCAATTCAAAAACCATGATTATGCGCCTGCCATCTGGCCGCCCTATTTTCTTTTGGTATCCATCCGTAAAAAAAGTTGAAACTCAATACGGCCCAAAAAACTCCATGTTCTATTATACCGAAGATATTTCCAGAAAATGGGTGGAACAGCCTGCTTATGGCGGTATGCTGACCGCGCTCGCCGTGCAAGGCTCTAGCACAAGGGATATTATCGCTAATGCGATGCTCAATGCCGAAGCGGACAATCTGAATCCAATCATGGCAGTACACGACGAGATCATTTGTGAACTGCCAAAATCAAGATTCCCAAGTAAAGAAGAAGCGGCCTTGGCCGTGAAAAATACTATGCTTAAAAAAGCGCCGTGGTTTGAAGCTTTACCGCTAAATGTTGACGCAACCGCTGGATTGCGCTATGGAAAGTAATATATGAATCTCATCAAAAAAGCAATTGCAAACGGTTTTCCCGATAAATTACTTATTCCTGTTGCCCCTCCTGGCGTTTTATATAAACGCAAAGAAGGCGAAGATGCAAATGGTAAAGCTATTTATGAGGTCTCTGAATCCAAAGGAAAGTTCCCTGGCGTTCCATATGACGACCATCACTGGGGGCCATGCCAATGGGATATTGGTACAACAGATCCAGTAACACGTAATATCGCGGATGAGAATGGCTGTAATGTTGGTTTGATTCTTGGCAAACCTTCAGAGGAACATAAAGGTTTTGGATTTGTTGCAGTTGATATAGACTTGCAGGAGTACGGTGATAGTATCCCGCAGACACAACTTTGCGACGCACTGGAGCGCTCCATTGCAGCGGCTTATGCTGCGCAGACGCATGAAAAACAAACAAAGAATTATGTTTGCTGGACGCGCAAAACTCATACCTATAGAGCAATTATCCTTGCCCGCGTGCCGATTGAATCGTCTTTTGGCAACAAGCACAGAATACGCTACAAGGAAGTTGAACTTGATGGCCAAATTAAAAAAATTCCTCTTACAAAAAAGGATACGCCGCTTCAAACCATTGAATTCTTAACTCTTGGCGGCTATTGCGTTATCGCCGGAGGCCATCATTCAGGCGTACAGAATAGGTGGTATCGAAGCGATGTGCCAGATAAGTTCTTTGATCTCCCTCAAATTACTTTGGATTCTGTTCCGTCATTTAGAAGCTTTAAAGATTTTGTTGACGTAACAGAAAAAGCTATTGATAGAGTTATTGATTCTCAAAACTCTCCAATGCGTCTTGTGAAAACAAAAGAATTGAAGAGCACGAATATAGAACTTTTCAATTCTACTTATACCGTCAAAGCCGCCGATCTAAAACCTGCTAA
>JAGWIG010000140.1 GCA_028873515.1 Pseudomonadota bacterium | reverse complement strand
CTGATTAACAATCTCAAAACCACCAGCGCACGGCGCACCCGGAACCGGTTTGCGGAGCATCTTGCCGCCTTCTACCGCAAGCCCCTGTTCTGGCACCGGGCGTATTTCGTCGGCAGCGTTGACGGGGCTACGCTTGAGACGGTGCGGGCTTATGTGGACGTCCAGGGAACGGAAGAGCATGCACGCAAGGCCAAAGCCAAATCAAAAACCAAACCGTCCGCCTGACCCCCTCTTGGCGCAAGGCTGGCGTGGAACCCGCCTAAGAGGGGGAATGCGCGGACAGGTGTTCAACCATCCACTATCACACTAATGCTTGTTATTGAAACCTTCTATGGTCCATTCCACCGGGGTTCTGAAATTCCTGACCCATTCAGCTACATTCTGCGGCTCCATCGGGCGGGCAATGCCATAGCCCTGAGCAAGCTCACACCCCATTTCCAGTAATCGAACACCATGCTCTTTTGTTTCCACCCCTTCTGCGATGACTTCTTTCTGGAAAGCCTCAGCCAGTCCAATCACCCCTTTTACGATCGACAAATCGTTCATGTCATGAAGCATATCCACAACAAAAAGCTGATCAATTTTAATGATATCTGCAGGTAACCGCCTCAGATAGGCAAGGGATGCATAGCCTGTTCCAAAATCATCAATCGAAAAACGTAAGCCCAGTTCAATACAGGCTTCCATTTTCCTGATGACTGAGCTCATGTCTCCAAAAGCTGCGGTTTCGAGGATTTCAAGTTCAAGCAATCCGGATCCCGCCTCAGGATATCTGGCAATAATGGAGGCCATGAAATCAACGAACCCCTCCGACTGCAGATGACGGGCTGGAATGTTAACGCTGACCGTGAGATTAAGGCCTTCTTTACGCCATGCTTCCAGCTGCCTCATGGCCTCAGTGACCACCCATTCAGAAAGCCTGACCTCAAATTCACTATTCTCTATCAAAGGTAGAAACTCGATTGGTGGAAGAAGGCCACGTTCAGGGTGCGTCCAGCGAATGAGCGCTTCCACCCCAATAACCTTGCCACTGAGCATATTGACTTTTGGCTGGTAATGGAGAGTAAACTCATTGCTCTTCAGGGCTAATTCCACCCTCGATCGGCCTTCAGATCGAACCTGCACCAACTGATCATTGAGAACATCAAAAAAATGGATTCGATTGCGCCCGGCCTGCTTGGCAATATACATCGCCTGATCCGCGTGCCGAAGCAGGCTGTCTCCATCCGCATCATCATCCGGATAAATTGCAACACCTATGCTTGCTGATACCTGTATCTCATGACCCCCTATACTGAAACTCTTGCCAATCGAACCCATGAATCTCATCAACAGCTGACGGCACTCCGATTCATCCGAAATATCGGAAAAAATCAGGACGAATTCGTCACCGCCAAGACGGGCCACGGTATCACTCGCACGGGATATCGCCAGCATCCTCTTGGCTACCTCAACTAGTAGAAGATCACCGGTTGCATGTCCAAAAGTATCGTTGACCGGTTTAAATCCATCGAGATCCATGAAGCAAACTGCCAGCTTTCCTTCCGAGCGCCTGGCTTTTGCAAGCGCCATTTCAAGACGATCATTAAACAGCGCCCTATTGGGCAGGCCCGTCAAGGTATCATGATGGACCAGCAATTCAAGCTGCCGCTGCTGATTTCTGGTACTGGTGATGTCATCAACCAGCAAGACCAGATAGTCAATTTCCCCCCTGTCCTTGTAAACGGCACGAACAGCAATATGGGCATAGGTAATTTCGCCATTTTTCCGGATAAACCGTTTGTCCATTTCATATTCACTGATTTCACCGGACAGGATGCGGGCAAACATCTCCTCATTTGCAGCCAGATCTTCTGGAAAAGTGATTTCTGGCCAGGTCATGCCCATCAATTCTTCAGGAGAGTAATCCAGCATTTCGCACAGGGCATCATTCACCTCAAGCCATTCTTTTTCCGGGCTGGTTGCAGCCATCCCAACCATTGAACGTTCAAAGTAAGCCCTGAAATGCCGTTCACTGGAAAGCAGATCCTCTTCGGCCTTCAGCCTGACCCTTTCCTGGTCAAACCTGTCCAGCGCAAAAGAGACATCCCGCACCATTTCATCCAGAAGGGCTATCGTCTCTTCATCGAAAGCCTCTTCATGATTATGGTATACACCCAGCAGGGCATAGGGTTTTCCTCCACGGACAACCGGAAAAGTGCCGCTGCTGTTCCAGCCAAAACGGCGGGCCTGCTGATGCCAGGGTTTTGTCATGGCATTTTCCAGGAAGCGGTTGACAATCACGATGCGGTTTTCACGGAACGCTGTGCCAGCCGGACCCTGACCTTCAGGGAGTAATGCGTTAACAGACATGCTGGCTGTTTTCAGGTAATCCGAGCCACTCCCATAGCAAACTGAGGGTTGAATCAGGCCGCTTTTCTCCTCAAGCCTACCAATCCAGGCCATTTTAAGGCCTCCGAAATCCACAGCCATCTTGCACACCAGGGGAAAAAGTGCCGATTCATCTTCCATACGTACAATAGCCTGGTTAACTTCACTCAAAGCCCTGTATAACCGGACCAGATGCTCAATACGTGCTTCAGAAAGCTTGCGTTCCGTAATGTCTCGAACCAGGGCACAATTGTATTCTGCCCCTTCATATTCAAAATAATTGGCAACAACCTCCGTAGGGAAAACCCTGCCATCCTGGCATTGATGCCTGGATTCAAAATTCAGGATTTTTTCCCGTTTCAGCGTTTGCCAGTGTTGCGCCCAGTTTTCAAAGGGGAAAAAAGGGTTGACATCCGAAACACTCATTCGGCAGAGCTCTTCCATGGAATACCCAAGTTTACGGCATGCCGTTTCATTGGCATCCAGAATATGCCCTGCCTCATCAATCAGGAATATCTCTTCTCCAGCCCGGTCCAATGCTATTTTCTGGAACTGGGAGCGTTCTTCCATCCTTTTACGTTGAGTAATGTCAAATAAGGTAACCAGGTGAATTCCGTCAAAACTTTTTCCCAAAACCGTCGGGCTAACCAGAAAGGTACCCACCTTGCCATCCTTGCAGGTGATATCGACTTCCAGAGGAGCAAATGGCTGCCCTGAAAGCCTGGCCGCCTCCATACTTTCTTTCCACTTGTCTGCAACCCATTGCCGGTATTGTGGATCCGGATAGGCCCGGGGCCACCAGCTTGCCAAATCAGGAATTTCATCCGGGGTATAGCCTATCGTCTCAATGAACGCCCGGTTCAGATAGAGAATGCTGCCTTGTGCATCATTCAAGGCTAAAGGAGAAGGAATGGCTTCAATAATGGCCTGAAAATGAACCTCATTATTATTTTCGGATCTCACACTCATTTTAGATGCCAATTTCGCCTGAACATAAATTCTGCCAATTTATCAGCGAGTTGCAAATAGAAATTACATCATAAACCAGTTCGCATTAAAGTGTAAATTCCTGAATGAAGTCTCCCACCGCTAAAGCCCTGCGGTCTTGTAGCGGGGGTTTCCTGGCTCGACGACCAGAGCGCAGGAGTGTTGCCACCCTTGCGGCTTACCACGGTCTCCCCAGGCGTAGATTGCGTTTGTGCAACCGGTTCGGAGCCTTCCGCCCCTACCCTGATTCTTGTGATCCT
>JAGWIG010000139.1 GCA_028873515.1 Pseudomonadota bacterium | reverse complement strand
TGAAATGAAGAAAGAGGACAAGCAAGCAGCAACGCCTGCTGTTGATAGTGAACTAGCAGCACAGTTGAAGCAAGCACAAGAATCTCTTGCTTCCCAACAAGCAGATTTCCAGGCTATGCAAGAGTTGATGGAAGAACTGTCTACCAAATTGCAAAAGGCTGAAGCAGCGCTGCAAGACAATCAAGCCGCTAAAGAAGCCTTGATTGCCGAAGCAAAGGCTAAGACCCTTGCAGCACGCAAAGAGAAAGTAATGGCTGCTATTGGTGAAAATGAAAAGGCTGATAAGTTGCTGGTAGCGACTGAAGGAATGGATGACGAAGCCTTTACAGCAGTTGTCTCCGCATTGGCAGGTTCTGTGGAGAAAGAAGCGCAATCTGAAATGTTCAAGGAAGTTGGTGTAGCCGCGCAAGCGGATGCTGCCAAAGTTGTTGAAAAGAGTGCTGTGATGAAGGCTCTTCAAGAAAAATACTCAAAAGACTAATGAAATTAGCCTTCAAATATCAAATAATTTAAAAGGAAATACAAATGGCTATTCTTGCCGTAAGTTCTAACCGCTTCTCAACTGCTGTTAAATATGAGTTGGCTCCAGAAGTTCGCTTCTGCCGTGACGTTCTCACTGTTCACGACATTGCACAAACGATGGTTGTTGGTGCTGTCTTGGGTAAATATATTGATACGCCAACTGCGGCCGCAGTAGCCGGCACTAACACTGGTAACGGTGTTATGGGTGCTATCACCATGACCTCGAACGCCAGTTTGCAACTTGGCGTATATTCGCTGCGCATTGTCACTGCTGCTACTAGCGCAGGCGACTTTGAACTGCTTGACCCGCAAGGTAAGTTGGTAGGTATTGGTCACGTAGCTGCAGCGTTCAACCAAGGGGGCTTCTCGTTCACCCTAGCTACTGGCGCAACTAGCTTTGTGGTCAATGATACTTTCGCTATCACTGTTTCGGGTACTGAAAAATATAAACTTGTAGATGCTACTGCGGTTGATGGTAGCCAAGTTGCCAAGGCCGTGTATATTGCTGATAACGCTGGCAATTCTGGTGACGTGGCTATTGCACTGAACACTGACACCACAGTGCTGGCCCTCACTCGCGGTCCTGTTGTCGTGGCAGATGCTGGCTTGTCTTACGCTGCTACAGTCAATACTACACCGCTGAAAAATGCGCTGTACGCTCAACTTAAGGCCGTTGGCATTATTGTTGAAACTGCTAACTAACTTATAAACAAGTGACGAAGCCTGTAACTTAAGGCTTCTAAAAATAAATTAAATAAAGAAGAGGTGTATTTTGATCGTACGTGACTTTGCAAATGGCTTTTCGGTTGCAGACTGGACTGAAGAGTTGGTGTATATCCCAAATTCGTGGGGTACTATTGGACAACTAGGTATTTTTCAAGAAGAAGGTGTTGCGGAACACGTTGTTATCTTCGAGGAAATCCTTCAGAACGGGGCGTTGATCGTTGACCGTGTGCGCGGGGATCGTGGCAACGTTGGTAAAGACTACTCGCGCAAATTGCACACATTTGCTGTGCCTCACTTCCCTGCTGTGGATTATATCACCCCGCAGGATATTCAAGGCAAACGCGCCTACGGCGATCCGTCTTCGGCTGATACGCTGGATGCTGTGCGTATGCGTAAAATGGAGCGCATTCGTCGGGAACATGCGTGGACTCTTGAAGCGGCTCGTGCTCAGGCTATTACCGCTGGCACCGTCTACGCGCCTAACGGAACCGTTTCACAAAACTGGTACAGTGAGTTCGGGAAAAGTCTCACTACGGTTGACTTCACATTCGGTACATCGACTGCTGACATGATTAGTAAGGGTGAAGCAGGTATCGCAGCTATTCAGGATAATGCAGGCTCGTCCACTCAGATGACCGGTGTTGTCGCGCTGTGTTCGCCAACGTTCTTCGCTAACCTGATTTCGCACCCTTCGGCTAAAACTGCTTACCAATATTTCGCATCCACTCAAGACCCACTGCGTAATCGGCTTGCACCCAACGGAAGTGCTGCAGCAATGCACCGCGAATTTTCGTATGGTGGCGTTCTCTACGTGGAACTCCGCGATGCGTATAACGGCGTGCCGCTGATTCCGGCCGGCTATGCTTACATGCTACCTACAGGCACTGATGTGTTCCGTACATTCTTCGGCCCTGCCAACAAGTTTGCTTTGGCAAACACCATTGGTGAGCCGGCATACTTCTTTGAATACGCCGACCCGAAAGGTGAACGGATTGAAATTGAGTCGGAATCGAACTTCGTGAATGCGTTGTACCGTCCTGAGTTGGTGATTGCGTTGCATTCGAGCAACTAAGTTGTAATTAAACAACTTCGCCGGATAACTACCGGCTAGTCTATTTACCAAAAGCAATTGTTCATGTTATAATGCTCAGTTGCTTTGAATAAAGGAGATTATGAGCAGAAAGTTAACACAAGAAGAGTTTATCAAGATATCAACAAAGGCGCACGAAGCACTATACGACTATTCTCTTGCAAAATACGATGGAAGGCTGGTCCCTGTAGAAATAATTTGTACAAAACACAATAAATCGTTTTGGCAACCAGCAGGTCTGCATATGGATGGGCAAACATCCTGCCACGAGTGCATTGTTGAGAAGAAAATGGCATCAAGAGTTGTTAGGATGAACTCAGAAGTACCTATAGGGCATAAGAGATGTACTTCATGCAAAGAAATAAAACCTAAAGATGCTTTTAACAAGCAGTTAATTGGTGCAAGAGGGCTAAGTTCGTATTGCAAGTCTTGTATAAGTCTGAAGAGTAGTGCCAAAAGGCAAGAGCCTGCAGTCAGGGCAAGAATTAAAATTGCATCGCGGGAATACACGAAAAGAAATAGGGATAGGGCAAACGTAAAATCTGCTAAACGAAGGGCAATGAGAATTAGGGCTACACCCCCTTGGGCAGAAACAGACACTGAGAAATCTTTAATTGCAGCGGCATACACATTAGCAATAACGCGCAGTGAAGAGACTGGTACGCCCTGGCAAGTAGATCATCTAGTACCCTTAAATTCTGACATTTGCTGTGGCTTGCATTGTGCAGCAAACTTAGAGGTTGTTCCAGCATTTGACAATCTTTCAAAAGGCAACCGTTGGTGGCCTGATATGTGGACAGATGCAGATTACCCACAAACCCAACTAGCAGCATAGCACACCACAGCCGCTAACGCGGCTGTTCTTCATAAGTCTTCACAAGAGGATTTATAAAGAACATGGAGACATAATGGCAATTGATTTTTCATCTAATGTGGGACGTGTACGCTTGCGCGTGGCCGATATCTCTGACGTACCTTATCTACCTGATACTGTTTATAACCAAGCTATTACCGATGCAAGCGGAAATCTCCCTCAAGCAGCAAAAACTTGTGCTGTGTATATTCTAGGTTTGTTGTCTCTCAAAGACCACAGAAAGATGCCACAGATAGAACTGTTTGGTAATTCTTTCAAACAGTACAAGGAATTCTTGCTCCTAACAACTCGTGATCCTAATTTCATGCAAATTAGCCCCATCCCTGTTGGCCCTGGAACAGCACTGCATCCCCTCGTCGAATTTGCACAATCCTGGAACAAGGGCTACTACATTACGCAATCGCAGCA
>JAGWIG010000138.1 GCA_028873515.1 Pseudomonadota bacterium | reverse complement strand
CAGCCCAAGCGGCGGGGGCAGGGGCAGGGGCAGCCGCAGGGGCCGGAGCGGGAGGAGCCGTGGGGGCAGCAGCCGGCACACCAGCACTGACCGCTTTGTAGCCCTTGACCTCGTTGGAAGCCTCATGGGGTTTGCCATCACCAGACTGTTCGGCGGTTTGGGCAGGACGCAGAGCCACCTTGACTTGCACCGGGCGATTGTGCAGGGCCGCGCTATCCGTTACCTGAATCACGCCGGTGGCATGGCAGATGGCAGACAGCTGCTTCTGGCCGATCTCAACTGCAACCGGGTTCGGATTGGCCAGATTGATGCGGTCGTAGAACTTGCGGCCGGCGAATTCAGCAGGCAACTGAACTTCCCATTCCAGAGACAGGAAGTAACCGGTCTTGGCAGAAGTTTCCTTGGCTTCGCTATCCGTAATGAAAGCCGTGTACCAGCCGGAAGGCAGCGGGTCAAACGGGGTAGCCGGAGCGACTTTGGAGGCATCGAAATTGAGGACGACGGACATAGGTATTACTCCTTGTGGTTAAAAGGGTTACTTCGCAGGGGTGTAGCAGTTGATGCCGATCTTGATATCTTCAGCACCCGGGACAGAGGCGTTGCCGCCAGTGGTAGCCACAACGACAGACTTGCCAGATGAGCTCTTGCCGTGGCGCTCGCTCAGGTCAATCTTGATGGTGAGGATATTGCCATCTTTTTTCATTTCAATGTTTTGCATTTTACTTCTCCTTGTTAAACGTCACGATTGTAATAATCCAGCCCGCAGGAATTATAGATGGATTGGGCCAAATGATTCCACCCTTGTTCTTTCGGAATCGAGATTTCATTGACCATTCCAAACCGGTTGCCAGCCACATAACCTGGCTGACGATTGACCCCCATAATGCGGCCTTGGTTGGCACTGATACCACGGTTCAACTGATGTCCATCCTTGGCTTCAGATACAAACAACGGCTCGTGCAGGAAACCAACTAAATCCGCCCACTGGGTAATCATTTCCCGCTTGCCATAGGCTTTCTGATTCTTGGGGGAATGCAACAGCAGGTCCCATGTATCATACTCACCAAAAGCCGGGTCAACTACTCTAGCCGCAAACACGTGGCAAGTCAACACAATGTTGATGCGGCCATAGGTGGCAAGAACATCACAACGCTGAAGGAACCCTTGAAACAATTCATTAGCATACTGATAGGCTTTGCCGTAGCCGCCTAGCGCCGATTCCATGGTCAAAGGATTCTTGGTGTTGCCTTTGCCGTAAAGCGGATCCCGTCGCAGCACTGTGTCGTGGATCTGCCGTTCCAATGCAGTAGCTGAATCGAACACCAAAGTCTGGTATTGAAAGGTTCCTGCTTGCGCCGCGGCGGTGATTTCATCAAGTAATGCCAGAACCTCTTCATAATGATTCAACAACGGGGTCTTGCTGACCTTGACACCGGAGAAGCCCTGTTCCAGCGGAACCAGCAGTGCTCGGGGTGCCGAGCAAGCCAAAGTAGTCTTGCCCACTTTTTCCACCCCAGACAACACCGCTCGGATACCAACCGGCTGGGAATTGTGGTTAACTTGAGAGAGGATGCTCATGAATTATTTTCCAGTTGAACCGAAACCATTTTCACCGCGTACCGTGTTACCTAGTTCCCTGACCTCAACAAGTTCACACCGAGGGATCGGTACAAGCATTCCCTGAGCAATGCGCTCGCCTTGTGAGACTACATAGGTCTGTGAAACTACATCCAAATCTTTAGTCAACTTGACCATAATTTCACCGCGATAGTCGCTGTCAATAACCCCGACACAGTTAGTCAGCCGGACGTTGTGAACAAAACCATAACCACTTCGACTGAAGATTAACAACACATGTCCTTCCGGCACTTCCACCTGCAGACCAGTACGAAAAGTATCCGGAACCCCAACTTTAATGGATTTAATCCCATCCATATCATCGAAGATTGGGTTAGGATCAATTACTGCATAGAAGTCGAAACAAGCTGCACCGGGGCTTCCATAAGTAGGCAGCTTGGCTTTCGAATGAACCTTCTTGAATTTGAGTTGCATTATTGCTCCTTCGGTGGAATAAGTTCAAGGACGGGGGAACCCGGCTTGGTAGTAAGAGCGGCGTCAAATTCCTTGGCCGCTTCCGGATTCAAGGTGAGGAGAGATTTATACTCCTTGGTAGCCAGCTCCGGCACCCAACGAACCAGAACATCGGAGTTCACCTGCATCTCGGTCAGCTTTTCCTTGACGGCCGGCAAAGCGGCTTCGTCGAGCTTGCGTTCCAATTTATAAGTGCCCTTCAGCTTCCAGCCATTAGCCAGCTCGTAGTTGTTAGTACCTTCTTTGGGCGCGTCGAAAAAGATGGCAAAGACTTCTTTGCGCAGCTCTTGTTCACGCTCAATAAGTTTCTTGGCATCTTGTGCATACAGCAATGCAGTTTGCCATTCCTGGAGCTTGCCAAACTTGGCAACTTCATCCAGCGGTTTCACTTCTTCAGTCACAATGTCCTCCTTCGCTATCGATCGGCAGTGGGAGTAGATTACCAGATTTTTCAGCTGGCACCGGAGCAGATGGTTCCTTCTGATCGGTTACCCGGCGATTGAGATTGACCGGGACGGGTTGCTGCCAGACAGGTATCGGCAGATGAAAACGTTGCTGTTTCATATTGCTCTCCATATTTTTCTAGCTGTCCATTATATAGGGAGGGGAAGGATCATGGCACCTTATAATGTTCCATTTTAATCCATCTGTATCCGTATGCAACTTTCTTGTTTTTAGCAGCTTTGTTAATAATATTTCGAGGTTCTTTGTTCGTAGTTAACCCTTGTTTAATACACCAATCACCTGCCGCTTTTCCAGATTTAAAAATTTGTCCAGTTTCTACACATTGGACAGGTTCAGATCTAGTTGCCATTTTTAAACGTACAGCCGGACTGTTCATGGTTTCTTTTAGTTTTAACCAAGAGGAATGAGATATCTTTTTACCAAGTTTGGCAGCTCTCATTTTAGCTTTTGCTTCAACCGATGCCTTTTTACCTAAATTTGCTAATCGTAGTTTTTCACGCATGCTAGCTGAACCAATGTTTCCAAAGTTACCAACACCTGCGGTTTTGCAAACATTGTATTCAGGCTTCAAAATATCAATTGCTCGTTGTTCATAAAAAATGAGGTCTTTCTTTTCACAAACCAACAGAATTTCAAATTTCAAACCAATTTCGCCATATTTATTAAAAGCATTTTGAAGAGGTTTGTTGTGATGTCTTCCAAGTTTTAAATTGCAAAGATGATGGTTCCACCTTCTTTTGAAATGGACTGCTGAACCTATATAAAAGTTTCCAGATGGAAAAATAATTTTGTAAATTCCAGAAATCATGTTTATGTATCCATATTTAATAATTTCAGATATTATAAGGACATCCCAATAAGGTAGACCTATTGGGATCCAAATTGAACCTATTTGTAAACCGTTGACAGTATAATGTTGGATTATTGTCAATACTTGGAGATTTACATGATTAAAAACAAAAACTACGACCAGCCCTGTTCATTGATGATTAAAACTTGTGAACTAATTAAAACAATTGGCGTACAAGAAACTTCATTAAAAACTGGTTTGCCGTTTCTTTGGTTG
>JAGWIG010000137.1 GCA_028873515.1 Pseudomonadota bacterium | reverse complement strand
TCCGGTCAGGTCATAAATCATCATCAAAATGATGCAAACAACCGATAAAACAATACCGCCGTATTTGGCTAGAAATAACATAATCACTCCTAATGGCGCGTATGCGTCGAATTGAAAAATACCCACATCAGTTGGTTAATGGCCTCATCAGGCCACGACTCGCACTTTTCGCAGCACAGATGACCGTTGATGAGTATCATGGTCTTGTTGCCACAGGCGATGCATTGGAACATGTCTTCATGGCTGCTTATTTCATCGCCAAGAATGACTCTCATTGGCCTAACAATCGCTCGATGTCCGCGACCCGATGCGGAAGTTCTTTTGCATATGCCGTGTTCTCCAAGTCATCAATCGCCGGAATCCATGCTTTGGCGCGAATGAACTTGATGAAATTGTTAAAGGTCAAAAAGGTGGCTTCGCCCATGTTGAAAATCATGTCTATCAAGGCAGCCTGACGACTGGGTGAATAAACATTGAATTCTGTAAAAATGGATTGTGCCGAGGTATAAGCTGAATCCATTGAACGCTGGAATAAGGTTTGAAGGATGTCGTCAGGAAGACCGTTGCCAGATAGATTCCAACCTATGCCGATGGTCAGGTTTCCTTTTAATGTCATATTTTGGATGAATTGCTTGCCTGTCGCATCGTCATAAGGAAACTTGCGTGATCCTTCTTCATCGGTCAATAAAGGTGTCAGGATGGTGATAAGGTTGTCTGGTATCATGGCCGACTCTTTATCTTGTTTGCCCATGTCGGGGCATCGGTCGTCACGGTGACATTGAAACTTTTGAAGTTCCCTAGGTGGCCACAGAATAAATGACAGTTCACCCCATCGTTTTTGGCTTCGCAGAGCGTGATAAGATTCGTCGGGTCAAGCTCCAGTTCAGGGTGCAGATGAAAGGGGCGGATGTGATGCACCTCAAGCTTTGAACTGCCCCCACATACCTGACAGACAGGCTGCAATTTCAAATGCGCTGCGCGGGCTTCTGGCCACTTGTCAGAACGTTTTGAAGCAAGGGGATGTTTACCCTTCGCGGCATCAACCAGGTGTTTGATGATTTGCATCGTAACCCCCATAAAAAACCCGCGGAAGCGGGTATTTGTGTTGTGGAACGGTTTTAACTAATCAGGAGCCTTGGTGAAGTCAACATAGTATTTTTCACCTTCTTTGAATTTTCCCCAAAGTGCGGGGTTAGCTATGTAAATTTCTAAATTCGCAGAAGGGCTAAACCTTGCAAAAGTGTTGTCTTCATCGCTGCCATCTTCGGGATAAGATCCAGCTTTACCAACAGCGTGAAAGACTAATTTCTCACCTCCGTCAGTAAATTTTTGAACAGATTCAAGTATCATCTTTGCTCTCATTACAGACATTTCAATACTCCTTATATGAAATAAAAAAACCGCCCGAAGGCGGTCATGGTTTAATTTATAAAGCACATTAATTAATGTATTTGATTCATTGTTTTTCTTGCAGGGTATTAATTAATTGCTTAAGTCTTCTTGTTTCTAGAAGAAACAATTTCATGATTCGATGACACTCTGTATTGATTTCTATGGATTTAAGTAAAGTGGCTCTGGCTTCTTCTTCTGTTTTCTGTGCCAGTTGCCGGTCTTTCTGGGCCTGCCTGTTGGCCGATATGAGCAGGACAGGCCCGGTATAGGCAGCCTGAAGGGAAAGCCCAAGATTGAGCAGGATAAAGGGGTAGGTATCCCAGTGCGACCATCCATGGATACTGTTTGCTGTCACCCACAGGATGATGATAATCGTCTGCGTGATGATGAACGGCCAGCTTCCGACCTTCAGCCCTATCCAGTCCGCAAAGCGTTCACCCCGGCTAGCCATACAGCTTGAATCCGAAATGGGAGAGCATGAGCAGTACCGCGACACCGGCTATCCATGCGCTTGCCTGCCATGCCTTGTCCTGCCACGTCTTGATTCTGGACTTCATCTCGCTTTCCTCGGCAGCCTCGATGCTGGAGACACGCCTGTCCAGTTTGTTGATGTCCGAACAGTTGTCGTTGACGCGCTCGGTCAATACACCGATATTGTTCCGGTGATGCTCAAGCTCGCTGACGGTTGTGGATATCTTCTGGATGGACTGCGCCATCATCGTTATTGCCTTGTCCATTTTTTCCATGAGTTTTGTAAAGTGCTCAAGTGTGGTTTCGAGCCGTGCAAGGCGTTCGCCAATTTGTTGTTGGTATTCTTCACTCATACAAACCTTTCCTTTTCAGGTTAATAAGGCATCTGGATGATTTCAAGTTGTGAATAGATTTCCGGGCTTCCTGAATTGGTTGACACTCCAAGGCCGTTAGTGGCCTGTGCTGATGAGAAATAGTGCCTCAACTCCACCGTGGCCGTGGCTGAGAAGGTAACCATTCCTGAAACCATGCTGCGGGTCTGTGCAGTACTATAAACTGAAAATTCAGATGTCCCGTTCAATATTACAGAAGAAGAGGTAATATCATAGAGTTGTAGTTGAGTAGACACACCGGATGACGAGCCATAGGCCGGTGCCGATGCATTGAACCAGTAGGTGCCTGCCGCAAGGGTGACGTGGTTCGAGGTCAGCGAGCAACCAGGTATATTGTTTGACTGGACAGTGTTTAGCACACGCACGTTGTAGCCAGATGAGGACCCACCCGCGTTGGTTCCCGAAGGCTGCGATTCCTGGAACAGGGCGCGGTATTTATACTGCTGTGCAGAGACAGCCTCATGTGCCGTGGTTGCATCCGCCACTGAAAAGAGTTGGGTAGAAAGACCTGCAAGGGCAGCATACCCCCCGACAGGCTGATAGAATTCCTCTTTCCAGTTCCCAGATCCCAATGAACGGAAGAGGGACACATCCCCCACGGCATACGTTCTTGAGGCAGCGCCCACCAGTTGCATCTTGGTGGCATCGTAGGTGATGGGAACCGCACCGGAGAAGGTGACAAGTCGTATTGCCCCTTCAGCTATCGTGTCGAAGGAGGTGATGGTGGTCGTGCCGGATATCGTGACATTGTTGGAAGCGGCGGCACCGATGGCCGTCGAGGTGGCGGACGCCAGAACCACGGAGGGGGCGTTGTTGAGAGCGCCCGTCAGGGTGCCCCCGGCAGAACTCAGGGAGGAAATGGCGCTAATCTGGCAGGTCGTGGCCGTATCCAGAAAAACCTGATAGAAGTTGTTGGCCAGTATCTCTCCCCCCACACAGGCGACTCTATTGAACTGGGCGGCAATCGCGCCGAGCCCGTCAATATTGAGGGTGGTTGCCCCGGAATTCCCGCTGGCAGAAGCCTTGAACCAGAAACGCTGTCCGGCAATATAGGCGGTGATGGCCGGGGTAGTGGAAATGGTCAAGGCATTTGCGGTTCCCCCTGCCGTGCCGCCATAGTTCCCCAGCTCATTCTGCGCCTGTCCCAGTGTCAGGGAGTCGGTCAAGGCCGATCCTGCACCCAGCCCGGTAAGCTTGAACCCCCCCAGCGGCAGGTTGGCACTCGGGGGGCTCTGTCCATCTCGCGTCACACAATCCGTCAAAGCTGTTGCCACATCACTCATCGTGTTATTCTGTGTTGTTGACGAAATATCGGTATTGGTCACCACCGGATTTCCTGCTGGCAGGGTGTAGGTACCGCTTCCATTGAAAGGCATCACATGTCTCCTGTAAT
>JAGWIG010000136.1 GCA_028873515.1 Pseudomonadota bacterium | reverse complement strand
GAGCGGCGAACTGAGGAAGCATTCGCCGGTGCGTCTGAACGACCCGTTACTAACGTTTGCACGTTACTGCGTGCGTAGCACTAACAGTCGTGCTCCCTGGTCAACCTAGTTTGTTTTCACAAGCTCCGGGCTTCAGCCCGGGGTAGTTGACCACAGTCACAACATACACTATCAGGAACATTCAGCAATACCCATACCGGGTTTTCCCTCTGAAAAATTCCAGCCAAAACAATACTAGCCCATAGCCCCCATAATGAGAAAATATCTGTTTCCTGCATGACCTTCAGCTAAGGCCGGGAAATAGATATAACCTTGTTTTGAGATTTCCACCAGCCACCCCCCAAGACTATAAAAAGCTGGGCGGTATCCTGATAACGTTGTCCTTCAGCACGAACATAACCAAGCTTGGCTTGTTGATAGCTCCGTTCTGCATCAATAAGTCCAAACAAATCAGTTTTTCCAGCGGCATAGCTCAGCCTCTGCAAGTTCAATGCTATGCCAGCAGTCTCCAGAGACTGTTTCTGGGCATCAAGAAGTTCTGCATCATGCTTCAACGCTCGCAAGGTATCCGCCACCTGACCAAAAGCAACCAAAATGGTTTGTCGATAGGTTGCAAATGATGCCCTGAAAGCATCGATAGCGGCTTCCTTTTGCATTTCCAGAGCTCCACCATGAAAAATTGGGGCAGTTAACCCGGCGGCCAAATTCCACATCTGACTTGATGCCGAGAAAAGACCGCTTGAATTCAATGCCTGTGTCCCCAGACTACCAGACAGGGTAATGCTCGGATACATCTGTGCAGTAGCAATCCCAATGGTCGCACTTGCAGCATGCAACTGTGCTTCTGCGGCAAGTATATCAGGGCGTTGACGCACCAGATCCGAAGGCAGGCTAACCGGGAGATCCCTCGGCAGGCTAAGGGAGCCCAAATCAAATACTGGCGGAGACCACCTTCCGGAAAACTGGCCACTCAAAATGGCAATGGCATGCTTTGCTATGCTAACTTGCTGCCTTAGGGGCGCAATCTCAGTACGATCATTAGCCAACTGGCTTTTCGCAGTCATGACATCTGTCTGTGTAGATTTACCCGCCTCGAATTTTTCCTCAGCCAGCCTGAGGTTTTTTTCATCGTCCACAATGATCTCGTCAACAGCAGCGATCTCGGCATTCAACGACGCCAAATTAATGGATTGCGTAACAATGTTTCCGGTAAGGGTCAGATAGGCAGCACCTAACTGATAGAACTGGTTATCAGCCAGTGCCTGCTGAAACTCAATCTCTCGCCGGCTACCCCCGAAAATATCCGGCACATAGCTGGCGTTAGCTCCCACGACATAGAGATTTGAAGCAGCAACAGTAGTGCCAATTCTTTGACGTTCATAACTGGTATTAACGTCAATCTGCGGATAAAGAGCACCTTCAGCCTGCAGAACACTTTTCCTAGCCTCGGCAAGAGTTGCCTTAGCTGCTGCCAGGTTCTGGTTATTCTCAATTGCCAGATTCACAAGAGCAGTAAGAGCAGATGAATGAAAAAGCTCCCACCACTGGCTTGAAACAGTATGCCCCATCTGCAGACGCTGGGCCTGTTTATCGCCTGATACTGAAAGCGCAGCGGTCATTGGTGTAATTGTGTACCCTTTTACATCAGGTGCGGCAGGAGATGTAAATTCCGGACCCATGGCACATGCACTCAGGAATAGGCCCAATCCAACCACCATCTTTTTTTTAGTAAACCATCTTATGGAATCATTCATACCTGAGCGCCTCGATGGGGTTGAGACGGGATGCACGCCGAGCTGGATAATATCCAAAAAATATCCCTACGGCCACCGAAAAAGCAAAAGCAACCACTATAGACGAAATAGACAGCAGGGTAGGCCATCCAGCAAACACTGAAATGACTTTTGAAATAATCACCCCAGCAATGATCCCCATGCCGCCTCCAATAAGACTTAATAGAACGGATTCAACCAGAAATTGGAGCAATACATGGATACGCCGTGCCCCGATTGCCATGCGAATACCAATTTCACGTGTGCGCTCAGTCACTGATACCAACAGGATGTTCATGATGCCAATCCCGCCAACCAGAAGTGAAATGGAAGCCACAGCTGCCAGAAGCAGCGACATGACTTTACTGCTACTTTCAGCAGCCTGGGTTATATCGCTTATATTACGAACGCCAAAATCATCATCCTGTCCCGGCTGGATATGATGGCGTAGTTTAAGTGTGCGGGTAACCTGCTTAACAGCAGTCTGCACCATATCAGTGCTGATAGCCTGTACAAAAATTACATTTACATAACCAGTCAGTTTTGGTTTTAAGCCAAACGGATTAGGTGGGGCTGCTGAAATATAGGGATTGGGCTCGGCCTGTGAGGGCGTTGAAACACCCAGAACTTTCTGTTCTGCAGTACTAAAAGGTAAAATTACAATATCATCCTGATCCTGCCCGAACCCAGTTTGCCCCTTGGCTTTGAGAACACCAATCACCTCGACTGGAACATTTTTGATAAAGATTGTTGTGCCTACGGGATTTTCATGCTCCCCAAAAAGATTCCTGACAACAGTCTGCCCAAGAAGAGCTACACGGCTTGCATGCTCTTCATCGCTCTCAGTCATGGTTCTTCCTGTCACAACAGCCCAGTTGCGGATCCTGAGATAACTGGGGGATACCCCCTGGATACTTGTACTCCAGTTCTGGTTACCATACTGAACCTGAGCCAGTTGACGATCCAGAACTGCTACTTCGGCAACAGCAGAATCCTCACTCTTTATTGCCTGCGCATCAGCTATGGTTAATGTTGATGCGCTACCATAACCGCCACGCACCCCACTGACAGTTGTTGTTCCTGGCAACACAACCACAAGGTTGGTACCCAGATTCTCAATCTGCGCCCTGACATAGGCACTTGCACCTTGCCCTACAGCAACCATAACGATCAGGGCTGCAACGCCGATAAAAATACCAAGCATGGTCAACGTGGAACGCATTTTGTTTCTGCTCAGTGCACGCCACGCCGCCAGAAAAGCCATACGAAGAAAAGCTCCTGTTCCTCCCAGGCGAGGTGAAGCTAGCATATTTTCAGACTGATCCCGCCTTTGCATAGCCTGTGAAGAAAGATGCGATGCGACCTTCGGCTTCTGGCGCTTGTCAGATATGATTGCCCCATCACGCTTGGAAATGACACGTTCAGCAAAAGCCGCAATATCAACTTCATGAGTCACCATGACCACGGTAACCCCATGTTCTTGATTGAACGTCTGAAGAGTGGCAACAATATCTTCGGCAGTTTTGGAGTCTAGATTACCAGTAGGCTCATCTGCAAGCAGGATTGCTGGATCATTAATTAATGCACGGGCGATGGCTACGCGCTGCTGCTGGCCACCAGAGAGCTGGCTTGGGTAATTCAGCTCACGCCCAGCCAAACCTAAAGCTGCCAGTGCCTTCTTCACACCATCATCACTGTCAGCCATCCGACCCGAATAAAAAAGCGGCAGGGCTACATTTTCTGCCGCACTGGTACGAGCAAGTAAATTGAAGTTCTGAAATACAAAGCCAATCCGTAAACTACGTATCCGTGCCAAGGTTTCTTCATCAAGTGCCGCGACATCCTGTCCTTCAAGCAGATATTGGCCACTTGTAGGACGATCCAGGCAGCCTATCAAGTTCATCAGGGTC
>JAGWIG010000051.1 GCA_028873515.1 Pseudomonadota bacterium | reverse complement strand
AGAACAGGGACTTCACCACCATTACACAACTGGAGATTGATACGGCAATGGAAAGATTGAACAATCGACCACGTAAACGGCTTGGATATCTGACACCCAATCAGGTATTCTTCAAACCAGGCATTGCACTTCAAACTTGAATCTGCAATTTATTTAAAGAATTCCAGTATGGAAAAACCCATTCAATTTTGCCCATGTTGTGGTAACCGCGTCGATTATAAAATTCCACTTGGGGAAACATTGCCTCGGCATGTTTGCGAACAATGTGAAACCATTCATTATCAGAATCCGAAGCTTATTGTTGGTTGCATACCTGAGTATCAGGGAAAGGTTTTGATGTGTCGAAGAGCCATTGAGCCGCGATCGGGGTTCTGGACTCTACCAGCGGGTTTTATGGAAAATCTTGAAACCACTTCTGACGGGGCTCTGCGTGAGACCATAGAGGAAACCAGGGCTCACGTTGAAATCGGACCTGTTTATTGTATCCTGAATCTTGCCAGCTTTAATCTGGTTTATTTATTCTATCGCGCCAACCTGGTTGAGCCTGTTTTTGGGCCAACAAGTGAAAGCAGCGAAGTGGCACTTTTTGGTGAGGAAGATATACCATGGGAAGAGCTGGCATTCTTAAGCATACGTGAGACATTAGTTAGATATTTTAAAGATCGGAAAAAAAATAGATATCTTTTGCACCAGATTGATTTGTGAAAATACCCTTTCATACTCATGGAGTTCTATGAAGGGTATTCCCCGCACATGTGGGGATTAAAGTGATTAGTTCAGGGCTTCATTCTGCATCAAGTAGTATTCCCCGCACATGTGGGGATTAAAGAATACTACATTTATTTCCTTCTTTTCATTCTTTGTATTCCCCGCACATGTGGGGATTAAAGTAGTTAATGCGAAGGGCGATATGTAACTTTGTTACGCCCATTTTTTTTTGATAGATATAAAGCTTCGTCTGTTCTTTTTATTGTTCTGTCTGGCATCTCAATTGAGGTATGTTGCGCTACCCCCAGGCTAACCGTGACCTTACCTACAATGGGAATCTGTAAGGCTTCAATTTTCTTTCTGATACGTTCCGCGACTTGCAAGGCTTGACGATATTCGGTATTGCGTAACAGGCATAGGAACTCTTCCCCGCCCCATCGGCTTGGGATATCCTGTCCGCGTAATTCATTTTTCAGAATTTCAGCAATGGTTTTAATGGTTTCATCCCCGGCATCGTGCCCGAATGTGTCATTCACATTTTTAAAATGATCAATATCCATAAGCAGAATAGAGAAATGCTTTGGATCGTGCATGGCCTGTTTAATATGACGATCCATTGTTCTACGGTTAAACAGCCCGGTCATGTCGTCTTTGGTAGCCATGCTGTCTAATGTAGACAGTGTAGGTTCAACACTGTTTTTCATGGGTAAATTCTGCTTATGTTGATCAAACATCAACAATGACTGTTTGCATGCGTCAATCAACGTCATCCAGCTAAATACCCGGTTTTCTATAATCAGGGACAGAATCATGCTGTTTCTTTGTGAGGCCATATGGCCACCAACCTTCTCCGATTCCAGCCAGGTTCGTTCTGTTCCTTCAATAACAAGTAAACCTGAGTGATCGCGCAATATGACCAGAGCCGAATTGAAGTGTTGTGAGAGAAGGCAAAGATCTGACGCTTTTCCCATTTTCTTCAGCAAATATTCTGCGTCCTGTTGCCTTATAAACAAAGCGGATAGGTTAGCTTTAATGTTTTGAACCCGGATTGCGCCCGCTTCTGAAGTCACAACGATAAAAACAGGTATCCCCATATTGGTGGCCAGGGTAATACATCTTGTCATCATTTCCGTGGAAAGGGCGCTGTCTATAATGGCGCATTGGGCATCTACCATAGCCTGCCTAATCAGCTCCGGCTTGAAAACAGCCGTTGAGATAGGCAGGGAAGCAACCGCAGAAAGAATTTCTTCGCTAGCCCCGATGTGTGCTGAAAAAGCAGGCGTTCTTGATTCTTCCACATCTACAGCCAATATATTGATCCCTAATTCACCGATATGCGTCCTGATAATGGAAGAATAAACGGATTGCTTCTGGATAGCTGTTAATAACGAAACCGTCATTCCTTGGCGTGTCAGATCAGCGGCCAATTTGCATACTGCCCCACCAATACCAATGGTGACAGCACCGTTCTGATTTGATAAGGACTGAATGTTGTGGTCAAGGATTTTACCGATAATTTCCAGGTGAGCCGAGCCAATTGAAAAGACACGTTTCTTTTGAGCCATCAAGTTGATTCCGATATTCAATTGTTATGACACAATTAATGATTTCCATATGGGCTTTGGTGATAGATTGGAAGAACGTGCAGGCGCATATCCTGATCGAACGAGATAATATTCGTCTTGACCGCACGCCGTATGACTGCACCCCATGCCCGAGCATCACGAGGTTCTGGAACGAATTCATGACAATACTCTCTAACCTCTTCCGTCAGAAAATGCTCATGTGATTTAGCAAATGCAATGACTGCATTTAATGCTATGTCTGTCCAGCCAGGACAGGCCACTTCCGTACTTTCCTGTACTTTGGCTATGCCCTGTTCCCGATTGATGTTCGCTTGATCTTTACTGATAACCAATGACATTGCTGGATTCTCTCGTTGTTCAATATAAAGAGATTGTGATCAACCAATACAGATTTATTCATTTGAATGATTCACAAAAAAAGTTACTTTCCGTTAGAAAAGCTGTTGGTGTAAATTCCTTTGTGAACTCAGATTAAGCATCATTCTGCTATAAATTTTCCGGGCATCACCCGCAGGTATCCCCAGACTTTTCTCAATCTCCATGAATGATTTGTTATCCCATATTCGCATACGCACAACCATTTGTTCTTCTCTTGGAAAAGTTTTAAGTAATGTATCGATTACGTTTTCGCATTGTTTCCCAACCATGGCATCTTCTGGAGAACCCCGTGAATCTTCAATGTTGTCAACATAATCCTGCACTTCTTCAAATCCGGAATCTTCGGTAGCATGGGTATCATGTTCAAGCTGCATGAACATGATGATTTTATGAACCTGACTGATTGGAACCGCCATGAAATCAGAGATTTCTACTGGTGTTGGCCGCCTGTTATAACGTCCTATCAAAGCATGGATTACTTCCTTCATGCCGGATATTTCGGACTGGGCTTTTGTTGGTAAGCGCACCATTTTTATCTGTGCGGTTTTCAGGATATTCTGCTTAATCCAGTATGTTGCATACGTGCTGAATTTGGTGCCGATTTCAGGGTTAAAACGCTCTGCCGCACGCATTAGCCCGATATTACCTTCCTGGATCAAATCATTCATTTCTACTCCATGCCGAACATATTTTTTTGCAATGGAAGTTACTAGACGCTGATTGCCTTCCACCATCCTGTTACGGGCCTTTTCATAAACTTTCAACTCATCCTGTAATGCATTCAGTGTTTTTTTATTCAATGTTTGAGTTTTAAGAACTGATCTCACAATGTCTCCAATATTGCCAAACCCTAAAGCCACATCATCTGTAATCAAATGTGCCAATTTGCTTTCCTGCCTAATCATTGTCAGCATGATTTCCTGCGAAGCCATAATGGTTGAGCTATATTGAATTTCTTCATCCCTGCTTAGCAGGTCAAGTGAACCGATTTCACGTAAATATTGAACCAGCGGATCACAGTTAAAATCCAGAATCTCATATTCTGTTTTAATATCTTCTTCTGCTATTCCGTCATATTTAATTGATGACATGACGGTCTCCTGGATGATTGTTCACGCCCAGCATGTGCCCAGGTTTACCTCCAGATTTGAACAACGGCCCCAGAAGACGATTGCTAACCTTTGCGCGATATTGTTCCGTTCCGTGGTTTTCTGGGTAAAACAGGTGGTACAGGGATGGGGTAATTTTAAGAACCTGGATAACCTTTTCACCCGGAAAGGCTGCCATGTTTGCATCCACCAATCTGGTGCCGAGCTTGAAATAAGCGGTAAGGACGTTAGAAAGCAGCAACCTGGCATCCTGATCTATTTTTCTGGATCCGGTAATCTGGAGTGCGGCAACCAACATGCATTGATGTATGGTATGGATATTTTCACTTAGGTATCGCATTGCCATTTCCTTTCATTCAATAAGGTATCCATTTGAATCCAGAGCCCAGTTATTTGAATTTATGCGGTCGCACTTCAAAGAGAATGAGTGGTTTATCTGTTCAATCATGTCTGCAGCTCGCTCGTCGCCAAGATATTCATAGAATTCACAGTATTTTTGGAAAAGCATCGGGTTATGCCAGACGGTGAAATGCGAACAATCGAATTCAAGCCGTTCCAGTTTTTTCTCAACAGATCGACATAATTTTGTGCTTTGCTGGCCCAGCTCCTGCGGGCAGAACTGTTTTATTAATTTTCTCCCCCTACGGCTCATCAACAGGCACTGCATGAGTAATGGGGCAGACAAAGGGGTATGGGGAGGTGGATGAAGGACCATGGGAACAACTAAAGAATTTTTTAAGCTGGAATCAATCGTGCATGCACCGGCAATAAGTGCCGCCATTCTTGCCCATTCAAATCTGGATAACTCACCTGCCGAGGTTGCTTTACCGTAGGCCCTGTCCATGATTTCATCAAGCCTCATGGACCATTTGATAAGATTGGCTTTTGTACTCATGACAGCCAGATTTCCGAATGCATAACCGCCATTATTGTTCAGCCGGTCCACTGACCAGTCAGATTCATTGCCAGTGCTGTGTGTTAGCGTGTTTAGAGTGATTGGACATACCGGAACATCGATTTTTTTCAGGAAAGCAGGCGTTACAGTTTCATCAACAAGCCGGTTACGACTCCAGGCGTTATATCTCAAACGTATCCATTTCCTTACATATCGGTCTGATCGTTTTGAATGGGCACGTTGATTCCCTTCCCGATATCCATCCTTTATTTCCCTGCCTGCATCTTCAGGTAACGCAAGACGATAAACTGCCATATCCCAGCCAATTTCAAAGCCGATTTTACTGTGGTCCAGGCTGGTAGGTACATTGGATGGAAGGGCTGGCAATTTCATTCCCACGGGTTATGAATTGATGCCAGTTTTTCATGAAACAATCAGGTGAATTTTTTTAATGCTTATACTTTTTCATTACTATTCCTAATTTTTGTAATAAGTCTGTTATTTAAGGCATGAGTAGATTCCTTGCTGATTTTGTATACTAGGGTAACCTTGGATTAAATGTTGTGTATGCATACAATATTTCGTTTTTCTTTTAATGGAGTTTCGTCTTGTGAAAAAAATTCTTGTTGTGGGCCAAGGAGGTCGGGAAAGTTCAATTGCAAAACGTTTGGCTGAAGACAGTATTGTATTCGCTGTCATGGCTCACAAAAATCCAACATTGGTCCGCTACGTTAATTGTTCTGGTGGTAAATATTTAATCTGTTCTCCTAATGATGGGGAAGCGATTGCCCGGTTTGCAACAGAAAACTCAGTGGATTTAGTATTTGTAAATTCAGATGAACCATTGGCTTCTGGAGTTGTTGATGTGCTCATGAGCCATGGCATACATACCGTTGGCCCTACTCGAGCAGGGGCTCAAATTGAGTGGGATAAGGAATACGCCATAAAGCTCATGCATAAGAAGTTCCCTGAATTTACCCCTGAATTTTGGATCGTTAGTAATGAGGAATCGCTTACCGCAGCTTTTGACGAGATTCAGAAAATGTCACTCGAAATCGTGGTAAAACCACAAGGGTTAAGCGGTGGGAAAGGCGTCAAGGTAATGGGGGTACATCTGGCCAATTTAATGGCTGCTGAGGAGTACACAAGGAAATTACTCAGTGATCGCCCTGATGAATCTGTCATTCTTGTTGAAAAAATCGAGGGGGTTGAATTTACCCTCATGGTTTTGACTGATGGAGTGTCAGTATTACGACCACCAGCAACTTACGATTATCCATACCGGTTTGACGGAGATACCGGTCCAGGAACAGGCGGCATGGGCTCATTCAACGATCGATGCTTGCCTCTTCCTTTCATGACTCAGGTAGATTATGACCAATGTCTCAATATTGCCATTGAGATTCTGCAGGTTATCCGTGCTGAAAACCGCCATTTTAACGGAGTGTTGAATACGGGGTTTTTTATTACTGAAAAAGGCTTGAAATTTCTGGAATTCAATGCAAGATTTGGGGATCCTGAATGCATGAACATCATGTCCGTTTTAGATGGATCTTTATCATCCCTTCTTAATGATATTGACTGTAAAACCTTGACGAATACATCTGCAAGGTTTATGAATCAGGCATCTGTTGTGAAATATCTTGTCTCTCCTGATTACGCATTAAAGAATGGTGAACGCCACGAATTTGAAATGGATATTGATGCAATCGAGCGAATGGGTGTTGATATATTTTTTTCGTCGGCTGTTGAAATTGAAATTAATCGATTTGTAACAATTGGCAATTCGAGGTGTGTCGCATTGGTTGCCCGAAGCAATTCCATTCAATCAGCCTGCGATCAGGTTGAAACTGCAATCAGGAAACATGTCAGAGGGCCGTTGGATTGGCGTACGGATGTTGGTTCCGAATATAAAAATTTAAACGTGTACAAAGATAGAATATATATAACATAATTTATTCATCCACTTATAAAAAACGCCTTAAAATGGGCACGGTGCCCATTTCCAGTTATTATTATAACCTACTGATTTTATTAAGCCATGACGTGTACACGTATTAAGGGTTTTTATTCTACATATGTTTTTGGCCTGCCCCTTCGCTTGTTAATCAATACTGCTCCCAGATAAGCCTGAGATTTACTTTTGCTCCAGTGCCCTGCCCTTTCTACAACGATCTGCATCGCCATATCCAGTTTTCCTGCATCATAGTCATGGCCACCTTTTACTGCGCTAGGCACCCCCATGATGTTTTCAAAAACCTTGTTCAGGTATTCATGGCGAAGACCATGGCTTGTGACCTGCAAACCTTCCTTTCTGGAAATACCATATTTACGTATGGTTTTGTAATAACGTTGCCGCCATTGAATCAGTGTAAACACTTTGGGGATCATGGATTCATTCGGCCCGGTTGCAAAACCCGCTGCACGGGTCAAAACATCAAACTGAACAATATCATCAATGGTAACTTCTCTCTGTCTCCCACCTTTTGTTCCCTTGTCAATCAGGATATTGGCTTTGGTCGTAGCTTCCTTTAATCCTTTGTAAGGTTGATAGCACATGCTTTCTTCCACACGCATTCCAAAAGCGAGCTGTAGTTCCAACTGCATGGCTATGACTGGATCCGAAAAGGCTATGGCAGTTATGATTTCGTGAATGTTTACTCCGGATCCGCTCCAGGTTTTGTCTTTCGTCGCCACGGTTTCCCGCTTGTATTCGTTTTCAGGGAAATATTGCCTGCTTTGCTTTATCATCCCTGTTTTCTGCAACCATTCCGTCAGGGTGCGGAAATATGACAGTTTGTTATCTATCGTGCCAATTGTATCGCCCTGCTCTATCCATGCCCTTACCAGCATTGCAACATGTTTTTCACGTAAATGGTGAACTGACTGGATCATGGGTCCCATCCGACCTAAATCCATGAAAGCCGAGCAAAGATTAACAAACCGCCTGTATTGGGTTTTGTGACTGATGACATGGTTTGTTCGCCTGGTTTTCCCAGGACGGTGATTATGTTTACTGAACAGGTTCGCCAGTTCTTTACGGAATGGCTCCTTGAATCCATAACGATCCATCTCTGCATAATAATCAATCATCATTTTGCGCGTGAGACCCCGGCTTTCAGGTCGGTAGAGCGCTCTCCTTTCTGTTGATTCTTCCATTGCCATCATTAAATTGGACACCTCCATATTTTTAATAAAAAAGAAAGCTACTTTTTTTGAATGATGGTTGTTTTTTATGAACATTCAAATTTTTTCAGTATTGACATCTTTTTAAAATGATGACAATGGAACTGGGGAACTTATTTTTCGGAGATTCAAATTGTCGAATATACATCCTGAAGTCGAACCAGAAATCAATCTACATCCTGGCGCAATCAAGTTGGCCATGAAACAGGCACAGGCCAGTTCTCGGGATTTGTGGCAGGTTTCGATTGAACATCTCAAGATTATTGAAAACTTTAATGTCAGGGTTAAAGGAAAAAGTTATCTCGAACATATCCGCAGTCTTGCTGATTCCATGAAACGTGAGGGGTATTACCAGAACAAGCCATTGGCAGGGTATGTCGTCAGGGAAGGCAATAAGCAGATTATCTATGTTTATGACGGGCATTGCCGTCTTGAAGCCATACGCCTGGCCATGAGCGAAGGAATGGAATTACCAAAAATACCGGTGGTGGTCAGTCAGGCCGGAGTCGCCATTGAAGATCTAACGGTTGCGCTGGTACAAGGCAATAATGGTAAGCCGTTGACACCCTATGAAACAGGGGTTGTCTGTAAACGTCTTTCCACATATGGGTTGGACATAACAACCATTGCCAGCCGGATTGGGATCAGTACCCAATATGTAAATGAACTGCTGTTGCTTATGAGTTCCCCCACCCAATTGCGACAATTGGTCATGGACGAAGTTGTTTCTGCCACCATGGCCATTGAAATGCTGATGCAATATGGTGAACGCGCCCTGGAAAAAATACTTGAAGCACAAAAGAATGCCCAGGCTGCCGGTAAGGAAAGAATAACCCGGAAACACCTTGCAAGTCATTCGTTTCATAAACTTGTTCGTAAATCCGCCAATAATTTGTATACCGCAATTACTGAGGTCAAGGCCGATCCGGGTTATGCCGGACTATCTGAGTCAACCCGCGAGAAACTTGAAGTATTGATTAACAAACTATCTGACGCCCAGGTAGATACAGGTGGCGCATTATCCACTCAGTCCAATAACGATTAAAGGAAAATGCAATGATTGACAATGAAATATTTGATGAGGATATGCTGGCAGATTTTATTTCTCCTGAATTAGCGCAGGAATCTACTCCAACAAATTCGGCAGAAATTCCTGTAATGCCTGTTCATCGTGGACGATTCAAAAAAATTGCCTTGCTTTTATCGGGGATTCTGGCTGGCGGTGCCGCAGGTTATGCCTTATTAATAGGTTATCAAATCACTCAGACCCAGTTTGTTCAGGTTGAAAAAAATCTGCAAAGGCTTCAGCTTCAATCTAAAGAGAATGCCGTGCAAATTCAGAATCTTTCTGCTTCGCTGGGCGTCATGGACAAAAGAATGTCTTCTCTGGAAACCGCACAGGTCACATCTACGGTGACTGCATCATTACCCCAAAAAGCCATTCTCGATAAATCCAAACATCTTCCATATCACCGATTTGCAATTAAAAATGATGTGCTGCGCAAGAAGGTGCTCATTGTTCACAAGAAGGTAATGCCGGGTCATAAGCTTAAGTTAAAAACTGTTATCAATACTATAAAAAAAAGTCCCGCCGCCGTGACAGTTAGCCCTGTTTATAAAAAGGTGGCTCTCCACAATAAAGGATGGCAAACCTTGATCTATGGCGACACCTTGCTTCTGGTTTCACCGGACGGTAAACAAAGTATGGTTCGCGTAGGCGGCAACATGCCCAATGGTTCAAAACTGCTTTCGATTCATTCCGATACAGGCACGATTATAACCAGTAAAGGAAAGTTATCCATTAATAACGCAGTCTATTAAATAAGGAAAAGCCATGTTCATCAAGAAAACTGAACCTGCTCAATCTACTGCCCAGAATCCGGTCGTTGTTCATCAGGCCGAAACCGTTAAGGAACACCTTACAGCAACAAGCGAGCATATCACCTCCCTGGTGGCAGAAGGGGTAAGAATACAAGGCGACATGGTTCTGGAAAAGGGTATCAGGATTGATGGTACCATCGTTGGAAATGTGGAAGTCACAGGCATTGGATCAATTTATGTTAGCCCTGGTGGTTTTGTAGAAGGAAATATTTTTGCGAAAAAGTTACTTTTATCCGGGAAGGTAAAAGGCAATATTTCCTGCAATACAGTCCTCGTTGCGGCATCAGCCCAGGTTGATGGAGACATTGAATATTCTGTTCTAAAAATTGCCACAGGAGCATCAATTAATGGGCATGTCAGTTTGAAACAACCCGCTCAAGATGTGCAAAGTCAACATCCTGAACTTCTTGTTGTGACAGGTTAAAATGTCGGCGATTTTTTTAGGTGAAAAAACCTTCTTGTAATCATATCGTTACTTGAAGGGGTATCCCTCACGCACGTGGGGATTAAAGATAAAACCTTGCTGAATTTCAGACAAACGCCCGGTATCCCCCACGCACGTGGGGATTAAAGGTAACGCCCTTAATAAACAGGCGCCAGATTGTAGTATCCCCCACGCATGTGGGGATTAAAGTAATATGCTGAGTTGACTATAATACGGCAATGCCGTATACTTGTTTTGTGCTTAAAACTGTCGCAGAAACTGATGTTTTCCAGCGCTACGCTGCCCAGATATGGTCAAACTCCGAACTTGCCAGGTTTATCGACTGGATCGCCGCCAACCCGCTTTCCGGTGATGTAATCCCTGGTGCTGGCGGCTGCCGCAAGGTGCGCTGGAGTCGTTCAGGCATGGGTAAACGTGGCGGAGTGCGAGTAATCTACTTCAATAGCGCGGATGGTCGTATCTGGTTGCTGATAGTATATACCAAAGCAAAATTTGATACCCTGTCGGCTGATTTTCTAGCCAGACTGAAAGCAGAGGTGATGAACCATGGATAAAGAACTGGATCAGTTTCAGAAAGACCTGTTGGATTCTGCTCGCCAAATGAAATCCGGCAAAGCGGCCCGCAAGACACAGGTTAAACTATCTTCTGCTGCAGAAGCGCGGGCCAAGATCGGTATGTCACAATCTGAATTTGCACTCCTTCTTGGTGTTTCCGTGCGGACATTGCAGGATTGGGAACAAGGTCGGCGTGAACCTTCCGGTGCAGCCAGGACATTGCTCAGGATCGCTTTGCAGAATCCAGAAGTCGTAAAAGCAGCCTAACCACAACAAAAATCGTGGGTATTCCCCGTGTAGGTGAGGATTAAAGATAATTTTATGAGCAAAAAATACCCCCAAGCATGAAGCCAGGGGGTTTCTTTGATGCAGAAAAATAAATAGAACTTTTTTTGACAGGAAAATGCCGTGTAAACCAGGCCAATAGCTCCTGAAAATTTCTTATAATAAATAGAAGCGGGAAAATAAATCCACATTGCCTGCATTCAACTCACTGAGCAGCTTTTTTCCCAACTCCTTGCGTTGCCAGTAGGTAAATTCACTTCCCTTTACACATACATAATTGTCATCATTTTCATCCTGGCAATCCATGGAAAGCCAACGATATTCTATTTGGTATGAAGCTTTTTTTCCGTCAGCACGCACGTACGGCTGATCAAGTCTGGACAGAATCAAAAAATTGCTTCCTTTGCCTTGGGCGACCAGGGCATTGGGAAACTGATGGCTGTAATCAAGAAGCATCTGATACCTCCGTATAAAGATTTTCTTGATATGCAGACTTTCGGTCCCGTTGGCTCATTATTGCTACCGGACCCACCGAAGAAGCAATTGATATCTTTGAAAAAAGGTTTTCCTGATATGCAGAATCGATTTTTACAGCGGATTTCTCTTCAAAAATCCATGTCGCCTCTTTTCTCAAGCCCGTCACCCAATAAGCATTTTCCTTGGTCAATGCAGTGATTTCATACCCATTTTCGGTAAGTCTGATATCAGAAGGATACTTTTGTGGAAGGCTTTCGGCCTGTTTTCGATTCCATTGACTCATTTCTACCGTCAGATCCACCGAGATTTTTACAGATTCTGATGGTAGTTTGGGTGCCAACTTCATGGCGTTTCTGAAATTCCTGATGCGGTTACGATAACTGCCCGGTTCCAGGATTTCTGATTGCCACAGATGGGCTATGTAATCTTCGACAATTGAGTACTCTGACCCTTCACAGTGCCATGAACCATCATCCTGCCGGATAATGCAATCATCATTGATATCGATCCTGTATGCAGATGGAGTTACCATTTCATACCGGATTGCCGGTACAGGATGATACCCAAGACTTGTATTGCATTCGCCGCCATAGGGAGCAGATGGAATTAACCTCCAGGAAGAAACCTTACCCTGGTTGCACAGGGTCACAATAAGTTGTGCATCAGCATAAAGAGACAAGGCAATTTCCTCTCCCCGTTCTAACCGATCAACGATATCCTGTCTGTTTTCCTGTTGCAGGAGAACTGAGATTTTTGCAAATCCCTCTTGGGAAATGGCATCATAAAATCGATTGCCCATTTTAATCGTAATGCATTTATCAGCCATCTCAATGGGACAGTCCAGCTCTTTTAACCAACCCTTAATATATCCTTCAGGGCTGATCCATCCCTTTTTCCCCTGTAACGATCCCCCTTCACAAATGGAGGCGGCCAGGAAAATTCTTCGCATGATTTGTGCGATATTGCCTATTCCACAACATCCCCAATGCGGGGTGTGCGGATAACAGTTTTTTTCGTAGGTGTTTTCAAAAATTGCATACACTATCTCTCCTGATGGAGGCTTGAATGCGTACGCTTTTTTACCTACCGTAACAGTAGATCCCATATTTTTTCCTTAATGAAATAAGGGCTGAATTGATTCAGCCCCAGAATTGATAAGTATTTTGAAAATACGTTTTGATAAGGATTCCGAGTTAATCAGAAGACTTTCCTGTTCGAGAAAGATTCTCAAACAGGTTATCGGCGTCATTGCCTTACGTGATTCCTTGAGTCTCAAGGACAGTTAATGTTCTTATTGTGGGTTATTTCGTGCAGGAATAATATTTGAAAACTGATTAAATTATTGATGTTTTTGAAGCAGATGATTACCCATCAAAAAAAACGGGAGCCCTTTGGAGGGATCCCGTTTTATCTATTTAGTCAGGTAATCTTATGGTGGCTTTGATTTTTTTCGGATAACAGAATCAGTTACGTAAACCAGCAAACGCAAAAAGGCAATTGCAGATGCAAAAAAACCTCTTGGCGTTTCCTTCGCACCTTTGATGAAGCCCTTGCATGAAATCACTCATCGATCATTTCCTTTATGGCTTTATACTTTATACGTTGAGTAAATGCCCACATTTTTAATGTACGAAGTCATGTTTGTTCTTAGCGTGTTTTTTTGAAGCTTTTAAACCTATTATTCCAGCTCCAAACGCGATGAGAACAATAGCTATCCATAACATGGTAATAAAGTTATCCGCGCTCATTTACTGTTTTCCTTATCAAAATATCCTAATATCCCAAATACAATATACTGTAATATTACAAAAGTTAATATCGCAATGATAGTTCTAACTATATTTTCATGAGAGATATTATTGTGATACTTTGCATGATTTATGAATTTTGATATTGTCTGAGCTGCCAATAAAGCAAATTCAGCGTAACTCAGATTATCAACAAGTTTTGCAACTTGTTTAATCTGCTCTTTATTCATGCTAGAACATATCCGATTTTTTCAGCTATCGCGTTACGGGCGTTTTTGTCAGAAATGGATTCAATCAATGTATCCATTATTTTCTTGACGAAAATAGACGCCTTGTCTAAATCTCCAGCAGCTATGGCGCTATCAATGGATCGGGCAGAATCAAGAAATCCTGGTGAATTTGACTCAATGTCAAGATTTCGACTGGCATATAAACCATATCCACCGAACTCATTCAGCTTGAGCTTGTCACAGTGCCAACAACCTTCCCATTCAATGGCCTGGAGATCATGTCCGTCATTGAACCGGCAGCATAGCCAGAATAAATCATGTACGTTCGCGTTCGAGTCTGAATTAAAATCCGAATTTTCAATGAAATTTTCCAAGACTTCATCTCCTTCAAGCCCAAAATGAACGACAAGGGCCTGTAAAAGATTCTGCATTATATCTTCACGCTCATCCTGAATGGTTAGGCCTAGATCATGGACTAGATCGGATACACTGTTCATGATGTCATTCCATACTGGACTGGCTGTTTCGGATGATTCAGCTATATAGAATTTCCCATTGTCAGGGTAGTTTTCATCAAGGTTGAAACATCCAAAGAATGCCTTGATTACAGGGGTGACCTTATTGAGCATCAGAAGTCCTGTCGCCTCAAAAATACTGTTTGCCATATCGAATTCCTTTATGGAAATTAAAGTTTGTGGGGATTAAAGGAAAAAATGTTGAGGAAGATTGGGGCCGGTTTCTTGGCCCCGGTTTGAATCAGGCTTGTTTTCTATTCACGTGAACGAAGCAGGTTTCATTGAGAAAGGGGTTCACTGCCATGGCCAGATCAACCACTTCGCGGCGAGCATGCGAATATTCCTGATAATGACCGAAAGCTAACTCATGAAAATGCCAGATGTCCTTTTCAGAAAGACAGATATCCTCAAGGAGCGTATTCATGTCCACGGCTTCAAAGTCGAGAAGGCATAACAAGCAATTAAAGATATTGCCCAGATAATCTTTCCGTTCAGATTTATTTCCCGGCACTTCCTTTTTCAGCCGAATGGCAACGAGGGCTAAATGTCCGGCAGGATTGAAACGGGCAACCACGGATATTTCACCTGTCTGCCTGGAAATCCTGTTTGCTGAATTCACCATGGCCTTGATCTTCATTGCCCATGCCGCGTACTTGAGCAAGGACGAAGAAGAAGGATCCTGTGGACAGGCAAAGGTCATGAAGTCACCTGGAAAATAACGGTTCATCAGTCTTTTAACGGAACGCAGGCTAATGGACTGAATATCATCAAGCTCAGAAATGAATTCGTACAGTTGGTCTATGGTGTTCATAAATAATTCCTTTCTAAGATTTTCAAGATCGAAAAAACCAAGCCCATAAGGGATGTGATTTTCCCCGTACTGGGTTTGAATAAAGGATTTATAGATATCCTGATTCTTTGATTTCTTGAATTTTTACAAGGAATGTTGCAGCCTTGAAATAACCAGGTTTAGTGATACACTGAATTTAATTGCTTAATTAAGGAGTCAACTACCCCGCCCTAAAGGGCGGAGCTTGAAGCCGCATGGCTAAAAGCCCGGTTGACCAGCCTCAGTTGCAGACTATCGCAACTACGTTGTAACGAAGTACAGGACCGACGTTGGGATGCTTCCTCAGTCCCGACCTCTCGAAGCGGCAGGAGTAGACAAGCGTAGGGTAAGCACGAAACAGCCTGTCACAAGGTTCAGAACACCGAACCGAAGCTGCGTTACAACATGGGCGAGGGGAGCGAACCGCAAGGTTCCGTCACAAGGCCCGTAAGGGCAGAGCCTCACGGCCCGGCGGGTGAAAAGCCCGCTCACTTTAATCAACAGAAAGGAGAGCGCTCTACCTCCCCGACCTGAAAACCGGGGTCTCACGCGCAAAATGATGATTCACATGGAACTTATTGAAGGCGGACGTAAAACACTTGAACAGGAAATTATTGATAACCTGTTCAAATCCACCCCTCAAGAAACACAGGAATTCATGCATAAGCTGGATACACTGAATTCACATCGGGCTACTTTGCACGATATGAATAATTACGAACCTTTGCCAATACAAGAAGCTGCCTGTCCATTGCCTTGATGCAATACCTGCATTCAGCAATTACTTCCTTATCTACAAACTTTGGAAGTATTTTTAGATAGGCATCACGACGATCTAAAATTTCATTTTCGTTGGCATCATCCAACCATTTAAAGAAATCTATCCCTGCCATTTTTATTCTCCTGGCTAATGCTGGTCAGGCAAGATAAAAAAGGCGCACGTGCTGACCAGGCAGGTGGTAAAACACTGCCGGGTAGGCGACTCTCCTGGGATTAAACTCAGAAGATGAATTCCTCGATAACCTCGAAGACGGGTTTGTGCTTTGATTATGGCGCTGGAATTTTATGTTTTTAAGCCGAAAGCGCCGTTTTTTTTGAACTTTTCTAAACAGAGAAAAAAAGCCCTTAATCCGAAAGATTAAGGGCCTGGGGATATAACGTTTTTTTAATCGTTAAGAGGTATGTGATCCAGGTCCGTATCCGTAAAAGCAGCTTCGAGTTCTTCAATTTTTGCAAGCTCATCACATACAGCATGAACAAAATCTTGATTGATGCCATCAAAACCGGGTTCACCCTGTTCGGACAAAGTACAGTCTGAAACATAAACGGTTTCACCGTTGACTGTCTTAATGCGGTCTCCATCCCCTCCTTCTGTATCTGAGTCAAGAAAGATAACGCGCATAGGAACGGATGATCTAACACAGTTAATGATTCCACCATTCATTTCAATAACCACGACAGGTAATTCTGATTGTTGGGCTAAATCAATTTCAGGGCTTTCAGGTGTTTCAATAGCCCCGGTAATTGTTAATTCATGCATAAAAGCAGCAAGTTGTTGATATAACTTCTTATCGACTTCCTTAAACTCATCTGGTCTGACATAGACGGCATAACCATTAAAGTAATAGCCATTTTCGTCATGCTCGTCACATTCATTACCATAGAAATCCGCTGCAATCTGATCCATATAATGATCAGGATCATTTGATGTGGAAAAAAGGAACCAGTGAGTGTATTCATATTCACCATTCCGTTCATGTAATTTGCCTACATAATATTTTTTCGTTGTCATTTTTTTCCTTGAAATGCCTAAGATGGTTTTCGCCGAAGCGATTGGATCTATAACCTTCACATACAGGATTTATCGTGTACCAAACCATTCAGTCTAGTGAAGGTTAATACGGAATTTGCGATGTATTGCATAAAGATGGTGAGATAACACCAATGTTTAGCGTGATTCCTCGAACCCAGAGGACAGGGAGTGTCTGGTTACATTATTAGTTAGATTTTGATGGAATGATAAATAAATCATGATTGTTTTACTGGGTTTTTTGAAATAGCAGTATTGTGTGTGCAATGTATACTTGATTTCGTTATCGGTTGCACCGTAAAACCACGCCGTTCAGGGCGGGGATATAAGGCGCGGATGCCGCAGGCATCCATGTTTTTGGTTGTTTCCTAAATCGGTGTTTCCTGTTGCTCAATGTACTGGCGAATGATGCTGATCGGCGCACCACCGCACTAAGAGGCAAAATATGAAGGCGACCACAGCATGTTTTTCCAATATCGCTTTTTCAAGTCAGGCCGCTCCTTCCGCAGTAACCGGCTGGATACCCCCTTCAGGCTGTTCACCAGCACTGATACCGCCAGCTTGGGCGGATACTCCACCAGCAGATGCACATGGCTGTCTTCCCCGTCCATTTCGATCAGGGACGCTTTCATGTCTTCACATACCTTGCCGAACATCCGGCGCATCCGGTCGATGGCTTCACCATCAAACACCTTGCGGCGATATTTCGCCGCAAGGACCAAATGGACGTGCATCCTGAAAACGCAGTGTCGCCCGTGTCTAATCCCGTTGTATTATTCCATGGGCCAGGTATGATTCAAGGCATGAAACGCCTGCAGGCCTTCAAGTTTGAGCTCCAGCCCAACGGTGAACAGGCCCGCTCCATGCGGCGCTTTGCTGGCAATGCGCGCAAGGTTTGGAACCTGGCACTGGCGCGACAGCAAGAAAATCATACCCAGGGCGAAAAATTCACCAATGCGTTCGGGATGAACCATTGGATTCCAGCATGGAAGGCTGAATACCCATACCTGGTTGAATCTCCATCTCAAACACTTCAGCAGGTCATGGGCGATTTGGCGCATGCCTACAAAAACTTCTTCGAGAAACGTGCCGCATTCCCGCGCTTCAAAAAGAAGGGCCAGCACGACAGCTTCCGTTTCCCACAGGGGTTCAAACTTGATTCGGCTAACAATCGTATCTTTCTGCCGAAACTGGGCTGGATACGCTACCGCAACAGCCGGGACATTCTCGGCACAGCAAAGAACATCACCGTGTCAGCCAACGGCGGCAAGTGGTTTGTGAGCATCCAGACCGGGCGTGAGATTGAACAGCCGGTACATCCAGCCACAAGCATTATCGGCATAGACGTGGGTATCACCCATTTCGCAACTCTATCCGATGGGTGTCACATCGAACCACTCAACTCCTTCAGAAAGCACCATCAAAGGCTGGCACGCTATCAGCGTGCCATGTCTCGCAAGGTGAAGTTCAGCAGCAACTGGAAGAAGGCGAAAGTCCGTGTCCAGAAGATTCACACGCGCATCGCTAATGTCCGCAAAGACTTTCTGCACAAAGCTACGTCCACAATCAGCAAAAACCACGCGATGGTGTGCATAGAAGATTTGCAGGTACGGAATATGTCCAGGTCCGCGGCAGGCAGCAGTGATTTGCCAGGGCGCAACGTCAGGGCCAGGTCCGGCCTGAACCGTTCGATTCTGGATCAGGGCTGGTTTGAGTTCCGGCGTCAACTGGAATACAAGCAAGCCTGGCGGGGCGGTGAAGTGCTAGCCGTCAATCCGCGCAACACCAGCCGGACGTGTCCGTGCTG
>JAGWIG010000050.1 GCA_028873515.1 Pseudomonadota bacterium | reverse complement strand
TGTAAAGCATGCCGCCAGCGTTCAATCTGAGCCAGGATCAAACTCTTCAGTTCAATTCCGACTTTACTCTTCGGCAACTCTCGTCGCCTTATCGCTTCGCGCTCTCTTCAGAGCACTTGTCTCTCGAGTCCGGGAGGATTGCTCCCCCCCACCTCTCATCAACATGTGCCCACACTTATCGGCTATATCTTTTTAAAGAACGTTGGTTGCGGGGGCAGGATTTGAACCTACGACCTTCGGGTTATGAGCCCGACGAGCTGCCAGACTGCTCCACCCCGCGTCACTGGTTAGAGGACGAAATCTTACGTGAATCTCGACCTCATGTCAACCCTAATTACTTTTGCGACCCCGCCAAATACCGCTTCCAGCGCCGCTTGCAGCGCTTCGCCTATCTGACGAAAGAGCGTAACTATACCGATTCAGCCATCGTATTGCAAATTATTTTCAAGATAGAAAAAACAGATGAATAACTATTCAAAGATTACGGCGTTCGATAAAGGCCTGAGCCAAAGTACTACTATCTATATGCTCCAGTTCTCCCCCGACTGGCAAACCTCTGGCAATACGGCTGACATGAATTCCACGACTTTTTAATAGTTCTGTAACATAGTGTGCCGTAGCTTCACCCTCTACTGTAAAATTCGTAGCAAGTACCACTTCCTCAACACCTTCATCAGCACGTTTAAGCAATCGCTCAAGATGAATTTCCCGCGGCCCAATCCCATCAAGTGGCGACAAACGCCCCATCAGTACAAAATACAATCCCATATATGCCTGGGTCTGCTCCATCATGACCAGATCTGCGGGCATTTCTACTACACACAATAACCTTTTATCCCGCTTTGAATTTGAACAAAGCCCACAGATCTCTTCCTCTGAAAAGCTATTACACCACTGGCAGTGACGCAGGTGTTTCAACGCAAAACTAATTGATGAAGCAAGAGTCTCTGCTCCCTGCACGTCATGCTGTAGAAGATGATAAGCCATACGCTGGGCCGATTTCGGACCCACTCCAGGCAAACAACGCAATGCTTCTATAAGAGAAGTAAGACTAGATGGCGTTTCCATTAGACATTCCTTGCCGACAATCTTAGCTGCAACAGCGGGTCTTGCTTCAAAATCAAGATAACTATTTGCTCAGAAAGGTAATTTTAATCCCGGAGGCAATCCCATCCCTGATGTTACGGACGCCATCTTTTCCTGGGCTGTTGCTTCTGCTTTCCTTACTGCATCGTTAAACGCAGCAGCAACCAGATCTTCAAGCATATCTGGATCATCCTGTAAAACTTCCCTGTCTATTTTTACCCGGCGAACATCATGACGGCATGTCATGATAACTGCAACCATACCTCCACCAGATTGCCCTTCTACCTCAATATTACCCAGCTGCTCCTGCATACGAGCCATATTTTCCTGCATTTGCTGGGCCTGTTTCATGATATTGCCCAAACCACCTTTCATCATTCCTCCTTATTCCTTTGCCACAATAGATTCATCAATTACTATTGCATCGCATTCTACCTGTAATTGCCGTATAACGGGATCCGAGTTAATAGCTGCGTCAACCTCACGTTTCAATGCTTCCCTGCGCTTTTCACGCTTCATGACTGGGGTCATTTCAGGCTCATTCCCTTCACCAATATCAATAGATACTTCTTTAAAATAAGGTGCAAGTGTAACCCTCAGTTTCTCCTGATAAGCACCTTCCAGCAAATGGGCATGGGCTTTGGGCAAAATAAGTACAAGTCGGCCACCCTCATGACTTCCAAAGGCACAATGTTGAGCAAGCATACGAGCCATCCCTCCAAGATTCAACTGCTGGATGAATGCCTCCCAGTCACCATCAAAGATTAATGGCTTGATTAATTTATTTTCAGGCAACTGCGACCCTTCAGGATCAGATAGCTGCCTTTCAGTATTTCCATTATCGTCTTTTTCTTTATCTACCAATACAGAAGATGGCAATTTAGACGAATCAATCTCTTCTCTAACAGCTTGATTCGGGGTAAAAGCCCATAACCTCAACAAGGTCATCATAAAGCCCGTTGCTTCATCGGGAGCCAAAGACAGATCCCGCCTCCCACTTATCGCTATTTGATAATAAAGCTGAACATCCTCAGCATCCATGCTAGAAGATAATGAAAGAATATGCGTGGTATAGGGATCATTTTGGACCAAAGAATCTGGCAAGGCCTGGGCAAGTGCCACCTTATGTAAGATTTTGGCCATATCTGCCAATGCTGCATCAAGTGATAGGCCACTCGCAACAATCCTATCACCTTCTTGCATTACTTTTTCTCCCGAGTTTTGCGCTAAAGCCTCCAGAAGATCGTAAATGACACGTTGATCAACTGCACCCAACATGCTTTGTACCGATTCTGAATAAACCTCACCAGCACCAAAAGCAATAGCTTGATCAAGAAGACTCAGAGCATCACGCATCGAACCATGAGCCGCTCTAGCAATCAAATTTATAGCTGCATCATCAAACTTAATTTGCTCAATATTAAGAATATGGGCCAGATGACACCTTACATCTGACTCTGTCATTTGACGCAAACTAAGCTGGAGACATCGGGAAAGAACAGTAACTGGTATTTTTTGAGGATCAGTTGTTGCCAAAATGAATTTTACATGATCTGGTGGCTCTTCAAGCGTTTTGAGCATTGAGTTGAAGGCACTTTTTGATAACATATGCACTTCATCAATGAGATAAACTTTATAACGCCCACGAGTGGGAAAATATTTGGCATTATCCAGGACTTCCCGCATATCATCCACACGCGTATTTGACGCTGCATCCATTTCAAGCAAATCAATAAATCTTCCGCTATCTATCTCTAGACAGGCTGAACACTTACCACAAGGAGCAGACGTAACTCCTGTTTCACAATTAAGTGCCTTTGCAAGAATTCTGGCGATGGTTGTTTTGCCTACGCCCCTTGTACCTGTCAGTAACCATGCATGGTGTAGCTGACCTCGATCCAAGGCGTTTGTAAGCGCCTTTACCACATGCTCTTGGCCAACAAGCTCAGTAAAGGTTTTAGGGCGCCACTTTCGCGCAAGAACTAAATAAGCCATTTATGATATGTAGCGATGCGCACAAAAACTCCGGCAATTATCCGCGCACGAAAATATTACGCAAAAATCACGCGCGCATACGCTTGTATAAGGTGGCGAGCCTAACCCCCGGCACTCGCAGAAGAGGGCTATGGCTGCTTCCTTCCGGATCTGACCAGATTCACCCATCCGCAATGCGAGGAGACCCGCCATAAAATAAACAATTAAAACTTTTCGCGTTCAAATTATAGCATGCAGCCTTGTTCATACGCACAATTTTTAAAATCTGTGGAAATAATATGTATCCTGCTACTAAATGAAATATGCTTAACAGGCGTTATAAATAACTATGGTATACTCCCGCTTTTTCAATACGGAGACTTGCCCGAGCGGTCGAAGGGGCGTGCCTGGAAAGCACGTATACGTGCAAACGTATCGAGGGTTCGAATCCCTCAGTCTCCGCCAGTTATTTACTAACCCTATGATTTCCTTTATTGTACAAACAATACAATATGTTACAAGCCGACAGGTGTGCCAATTATGTTAGCCAATGACCAGGAAATCAGTATGCCGGAACACTTCTTCAAACGCAAAGATAAAAGAAGTCCCAACTACTTTGTCCGCCTGATTGCACCGAAAGCCCTGCGCCCCTATCTCGATAAAAAGGATTGGGAATATCGTGCCTCGACAGGCACCTCCATCCCCTATCAAGCCAAACTGATAGGCACCCAGATGATTGCCCGTAAACAGAAGGAATGGGATGACCTGCTAAAGTCCATCCAACGTAATACCTCAGGCCCCGTTCCAACTTCCTTGACGCAATCCCTCATCCAGCAGATAGCCGGAGCCCGACTGAATTCCTGGATTTATACGGATGATGACGAACGAATAGATTCTGGGGGTATCAAGAAAAAAGAACTTTCTAAAATAAAAAAATTTACCCAACAATCCATTGCTGCCATGGAAAGCATACTGGCCCAAGGCAAAGCTTCAAACAAATGGCCTGATGTCGTCACAGAACTTCTTGAATGGTGCGAAACCCTCGACTACAGCATTGACCTCAATGACCCTCTTTTTATGGATTTGGTCAGAGCCTACGCCCATGCCGAACGTAAAGCCCAGAATTTCATCAAGAAACGCAATGCAGGGAAAGTGCCGCCAGTGGAAAATATCCGGGTGAAGATAGGCACAAACCTGTCCGTCATGTCGGCCGCCTATCTGGAGCACAAATCGGCCTCGGTAAAATCCAAAACCCTCAGCAAATATCTGTCCATCTGGAAACGTTTTGTCCAATTTAAAAAGGATATATTTCTAAATGACATTACAAGTGGCGATATTTATGATTTCCTTCACCACCGCCTTCATGCGGGGACTGACTCCTGGTCCCAATCTTACGCCAACGGCCCGGCCAAACGCGTTTTAAAGGAAATTTTCGCCCTGGCCAGAACCCTTGGCCACATGACACAACCCAATCCGGTCCTGAACCTGGAAAGTACGCCACAAATTTCCAAGAAAGAAGAACAACTCCGCAAAAAGCCACGTCATCCTTTCACCTCTAAACAAATGAACACCTTTTTTGCTTCAGAATGGTATGACCCCACATCCAGACGCTGGCGCGGAAAACTTCGTACCGACCTCGCTGTTCGTTATTGGGCCCCATTGATTGCCATGCTGCATGGCTCCCGTGTCCGCGAATATATGCAACTCACAACTGATGATGTTGTCCTGAATGATGGCTTGCCCTGTTTTGATTTCAAAATTGAACTGCAGGACGACCTTAATGAAAACCCGGGACAAGGAAAAACAAAATCTCGCGCCAGCGCTTTACCCACCCGCTCGCTAAAAAATGAATTTGTAATCCGCAAAATCCCTGTCCACCCCAAACTGCTTGAATTGGGATTTACAGAGTTTGTGCAGGACATTAAAAAACGAAACTCCAGACCAGTTCCACTCTTCCCCTCTGCCATCCCTGAAAGAATCGATGAAGGAAAGGAAGTCATTTGGGGCCGTGCCTATGAGCAGGCCTTTGTGCGCTATGTCCGAGACACCCTGGCCTTTGGTCGAGGATATGGCACCCATAGCTCACGCCATGAATTTGAAGACCGGATTCGCGATTGCCAGGGTACTCAGGGGCCCTGGCCAGCCGGACTCTCCCAGTATCTGACCGGACGAAAATTAACCCGGGACGCAGACCGGAATATTTTAAGGGAACAAGGCAGTGAAAGTGGATATGGCAGGGGATTCAAATCGAGCACATTGTTGCCCTATCTGGCCAAGCTTGATTTCAAAGACATCCAGTTTCCACTCCCTTATCAAAAGTGGCTGGAGGAGAAAAAGTGCCCAGCAGTTAAGCGGCAGCAGCCGACCAGTCAAGGTCACCGTCTTTGATATGCCCAGACATCTACTCCCTTCAACCACAAGCGGTAATCCACTCGCCGCGTAATAACTAGGGGCGCAGGTCCCGACAAGGGGCTTGCGCCTTTTCTTTTGTTACCCTTGTTACCTCTGTTACCCCGTTTTTAATAAGGAAGGGGCCAAACAATACAAGACTGATTTCTCTCCTGCTTACCCTGTGTGACTAAAATCGGGGGAAATTTTCATCTTTTCGATATATACATCCTTATTCCTGGGTAGCCTGCGATGTAGGTCGACGTTTCGCAAACTCTGCGTACACCAAATCAAGCAGCATATCCGCCAAACCATTCTGCACCTGGGGGCTGTTCAACACCTGCTTGGCCATGTCCTGATACTTGTCCAATCCTTCAGAAACCGACTCCATCATGACGCTCTTATAATCCGGACTCGCACCAAACTGCTCTTTGGTATTGGCAGCAGCCTGAAGAGCCAACTTTGGATTGTCCAGCATCTTGCCAGCCACATGGTTCACCAGAGCCAGCTTGTCATGCTCATCCAGTTCGCCTTCAAACAGGTCATTCATCTTCTCAAAAAGTTGGCAACGCATCCCCAACATAACGGCAGAGAGAAAACGGAGCTTTGTGGTTTTTTCAAGAAAGAAGTTACCTCAATAACTCCAATCCTCATGCCCCAATGCCGACCGGTTCAATTCCTCACGGTGTAACTTCCACTGTGACATGAACTGGGTCATCAACTCTGCGAAGTGGTCGTTATGATTCCGCTCTAGCAGATGCACCATCTCATGCACGACAATGTACTCAAGGCACTGCGCCGATTTCTTGGCGAGTTCCAGATTAAGCCAGATACGCCCAGCCGTGATGTTGCACGTACCCCACCTCGTTTTCATCTGTTTTACACGCCAATCGGCCACGCGCACGCCTAGAACAGGCTCCCACTTCTCAACCAGGACTGGGATTTGCTCTTTCAAGTGCTGGCGATACCAGGCTAATATGATACGCTCTCGCTGTTCTCTATTGCCGCCTTCGCGCACAAACAAGTCGAGGACAGACTTGTTCCTGATGGCGACCCTCGATAAACCGCTCTGATAAATCACGTTCAGCCGATAACGTTGACCCTGGAAGTAATGGCTCTCACCAGAAACATACTCACGCGCCGACTGTCGCGCTTGGTTGGTAAACTTGCTTTTCTGCCGCTTAATCCATGACAGTCTGGAAACAACCGCCAAGCGCACCGCCTCATCGCTCACACGCAACGGGACTGCGACGCGTACCCTACCTATTGGGGGATATACAGCAAGATGCAGGTTTTTGATGTCCTTGCGCACGACATCTACTGTCAGTCCGCTCACTTTGATTTGATGGATATCAGTAGTCACTTTGATTTTTCACTAAGTCGAACACGGTGTCAGAAAGTTGCTCATCATGCAACACCCGTTTCACGGCATAGCGCACTTCCTTTTCTTTTACCTTATGCCCACGCCAACCATCCTTCTTGCTCGAAAGCACGGCGAAGTCCACCGCTAATGCAAGGTCTTCATCTTTACCGAGGTTGTCATACAGGGCACGCTTGGCTCCGGTGTTCAGCGACTGAGGATAGTCTGTGCCACCGGGTTTTTGCACCTTCACTGCCAAGGCCATCAGTTCAGCGAGGTATCTCTCATAGTCCAACGCGTCTTCCCTGCGTTGCTTTATCAGGCTATCCAGCAGCTCGGACATTTTTTCGTAATACTTCGGGTTGATAGGTTGCTCATCAATGATGACCTTACGCAGGTTATTCTCAATAGTCTCGGCGACGGCTTCCTTGTTGTTGCGTATACCCCTGGGAAGTTGATTCAGCGCATCCAAACCACGCTCGACAATCATCTGAATCAAGCTCATGTCATCGAAGGCGGAAATCTTTTCGCTCTCTTCGGCGCGGATGTAGGTGTCAATCAGGTGGCGCATAGCTGGCTCGAACATCTTCAAGTCGATGTAATCGCCACTCGCCATCTTCACCTCACTACGCACCTTCTCGTAGTGGTCAACTTCCAATTTTATTATATCGGCCTGGACTGTGGTGTAACCCGCCTCGGTCATCTCACTCGCAAGGTCGGCATAGGCACGTATCAATGACACGGTGAGCTTGTACAGCGTAATGCGCTTTGATTCGTTATCCTTGAGCTGTGTCTTATTGGCGGTATCGGCGGCACAGAAGTAACGCAGATAAGCGGCGGTATCTTTGGGTGCGGCGACTGGTTCACACAGTGCCTTAATCGCTTCACGGGCTTCTTCCAGTCGCTCCTTTGCCATCTGTAACCTGTCCGCCAGTAATCCTGCCACATCTTCCTTGTCATAGCCGTCCAACGCACCTGAGGTGTAATCGTGAATGGCTGCGCCCAAACTCTTGAACAGGTCTTTGTAATCGACGATGTAGCCGTATTCCTTGTCGTCACCATCAAGCCGGTTGACGCGACAAATCGCCTGAAACAGCCCGTGGTCGCGCATTTGCTTGTCGATGTATAGATAGGTGGCCGAGGGTGCGTCGAAGCCTGTCAGCAGCTTATCCACCACGATGAGTAACTTCATCTGCCCGGGTTCGCTGATAAATTTCTTTTTTACCTCCTTCTCAAAATCCTCAACTGCCTGGTCGCCCAGCATCCGGTTATAGATTTCGTACTTCCTCAGCCGTTCGGTCAGTCCTTCACCAGTCTCTTCGCCCTTAATGTCAGCCGGTGACGGCGTATACGAGGTGACGATGGCACACTTGCCAGCCAGTTCGGTCTTGTCGAATAGCTCATAGCATTTGCAGGCCTCATAGATGCTACTCGTCACCAGCATGGCATTACCACGCCCACTTTGCAGACGGTCTTTGGTTGCCATGTCCATCAGGATGTCGGCGACAATTTTCTCCAAGCGAGACTTTGAGCTGAGCACCTTTTGCATGCTCCCCCACTTCTTCTTGAGTTGCGTCAAAGCAACGTCGTTCAGCCCCTTGGTTTTGGAATCAAACCAGAGGTCTATTTTCTCCGGCGAGGTAATGCTCTGGTCGATGTCCCGCGCTTCATAGCGCAAATCCAGCACCACCTTGTCTCGAACCGCCTCGTCAAATTTGTAGGTATGGATGTATTTGCCGAAAATCTCGATACTCTTCTGTTTGTCCGCCTTGAGTAATGGCGTGCCGGTGAAGCCGATGAACAGCGCGTTCGGCAGGATGGCCTTCATTGCCTTGTGCAGTTCACCACTCTGGGTGCGGTGGCATTCATCTACGAAGACATAAATGTCACCCTTGGCCTTGAAGTCAGCTGGCAGGTTACTCTTCATCTCAGCGATAAACCCGTCGATGTCACCAATCTGCTCTTCATCTTCCTTACCGACGAACTTATGGATGAGCGAAGCAATCAGCCACGGATTGGTTGCGTTGAGCTTGCTGATAAGGTCAGCCCCGCTCTGGGTGCGGTAGATGTCTTCGCTTACCCCTTTGAAAACGGTCTCGATTTGCTGGTCCAGCTCGGTGCGGTCAGTAATCACCACCACCCGCGCATCTTTGACGTTCTCGCGTATCCACTTCGCCAGCCACACCATCGTCAGGCTCTTGCCGCTGCCTTGGGTGTGCCAGATGATGCCACCTTCTCGTCTCTTGATATGGTCTTGTGCTGCCTTCACACCGAAGTATTGGTTGTGCCGGCAAAGCTTTTTAACCCCCGCATCGAACACAATGAAGTCGTGGATGAACTCAAGAAAGTGCGTCTTTTCGCAAAGCTGGGTCAGGTGTCGGTCAAGCAGGTTCTCGATGGTGCTGTCCTGCTTCCATGTCAGGTAATACTTCTCCAGAGTCTCTATCGTGCCGTAGCGCAAACCCTCGGTATCGTTCCCGGCCATGACAAGCTGCATGGTGGTGAAGAAGGGCTGGATGAAGAGCTTCTTCTGGTTGTCCAGATTCTGGCGTACGCCCTCCGACACCGACACGGTGGAACGCTTCAACTCCAGCACCCCGAGCGCGATACCGTTCACGTAAATCACCACATCAGGGCGCTTGGTGTTGGCCTTGGCATCCACGCCTTTGACAGTCACTTCCTCTGCAATGGCAAATTGGTTGTTGAACGGATGCTTCCAATCTATCAGCCACACGGTTTGGGTGTTCTCACCCACTTCGGCCTTGACCTTCACCCCGTAGCGCAACAACTCATACACCGCCTTGTTGCTGTCATACAGGCTCTTGGTCTGGTCGCCCGCCACTTTGTTGAGTTGATGCAATACCTTGGTAATGAGCGCATCGTCATAGCCCTGCTTCTTGAGAAACTTCCGCACCAGCGCATCGTCAATGTTGCGATTACCTACGCGGTCGCTCCAGTCACCCAGATAGTCGTAGTCCAATTTGGACTGGAACAGTTTGACCACTCTGTTCTGGGTCTCACGCTCAATCTTGCCGACGTTGCTCATACCAGTCGTATCCTTCCGGTCAGTAGCTCTTGCATCATGCCCTGCTTGAGGGCACGGGTCTTGTCGCGTTGCTGCTCTAGGGTGGCGATTTCGGCATCCATGTCTGAGAGGATGGTAGCGATGGCGAGCTGCTCATCAATTGTTGGCGGAAGAGTAACTTCAAAATTCTGAAACGTTGGCAGTCTCAGAGAATCAACCGTAGCTTTCACTGAGTTCTGCATCGCATGAGCACCGAACTTCTGCGTCATAAACAAATAGACGTACTTACCAGAAACTTTCGGCGAAAACTGTGTAATTGCATATACTCGTTGATGAACATCAAATCGGCCATTGATGTAATGGAAGATGCTACCAATCCCACCCTCGCCGGGAATAAGAATGGCCTCGCAATCATGTGAGTAACTATTGATTCTCTCCACGGAGGCCGAACGAACGAAGAAAGGATATTCGCCGTCCTCGACTTTATCTTGGTTGTTACGGCCACCAGTTTTTATGTAAGCAATCTCCCCAAGTGATTTCACCTCCCACCCCCCACTGAACCCCGGCAGGCGTTGCTTGCCGGTGAGGAGTTGCTGCATGGCGGCTTGCTTGATATCGCGCTTCTTGGTGATGAGCTTGTCCTGCGCGGCGAGCAGCGCATCTACATCGGATAGCGCGGTGGCGATGGCGCGTTGTTCTTTAGGTGGTGGCGTTACGACAGGGATTGAAGAGCAAACCTGCTTATTCAATTTTGGCTGAGCCGTACCCGTGTTGTACTGCTCGTAATTTAAGCTTTCCAAGAACTCAGCAATATAGCCAATGTCATTTCCATCTTTGGGCTTCAATACATGTGCATGGTTGTTGACCCAAACTTTTCCTGACACCCTGAATGCAAGTCTGCAATTCCGACTCAGAATATTTTCCCCATCTTCACCCAAGAGAATAAGCTCTTCATCGAAGAGGTAATCATTGACGTAATCCACAATACCAGACGCACCGTAATAGGGAATACTACCGCGCATCTTCGACCTGTCTGTATCTTTAACTGGTCGTCTACGCCCATCGAGAAAATCAATCACATCAATAAGCGATTTCACACTCCAATCCTCAGGAATCACACCCACCTCGGTCTGCTTGTAGCCCGCTCTCAACGCCATGCCAGCCTCCCCGCCTCATGTATCCTCCAAGGGCAGTTGCTATACATGTTCGCGACAACGTGTATAGAAATATCGAATTTCCTATGCATATTTTTCAAATGTGCGTAGATTTTGGTCATTTCTTATGCACATTGCCCAGCAGTTCATAGAGCGTGGTGTTGATGTAGTAGTTTTCCCGTCCAATCTTGCGTTTCTCCAACAGACCGATGCGAATCAGTTCATCCAGATAGCGTGTCGCGGTAATGCGGCCAACGCTCATCTCTATCATCACGAACTCAATCTTAGTATAGGGGTGGCGAAACAGGTTGTTGAGCAAGTCTTGGCTGTAAATTCTCGGCAACTCGGTACGCATTTTCTGTTTGAACACCTGCATCGCGCCCTTGATGTGCTCGATGAGCAGCACTGTTTGATTGGCGGTTTGCTCCACACCTTCAAGCATGAATAGCACCCAAGGCTGCCAGTCGTCGGTGTCACGTGTGGATTGCAGCAAGCGGTAGTATTCCGCCTTGTTCTGGTTGATGTAGCGGCTCAGGTACAGCACCGGACTGCCCAGCAAGTCATGCTGCACCAAGTACATGATATTGATGATGCGCCCGGTTCTGCCATTGCCGTCATAGAAGGGATGAATGCTTTCAAACTGATGATGGATAACCGCCATTTTGGTGAGTACATCCCAGTCACACAAGGCATCTTCATTGATGAAGCGTTCCAGATTGCTCATCAGTGCGATGATTTCATCGGGGTGTTGTGGTGGTGTGTAAACGGTTGCACCCGTGAGGTCATTTTTCAGCGCAGTGCCGGGCAGTTTGCGGAAACCGGCGCGACTTTCCTCAATACTGGCTTGGATTTCCAGTATGTCGTTATTAGTGAGCAGCCCTGTGCGCTTGACCTGCTCGAAGCTGTTACGCAGGGCGGTGGCATAGTTATGCACCTCTTTCGCCGCCACGGTGACAAACTGCCGTGTCGCACTGTCGCTGCGGTACAGGTCGTCATGGGTGGTGATGATGTTTTCAATCGCGGAACTGTCCTTCGCTTCCTGCAAGGACAGGGTGCTGATGAGTATGCTCTGGTTGGGGATGCTGGCAACCACGCCTTTCAACTCAGCCAATGCCTGATGCGCACGGGCGAGTTTTTTTAGCACCACCTTGGATTCGATGTCTTGGTCTAGTGGCAGCGGTTTGATAGTCGTCATAGCTGAAACCCCATCCTCTTCAGATGTTCTTCAACCTTGGCGTTCAGGGTTGCCACTTCATTCGCCAATTGCGGCAGCGGCTCGGCGTAGCGTTCGGCAAGCTGTTTGATGCGCCCGGTCAGAGCTTGCGAGATGCGGTCAAGCTCAGTCTGCACATCAGCCGCCAGCGTGGTGAGCCACTTGTCATCCACCACCAAAGTCTGGATGTCGGCTTGGCTTAACTTGGCGTATTGCGCGGCGACTTTGGCATCGAGTTGTTTCAGCGCGTCTTTTACCTTTTTGTTGGCGGCGGATTCCTGCTCGATAAGGGCGAGGTAGGCATTGAGCTGCTTGCGTTCATCAGTGGCATCCGCATCCTGCTTGATGTCTTTAAGTCTTACCGCAACGGTGGCCTTGGTGAGCTTGCCCTTGTCGTTCTTGGCCTCACTCAGCAAACCCTCTTCGCCGCCATGTTCCTCCTCCATTTCTTCCATCGACCGAGTGATGGCCTCGCGCTCGGTTTCCAGTTGCTCGATTGCATCGCGTTCAGCGGCAAAGTAACGGGAAATGATGAGTTGCGCCGGTATCAGGCCGTTGCTAGCATCCTTACCCGCTTCCCAGCCGTCCCCGGTAATCAGATAGGCATCGTCCTGCATCACGTCCGACCAGTAACTCATCAGGTGCTGGTACACATCGTACTTGTCTATCAGCTTCACCTCGGCGAAGGTTGCCAGCAGGTCTTCGGAGAGTGCTTCGATGAGCTGTTTGGGGTGCGCCTCCGCTGAGAGGGATTTTAGCCGGGCGGCGTTGTTCGTCTTCCAGCGTTGGAACAGGTCGCTGACCGCTTGCGTGTAGGCGACGAATTCGGGGTGCGCGAAGATGGTGGGCTTCACTTCGGCAGCAGCTACTTTCATCTGGCTGTAGCCCGCCCGCGTGCCGCGCTCAAACAACTGCGTTTGCAGGGAGGGGAACACCTTCCAGTAGTCGGATAGCCCCTCGATGTCGGCATTGGGGATGCCGCCTTGTAAGTGCGCGGCGATGTCTTGCAGGTCTTCCGCCTCTGCGCTATCGATGTAGCGCGGGATGTTGAGGTTATAGTCGTTGGCTTCGATTTCCGTGCAGCTTACCATGCGCGAATACCTGGGCAGTTCCAATTGCTTGTTGAATACGTCCACAATTTTGTGAATGTCCTGATGACGCAGGCGGTTCTTGTTGCCGTCTTTGACGAAACCCTTGCTGGCATCCACCATGAAGATGCCGGTGCGTCCGGCAGCGCCTTCCTTGTCGAGCACGATGATGCAGGCGGGAATGCCCGTGCCATAGAACAGGTTGGCTGGCAGGCCGATGATGCCCTTGATGTAGCCACGGCGGACAATGTTCTTGCGGATACCACCTTCGGCATTGCCCCGGAACAACACGCCATGTGGCAAAATCACCGCGCCCTTACCCGTACTCTTGAGCGAACGAATGATGTGCAGCAGGAAGGCGTAGTCGCCATTCTTGGCTGGCGGAATGCCATCAGCAAAACGCTCATACAAATCATTGGCCGGGTCGAAGCCGTTGCTCCATGCCTTGGTGGAGAACGGCGGATTGGCGACGACGAAATCGTGCAGCTTGAGCGTGCCGTCCTTCCCTTTGAAGTGCGGGCTGGAGAGGGTATTGTCCTGCCAGATTTCCGCTGTCGGGTTGTCGTGCAGAATCATGTTCATCTTGGCTAACGCGGCAGTGGCATTGTCCATTTCCTGCCCATAGATGGTGACGCCTGTTTTAGATTCATCTGCCGCTTTCAACAGCAGGGAGCCAGAACCGCAAGTCGGGTCGTAAATGGTTTGGCTTTGGCTCTTGGCAGCATTGATGCCGATAACCTTGGCCATGATGCGTGATACTTCTGCTGGAGTATAAAACTGCCCCTTGGATTTGCCTGACTCAGTGGCAAAGTGACGCATCAGGTATTCGTAAGCATCGCCCAGGATGTCGTCACCCTCTGCCCGGTTGCTGCTGAAATTCAGACCCGGCGAATCGAAGATGCTGACCAGATTGGAGAGACGGTCTTGCATCTCCTTGCCCTTGCCCAGCTTGTCGGCATCGTTGAAGTCTGCGACATCAATCACGCCCTTGAGGTCGTTGGCCTCGGCAAGGCGGGCAATAATCTTGTTAATCTTGTCGCCAATCTCCTTGTCGCCCTTGAGGGCCAGCATATCCTTGAAGCTGCCGCTTTCTGGAACCTCAATCAGCGCATCTGGTTGGCCGGCATACTTATCCGAGACATACTTAACGAACAACAGAACTAGGACATAGTCCTTGTACTGGCTGGCATCCATGCCGCCACGTAGTTCATCGCATCCTTTCCAAAGTGAGCTGTATAGTTCTGATTTTTTGATTGCCATGTGCCTTGCCCAAATTGTTGTTATCGCCCCCTTAAGGGGAGCACTTTGACTTTGAAAAGATACCGCAAGTTGGATTGACTTTGTTTAAGCGATAAAGCAAAGAATTTCTGGACTATCAGAAAAAGCAGATTATTGTCATCCAGTTTCTCTAGCTGCTTGAAGAAACCATACCGCTCGAAGATATCACGGGAATTGTCGCGAAACGCATTGATGTAGGCCGTCAGGTTCGCCTTGATGTGTGCCGGGTCACCCAACAACCTGGGGAAATCAAAAGGAGACGTGTTATAAAAGGATTGCCCTGCTTTTCTAGTCAGGAAGGTCGTCAGGTCAATGCCAAGATTCTTCCTGGATTCGTATTCCTGCAGGACAGCTGGCTTGGTCTTTTCCAGCACACAATCCATACGTCTTAACAAAGTGAACGGAAGGATGACCTTGCCATAGTCCGACTGTTTGTAATCTCCCCGAAGCAGGACTGCAACGGACCAGACAAAAGAAGAGAGTTCGTTGAAATTTGCCCCCATATATAATTATTATCCTATTGTTTTTAAAAAACATTTTAAAAACTTCTAATTAAGTTAAATAAAAATGATAAGTTCCTTTACGTCCATTTGCACTCAATAATTTAATTAACAGTTAATCAAAAGTCATATGCTTAGTTTCTCAAGGCATCAAGCACTAATTTCCACAAACACAAAGGATACAGACATTTTTAAATCCTTAGCTAAAATCTGCTTTAGCTTATGAAGCTACCTCAATATCAATAGCCACAGGACCGGAATAGTTAAAAGCCAAATGGAATGTTACGAGTGTTCCGCAGTCTAAAATGTTCCATGCGTTTAAATTTAAACCAAATTTCTTAAAATAGACGTTGAACCTCAATTCTGGAGATTTAATAAAACCATAACCGGCTTTCTTACTTAATACAGTACCGCTATATTGCTTAAGAGCACTACTCGAACCTGGCAACTCAACAGTCGCTATAGGTCTATCGTGATTTTCAACATAAATTTTACGAAGTAATTCAAATTCAGCGTTTCCGCGTTGCACATCACCATACAACAAGTTCGCTCTAGCATACAATAAACGCGCCTCATAATGAGTGTCCCCATCTGAAAAACTACGGCGAAGTTGGGAAAGAATCGTTGCAGCGTTCTCTTCCTCATTCTGTTTTGCAAGCAACTTAGCGAACACAAGATTCGCTGCCATATCACCAGGCGCCGAGAGTGATGTTACTCGCATTATTTCTAAACCATCTTCAAGTTTATCTGCTGTAGAAAGAGCTTCGGCAAGAACCCGACTAATTGTTGTATTGTCAGGATTATTATTATGAAAGCGCTCCAAAATGGAAACTGCATCGGGAAATTGGCCAATTCGACGCAAAAAATCAGACCTCAGCAAGGTCATCGGTCCATCACTAGGATTTCGTCGTAAATAATCGTCAACAAGCAATGTAAGGTCATTGATTACACGAACAATAGATTCTTCACGAATTTCCCTCATTTCATCGTCGTCTATCAACTTTATGCCCGTAGGAGAAAAATATTCTTTGATTTCATCAAGAAGTAATTGCCCATATAAATGCTCAGGATATGAATTGTCTTGACTCCCAAGTTGGGGTTTTAAAATACTTCTCGCATCTGCGCGATATCTCTCGCGCTCTATCTGGGAACTTGAACTCAGTGCACGCTTCCGAAGAAGATTTGCTTTAGTGTGCTTAAGACTCGTATCATGAAATCCAATATTTGAATTTGTGTGCGCCTCGGCCTCCCGTATTGAAGCCATAGCAACATTAAGATTACCGTTTGGATGATTAAGCTCTAATATTGCACGCTGATGTGCAAGAAAACTCTGGGGTGCTGAAGTTTTACTAGCTGCAGCAAAAACATCGAGTGCGAGTTCCTTCTTATCGAACAATTCCGCCAATCGCTTTCCACGAACGAGTTCGAAGAAAGCACGACTGTCACTCGAATAATCAAGGTCCATCTTCGATATTATACGCACAAGCTGATGTGCCCGAGTTGCGGGGTCTTGAATTGCAAGGGTGAAAACCATTCTAGCTATCTCAGAATGCCTACTTCGATAAACTATATCCCGATATCGCTTATCATCGACGCTTCTTATGACGCGCGATAGTGGCCCATTAAGCAACTTATTGAGTTCAGAAATAGGGATACCGCTTATTCGAGAAACAAGGCCAGCACGTACACCAACTCCGCATTGATGCAAAGTACAAATGTCGAGATACAGTTGTTGAGCTTCGCGAGGAAGAATCTTTTCAAATTCGCTTACAACAATACTCTCAAAACTATCCCCAAAAGTAATTTCGTGAAGCGCAACGAGTAATTGTTGCTCATAAAGTTTCTGAATAAAAACTCTACGCTCATTTTCATTATACTGTCTTAAAGGACCAAGAATTTTGGCATTCGACAACTTTTCAAGAAGCTGCATCACCTCAGAATTTTCAAGGTCCTCCAACTCAAAATCCCCGGTGACTCGACTCTGAAGCGCCTTACTGTATATTTGTAATTCATTGGTACGGGCGCATGCTATAACTGTTAAAGGAATATCATCAGCATATGCTCTATCAATAAATTTCGTAAACGTTTCCTGATGTTCTATAAGGTCATCAACAAAAATAAAAATTCGACCCTCAACCAATTCTTGCAATTCAAAAAGAAGTTCCGGGCGGATTACTGCACCTTCGTTAATCCACACGACAAGAGGAACGTCAAGTAATTCAGTTGTCTCCACAGCAACACGCTTAGCCAATACAGACTTTCCAGAACCAGCATAACCTTTAATTATAAAGAGCTTTGGTTGTGTGCTATGTAGAGTATCGAGAACCACACGCTCCAAAACTTTATCAGTAATTGACCTTCGAATATCCAGCTTTTCATATATTGGTCCGAATCCCACTTCGAGGCCACAATAGAACGACTCAGCATCAACAGCTTTTCCAACTGGTGCATTCGGAAGCACATGAAGAACTTCCTCATTCAGGTACTGAGCTAGGTTCTCAGAAGGTTCCACATGGGATGGAATCCACTTTAAAATTGATAAATTTTTATGGTTTAATAAAACTCCCAGCTTACGAGAAACCGGAGTTATCTGGTCATCAATTTCATTTAAAAAACCCTCGAACGTATTGGTGAAGGGAATAATACGCCTTTGAAGCCAATATCGCTTCTGAATTTCGTCAAATGTAGTATCAACAAAGAGGTAAGCATCTCGATGCTGGCTTGTATCACCAATATCAAATAATATTTCTTTGATATTCTCATCATTTAAACTATAACCACAAAAAATAATAGGGGATTCGGTTGCCCATTCTGAAAAAGTTCTAACTAGGTTTTGTCTTCCTGTCTTAAATTTTGCGTACTCATTTGAATCAAGAACAAGCGGAATATTTGTATCGAGATAGTTGTTGATGCAACCGTGCAACTTTAGATATGGGACAGTATTCTGTCCACTAAGCGCTCTCTGCAATTCATCACCATCTCGTGTCACGGGAACGACATCTTGCAATTTGTTTTTACATTTTGCGTATGCTTTTTCAATAACCAAATCATAATTGGTTGTTACAATAGCACGCCAACGGAACGTTGGTATCTTGAGGTGAAATGAGGCCGGCTCTAAATCAATAAAAAGGTTACGCACAGAGGATTGCACTTTAACTAAAGAAGATTCGCTCCTTGCATAGTCAGCGACTATCATTAAACTTCTGTCCTTATGCTTTCCACCCAAAAACTGGTCAGAAAGAGCCTCCTTTACCTTTTCAGCAGAAATACGGGACGTATTGCCACTTTGAAGTGCATCATAAGATGCCCCGGCGCCCAAAAAAAGAATAGCGTTACCTCTCTCAATCGCATTCTTAATGGGTATTGGTAGCAAAGTTTCTGGCATCACTATCCTCGTTATATAGCTTAATAATAGTCAACATGATAAGAGGTAATATTAAACCAGCTGCCCTGTATGGCAGCTAATAACTTTTTGTTAATAATACATTCGGGTTAGCAAAGGCGCCACCAAATCTCAGAAGTGGTCCAGTGTGTTTGAACAACTTTTCAGCGATTTTAAGTGGAATCACTGCTGAATCTCACGCTGCCAGTTTGACCGTCGGCAGCATCACGGTGTAAGCCTCATCGGGCGTTTTTTTGCCCAGACTGGAATGCGGCCTGTCCCGATTGTACCA
>JAGWIG010000135.1 GCA_028873515.1 Pseudomonadota bacterium | reverse complement strand
GGTCTAAATATGTTAATGCGATTGGGTCAAAGTATTTATGGTGCCCATCAGCAAAATGTATTGGCGGGTAATCTGAACAATCAATTGAATTCACTGCAAAGCATCTTCTCCCCGACAGGGGCATATGCACAGCAATTACAAAAACAATTGATGGCACAAGATGCTGCTCGTGGTCTGCGTAGTCAGTACGGTACGCGTGCTGTTGAATTGCAAGCTGCTCTGGCTAAAGCAGAGGCCCAAATGCTGGGTGGTCAAGGTTATACAAATCTTAATACTGCTGCTGCTAATGCATCGTCTGGTGGTTTGAACAGCCTATTCGCTAATGCGGGTAATATCCTTGGTATGACGGGCACCCCGGCGACGGGCAACACCAAGTCGAATGTTCCTAATATTATGCTTCAACTGTAAGGATTAGATATGCCGTATTTAAATGATACAGGTGCTTTGGCTCAAATCGTTTCTCCATCCTATGCAGCAATGCAAGCAGGTGTACAAGCTGGTCAAGCACAACAAGCCCAAGCATTACAAAATCAACAAACTCAAGAAATGATGCCCGGTTTAGTGCAAGCTTTGAATCTAAAGAATCAAGCCACTCAAGCAGGATTACCCGGGATTGTGGGTCAATCTGCTTCCCAACTGGCTGCTGGTAATGAAGCCCAAGCCACACAATCTAGTAATATTCAAGCGAAGATCGCTAGCAATGTTGCTAATATGTCTGCTGCTCAAGTCCAAAGTATGCAGAATACGGGGCAAGTCTTGGGGCAAGCTGGTGCGTATTTAAACGGAATTCCTGCTGCCGCTCGACCGGCGGCCTTAAATCAATTGGCTCAAAAATATGGTGTTGATCTAACGAAGTATCCCCAACTGACCCAAGTTGATCCAAACGCATTGCCCGGTGTTTTAAGCAATATCAGTGACCAGATGCTTAAAGGTTCCACTGCATGGAAAGCTCAACAATCCAAACAGCAGTCTGAACAGAGTATCGCTGGTACTTCTGCCGCAGGACATGTTCTGGGTTCTCAAATCTTGGCTGGGGCGGGTGTACAAAAAGCACAAATTGCTGCCGATGTTAAGCGTGAAATGGGTGCAAATATTTCACAACAATTGGCCCAATATTCTCGTCTGCAAGCAGCGGGACAATTGACCCCTGCCCAAGCAAAAGCAATGAATGATTTGATTGTTGTTCAGAAATACTTGGGTACTCCGGCTGTTGCTGCTGGTGTAATGACGGGTAATATTGCTGGTATTCCCAGCCAACCTCCTGAGATTACTCCTGCTGCGGGCACTCCAGCCCCTGCTACGGCACCCACATCCAATGCCAATCCTCCGGCATTAGAATCTCTTTTGAAAGCTCAGGGAGTCCCATATGAACCCGATAAATACGACTATCGGATTGTTGGAAATACTGTACAACGCAAACCAAAATAATTAAGGTTATATAATGGCAGATTGGGAAAATGTAGCTGCATTGAATACTGCCGGTGGTCCAGTTGCTTCGGCAGGATCGCCTGATGTATCCTCTGCAAATACTATTCAACCTACAAATGTAGTTCAGCAGTCATTTCTGAATGATGCAAAACTACAACAAGTATATCCGGGTTGGCCTACTGGTTTGACCTTGGCACAAATGCAAACAGAGTCCGGAAACAATCTTGATCCTAATGCGGTATCTCCCGCAGGCGCTGTCGGTATGGCTCAAGTGGAACCATCCACTCTTGCTGCTCTGAATAAGCGTCTGGGAACTAATCTGAATCCCCGTGATCCGAATGATGCTCTCCGGATTCAATTTGAACTCATGAAAGAAAACCTTCAAAAGTTCAAGAATCCTTGGGATGCTCTCAGAGCGTACAATGCTGGTTGGAATCAAAATAATTGGAACAATCCGGAAACACAGAACTACGTTCCGACAATCCAACAAAAACTGAAAGATAATCAGCAATGGGAAACGGTTTCTCCTAATCAATCCCAAACAACTCCACAACAAACTACTGCACCATCTACTGATGGATGGTCTACTGTTGGTACAACGTCACCCCAACAACCGACGTCTACGGCTTTGGGCGCATTTGGCCGGGGCGCTGAGACTTCTGCTCTCCCGACATTGGGTGGCTTAGCTGCATTTACTCCGGGCATGTGGGCCGGCGGCGCAGCCGGTTTAGCTATTGGTGGCCCTCCGGGCGCACTTATTGGCGGTTTGGCTGGCGGACTTGCTACGTCTACGGGAGCAGGATATGCTGTAGATAAATTGCAGCAATATCTGTTGAATAAGTTTCCAGGTGCTGCGAAAGCTCTTGGTATCTCCCAACCACAATTACAAGCTGATATTCAACAACATCCATATGCTGCTTTCGCTGGTGGATTAGCCCCACAAGCTCTGGCACTGCGCCCGTCTCTTGAAGCTCTGACAACAGCCAAAGGTTTGATCGGTGCTGGTGCTGGTGCAGTTATTGGTGGGGGTCAAGAAGCTGCTAGAGAACTGGTCAATAAAGAAGGACTGGATACCAAGAAAATTGCTATGGCTACCGCTGCGGGTGCCTTGATGAATAAGCCCACATTTTTGGGTAAAGCCATTGGCATGGGGGGTCCTGCGGAAGCCGACACTGCTACAACGGCTGCTTCTAAAATTGAAGCTACAGAAGCTGCTAAACAAGCAAATACTCCCATTGCTCCCGGTGAGCAGGGAGAACTGTTTTCTCAACAAGAAGCTCCTGCTACTGTTTCTTGGTTACCAGAACAACCCTTGGATCAAGCTATTGCGGAAGATCAACAAGCGCAGGTGAATAAGCGCCAAATGAATCTGCAATTGGAGCAAAATCCTCAGACATATTATGCTGGTCAAGAAGGTGTGACTGCAATCCACCCGGATGAACTGACTCCCTTCATTGAACATACTCAAAATCTGACTAAGGCAGAACAACAATCTGAACCTGTTCAGGGAGAATTATTCAATGAACTGGATCAACGCCGATTCGACCAATATGGTGGGCAGCCTGAACCTAAAACATTGTCCCCAGATGAGTTTGCTCAAACGGTTCAAAATATTGCTGAACAGCCCGGAACTCGTTTCCAAGTCCCGGAAAATATGGAAGAAGCCTATAACAAATATTTGGACACGGTGAGTGACCGACAAGGTGCCCTGTTTGATCGGCCCACCATTGCAGAGAACTTTGCAAATCTCGCTAAGCAAGAGAGTGTTAATCGGATGTTGCAGGATAATCCTGTTATTAAAAAACTTTCTTCAGACGTTCAAGCTAAAGCCAAACAAGTTGCCCAAATTCGAGCCTCTAGCTTAAATCTTGATCCCAAAGTTTTAGATCAAGCACAACAAGCTTTAGATGAATCCCAAGCTAAATTAAATACTACATCCCAAAATATTCGCAATACCTTATTAGGTAGAAAAGCTACTGCTTTAGGCCCCTATGCAAAAAATGGTATTGTGTATATGAATAGTGGTTTACCTTTGCCTGATTGGATTAAGAATGGTTTGACCAGCCTACTCCAGAAGTTTCATGGTGTAGTCTTCCGTACCTTGAACTCTGTTCTTCGTGGTCCTCGCCAGATCAATAGTCTGGCCGATGCCGTGCATGCGGGCATCAAAGGGGCTATTGACAAACAAGCAAATAAAGTTTGGGAAACAAATACCAATCAGAATGCTGCTCAAGTTCTGCGCAATCTACCCCTAGTGGATCGGAATCGGGAAGCTGTTCGTGATTTTATTCCCAGCGATCAAAAGCCAGTAGAAGAAATTGCTCAGATGGCTCGTGAAGCTCCTGACG
>JAGWIG010000134.1 GCA_028873515.1 Pseudomonadota bacterium | reverse complement strand
GACCTATATTCCAATCTGGCCCCCAATTATTCCTTCATGCTCGGACAAGGTTTGGGAGCGGTCCAAAACCTGGATAATTCTACCGGAAGTCTGGTTAGCGGCAATACCTTGCGTGACATTAACAATTATGCACAGGATTATGCCGGAAATGCCTACCAGAATGCATTTAATAACTATACGACCAACCAGTCCAACATCTTTAATCGTCTGGCAACGATTGCCGGACTAGGCCAAGGAGCCAACCAGATTACAGCGAATTCCGGGACAACTTTAGGCACAGGAATTGCCGGAACCCAGCAAGCCGCAGGAGCCGCTCAAGCCGCTGGAACGGTGGGTTCCATGAATGCTCTGACGGGAGGATTGAATAATGCAATGGGATGGTATGCGACCCCTGATATGATGAAATTGTTTCAATAAAGGATAATCATGGACAATACCGTAGCATTAAACATCAAGACGCCTACGATGCAACAGGCTCTCCAGCCCTTGTCCTCCATCATGAATCTGGCTGGAACTGCAGCGGCCATTCGTGGTCAGAATATTTCGAATGTCGCTAACCAGCAGAATTTGAACGAACTGAATAATGTCCGGGCATGGTCCCAGAATCCTGCCAATTTAAAAAGTGTGACCAATCCTGACGGAACCTTTAACCAACAAGCTTTCTTGCAAGCCATCAGTCCACTGGCTCCCACCAAAGGACCTGAACTGGTGCAACATTTCATTGATGCCCAAAAAGCCGGTACAGCCGCTATTCAGGCCAAACAGAATTTGACGGATTCGACTAAGTCTGCTATCGGGACCTTATTCAGTTCCTTGGCCAACAATCCCGGACTCAATCCGGCTATGGTGGCGTCCGCAGCGCAGAACATCAAGGAAATGTATCCGAATGCGGCCCCGATGATTGATTACCAGATGAAATACGGAATTGGTCCCAACCTTGGTAATCCTCAAGCCTTGAAACAATCGTTGCTGAATGTAGGTTTGGCCGCAATGCCAACCAGCACCCAGATAGGGGCTATTACTCCTGCGATGGTCAATACGGGAGGCTCATTACAAAATATCAATCCCGCCTCGAATGCTGCACCTATTCCTTTGACTGTGGCCCCATCTCAGATGCAGACCCTAGCTTTTGATGCAAAAAATAATCCGATTGTCACCACCAAAAATCCGCAAGGGGAAATCACCAATGTCGGCGGCGCACCGGTTAATGGGCAACCTCCTGTTGCGCCACAGGTCATCCCGCAAGGCGAAACGCCAGCGACTTTCCTGGCTTTGGAAAACCTGCGTAACGAAAGCAATACCGCTGCCGCAGCCGTTCCCCAGATTCATTTCAACAACCAGCAGATATTGTCCATCCTTCAAGGCAATAAAGGGGATTTGGAACATATTACAGGACCTCTTGCGGCCCCATTAGCCAAACTGGAAGCGTCCTTACCTGGCAGTCCTGAATTTGCCGACAGTTTCAACCGGATTTCCCATTTTCTGGCGTTGCAGAATCAGGCTAACGAGAAAGCGATGGGGGTTTCGACCGATTTGGGACGTTCCCTTTCCGCCATTGCCACAGGTTCGACAGCACAGTCCCCTGCCTCTTTGGAAACGGCAGTCAAGGTCAATGATGCCACCGCGACCGGACTGATGTTCTTTAATCAGGGCATTGAAGCGGCAGCACAGAAAGGGATTCCGAATATCCGCACCTTTCGGAATCAATGGACAGAAAATTACTCCCCTACGGCCATGATGCTTTATAACGCTGCCAAAAACGGAGATAAAAAAGAAATCAACCAGATTATCACACAGGAAGGTGGCAAGAATTCCGCTCGAATGAAAAACATTCTTGAACGGGTTACCAATCTTGAAAAATTGACACAGCAGGGTCATCTATGAACGACTTACTTTCAACCATCCAGAATGCGGTCACGCCGTTTGATCCTTCGCAGACTTACGGTACCCCTCCTAGAATTCTGGACAATCTCCAGCAAACGGAAAGCAGCGGAAATCCGCATGCAGTCAATCCCCAGACGGGAGCAATGGGAGCGTACCAGTTCATGCCTTCCACCGTGGCAATGCTGAACAAGCAAGGAGTGAAATTTGATCCCTTCGACCCCAAACAAGCCCGTGCCGCTGCCGATTACTACCTGAACCAGCTTACGGAACAAAACGGGGGGAATCTTCAAAAAGCCATTGCGGAATATGGCGGATTCAAGAACCAGGACCCGACGGCTTATGTCGATAAAGTCATGGGAAAACCGACCGATTCCATTGATGTGACTTTGGCGAACGGCATGACGTTTAATGACCCGAATGAATCAAAATCCTCTACGGGTTCTGCAACCGGTTCTTCTTTGTTATCGACGATTCAAGATGCAGTCAATCAATCCCAACCTTCGGTGACGGCTCCGGATAAGTCCGCCTTGGGTTCTAATTACCAGAACTTCATGGCCGGAGTCGGAAAAGGGGTTGTGGATACAGGCATTGGAGCGAAAGAATTAGGATTGTCAGGAGCGGCTTGGCTGGAAAACAAGTTTCCCGGAATCACCCAATGGAGCCAGACCGAATTAGGACTTCCTTCTGCGGAATCCGCGCTGAAAAAAACCGAGCAGCAAGTCGATGAAGAAAAGATTTTGGATCAGCCTCTCATGAGTACGAAAGCAGGAATGGGAGGAGATATAGTCGGCAATCTGGCGACGACATTGCTGCCTTTAGGAGCCGCTTCGGAAGGGGGAAGCCTCGCAGCCAAAGCCTTGTTGAATCCTGTATCGTATAAAGCGGCCATCACTACAGGAGCATTACAAGGGGCGTTACAACCTACCGGAACCCAAGATAGCCGCATGGAAAATACTGTCACCGGTGGTTTGTTGGGAGCAGGTTCCAATATGATCTTGAACACTTTGGGACATTTTGCTCAACCGGTGCAGAATATCATCAGCAATGCTCATCAAAAAGCGGTAGAAGTGCTGAAAAATGCCGGAATTCCACTGGATGCAGCGCAATTAAGCGGGTCAACATTCCTGAACAAGCTCCGATCCTATTTGCCTGACAATCCTATTACGGCCGGCGCGCAATCCCAGTTTACCGACAAGCAACAAACTGGATTCAATCGTGCCGTGTTGAATATTGTGGGGGAAAATGCTAACCATGCGACGCCGGATGTCATGGGTCGCGCACAGAACCGGATCAATAATGTCTTTAAAGATGTCTTGTCCAAAAACAACATTAAAATACCTGACCAAACGGTCAATCAAATTGGGGATATTCAAGAGGCAGCTAATCTGGATGAAAAAAAACCGATTAACAATTTAGCCAATCGAATCATCAATGTCATGGATGCAAAAGGAGAAATTCCGGGGCAGACTGCTTATGCGATTAAAAAGGATCTGGATCGATATGCCAGTTCCAGCGATACCACCTTGGCGTATCACGCACGGCAATTACGGTCTACCTTGATGAATGCCATCAAGGAGTCGTTGCCCGAACAAGACAAGAACGCTTTCGATACCGCCCGTTCGCAATTTTCCATCCTCAAGAATGTAGAAGGATCGATTGATAATATGGGAAACGGAAATATCAGCCCTTCCCGGTTAGCCAATATATTAAGCCAGAAGCGCAATCGTCCAGCTTCCATCTATGGTAAAGGCTCCGTATTGAACCAAAAAATGATTGATTTGGCTCAATCCGGGAAAATGTTGCTACCTGACCATAATCCTAATTCCGGTTCCATAGCCCGACTCGCCATGCAAAGTGCTTTGCCCATTGCAGCGGGAACTGCCCAAGGGCTTTATACAGG
>JAGWIG010000133.1 GCA_028873515.1 Pseudomonadota bacterium | reverse complement strand
CCTGTATAAAGCCCTTGGGCAGTTCCCGCTGCAATGGGCAAAGCACTTTGCATGGCGAGTCGGGCTATGGAACCGGAATTAGGATTATGGTCAGGTAGCAACATTTTCCCGGATTGAGCCAAATCAATCATTTTTTGGTTCAATACGGAACCTTTCCCGTAAATGGAAGCCGGACGATTGCGCTTCTGGCTTAATATGTTGGCTAAACGGGAAGGGCTGATATTTCCGTTTCCCATGTTGTCAATTGACCCTTCTACATTTTTGAGGATGGAAAATTGCGAACGGGCGGTATCGAAAGCGTTCTTGTCTTGTTCCGGCAACGATTCCTTGATGGCATTCATCAAGGTCGACCTTAATTGTCGAGCGTGATACGCCAAGGTGGTATCGCTGGAACTGGCATAGCGATCCAGATCCTTTTTAATCGTATATGCAGTTTGTCCTGGAATCTCCCCTTTTTCATCCATGACATTGACGATTCGATTGGCTAAGTTGTTGATCGGTTTTTTTTCATCCAGATTGGCCGCTTCCTGAATGTCACCGATTTGATTGACTGTTTGGTCATGGATTTTAATGTTGTTTCTGGACAACACATCTTTGAAAACATTATTGATCCGGTTTTGTGCGCGCCCCATGACATCGGGCGTCGCATGGTTGGCATTTTCTCCGACGATATTCAGCACGGCACGATTGAATCCAGTTTGTTGCTTGTCGGTAAACTGGGATTGTGCCCCGGCTGTAATGGGATTATCCGGTAAGTAGGAACGAAGCTTTTTCAGGAACGTTGACCCGCTCAATTGTGCGGCATCCAGAGGAATTCCGGCATTTTTCAATACTTCTACCGCTTTTTGATGGGCATTGCTGATGATGTTCTGGACGGGTTGGGCAAAATGCCCTAATGTATTCAAGGCGAAGTTGGAACCGGCTCCCAGTAATCCGCCGGTGACGGTATTTTCCATGCGGCTATCTTGGGTTCCGGTGGGTTGCAATGCTCCTTGCAATGCTCCTGTGGTGATGGCTGCTTTATACGTCACAGGGTTCAACAAGGCTTTGGCTGCGAGACTTCCTCCTTCCGAAGCGGCTCCTAAAGGCAGCAACGTCGTCGCCAGATTTCCGACTATATCTCCCCCCATTCCTGCTTTCGTGCCCATAAGAGGCTGATCCAACACCTTTTCTTCATCGACTTGCTGCTCGGTTTTTTTCAGCGCAGATTCCGCGGACGGAAGTCCTAATTCGGTCTGGCTCCATTGGGTGATTCCGGGAAACTTGTTTTCCAGCCAAGCCGCTCCCGTCAATCCCAATTCTTTCGCTCCAATGCCTGTATCCACGACCCCTTTTCCGACTCCGGCCATGAAATTCTGGTAATTGGAACCCAAGGCAGACTTATCCGGAGCCGTCACCGAAGGTTGGGATTGATTGACTGCATCCTGAATCGTCGATAGCAAAGGGGAACTGGTAGCAGAATCTGTAGAAGACTTGGATTCATTCGGGTCATTAAACGTCATGCCGTTTGCCAAAGTCACATCAATGGAACTGGTCGGTTTTCCCATGACTTTATCGACATAAGCTGTCGGGTCTTGGTTCTTGAATCCACCGTATTCCGCAATGGCTTTTTGAAGATTCCCCCCGTTTTGTTCTGTAAGCTGGTTCAGGTAGTAATCGGCAGCGGCACGGGCTTGTTTGGGGTCAAACGGGTCAAATTTCACTCCTTGCTTGTTCAGCATCGCCACAGTGGAAGGCATGAACTGGTACGCCCCCATCGCTCCCGTCTGGGGATTGACTGCGTGGGGATTTCCGCTACTTTCCGTTTGCTGAAGATTGTCCAGAATCTTCGAAGGAGTACCGTAAGTCTGCGAAGGGTCAAAAGGCGTGACCGCATTCTGGATGGTTGAAAGTAAGTCGTTCATAGATGACCTTGTTGCGTCAGTTTTTCGAGATTGGTAACCCGTTCAAGAATGTTTTTCATTCGAGCGGAATCCTTGCCGCCTTCCTGTGTAATAATCTGGTTGATTTCCTTTTTATCTCCGTTTTTGGCCGCGTTGTAAAGCATCATGGCTGTAGGAGAATAATTTTCTGTCCATTGATTCCGAAAGGTGCGGATATTCGGAATCCCTTTTTGTGCCGCGGCTTCAATGCCTTGATTAAAGAACATTAGTCCGGTCGCGGTGGCATCATTGACCTTGACCGCCGTTTCCAAAGAGGCAGGACTCTGGGCTGTCGAACCCGTTGCAATGGCCAAAACGGAACGTCCTAAATCGGTCGAAACCCCCATCGCTTTCTCATTTGCCTGATTCTGCAATGCCAGAAAATGGGAAATCCGGTTGAAACTGTCAGCAAATTCAGGACTTCCGGGTAAGGACGCTTCGAGTTTGGCTAATGGGGCCGCAAGAGGTCCTGTAATATGTTCCAAATCCCCTTTGTTGCCTTGAAGGATGGACAATATCTGCTGGTTATTGAAATGAATCTGGGGAACGGCTGCGGCCGCGGTATTGCTTTCGTTACGCAGGTTTTCCAAAGCCAGGAAGGTCGCCGGTGTTTCGCCTTGTGGGATGACCTGCGGCGCAACAGGAGGTTGGCCATTAACCGGTGCACCGCTGACATTGGTGATTTCCCCTTGCGGATTTTTGGTGGTGACAATTGGATTATTTTTTGCATCGAAGGCTAGAGTCTGCATCTGCGAAGGAGCCACGGTCAAAGGAATAGATGAGGCATTTGATGCGGGGTTAATATTTTGTAACGAGCCTCCCGTGTTGACCATAGCTGGCGTAATGGCTCCTATCTGGGTATTGGTGGGCATCGCGGCCAAGCCTACATTCAGCAACGATTGCTTCAAGGCTTGGGGATTGCCAAGATTGGGACCAATCCCGTATTTCATCTGATAATCAATCATCGGGGCCGCATTCGGATACATTTCCTTGAGGTTCTGTGCTGCGGACGCCACCATAGCCGGATTGAGTCCGGGATTGTTGGCCAAGGAACTGAATAACGTCCCGATAGCGGATTTGGTCGAATCCGTCAAGTTCTGCTTGGCCTGGATGGCAGCGGTACCGGCTTTTTGGGCATCAATGAAATGTTGAACCAGTTCAGGACCTTTGGTAGGAGCCAGAGGACTGATGGCTTGCAAGAAAGCTTGTTGGTTAAAGGTTCCGTCTGGATTGGTCACGTTTTTTAAATTGGCAGGATTCTGGGACCATGCCCGGACATTGTTCAGTTCGTTCAAGTTCTGCTGGTTGGCGACATTCGAAATATTCTGACCGCGAATGGCCGCGGCGGTTGCAGCCAGATTCATGATGGAGGATAAGGGCTGGAGAGCCTGTTGCATCGTAGGCGTCTTAATGTTTAATGCTACGGTATTGTCCATGATTATCCTCTATTGAAACAATTTCATCATATCTGGGGTTGCATACCAACCCATTGCATTGTTCAATCCACCCGTCAAAGCATTCATGGAACCGACCGTTCCTGCGGCTTGCGCGGCTCCTGCGGCTTGCTGGGTGCCAGCAATTCCTGTTCCTAAAGTCGTGCCGGAATTCGCCGTAATCTGGTTGGCTCCTTGGCCTAGTCCGGCAATGGTGGCCAGACGGTTAAAGATGTTGGACTGGTTGGTCGTATAGTTGTTGAAAGCATTCTGGTAGGCGTTTCCGGCATAATCCTGTGCATAATTGTTAATGTCACGCAAGGTATTGCCGCTAACCAGACTTCCGGTAGAATTATCCAGGTTTTGGACCGCTCCCAAACCTTGTCCGAGCATGAAGGAATAATTGGGGGCCAGATTGGAATATAGGTC
>JAGWIG010000132.1 GCA_028873515.1 Pseudomonadota bacterium | reverse complement strand
ACCGGGGATTGTTACTTTGCAACTTTTGGGGATTATTAACTTACCATTGACAAAAACACAAGGCAGGTCTACTCCATCAGGAAACGGAGCAGAAAAATTGAACAGGTGGCCCCCTTTTCAATTGATGACCTAACACCAAAGTGGGTCCCTTTTCGGCTAATGTTGACAGCAAGGGCATCGGATTAGCATGATGAACAACTCGGGATGGCAGGCAGCCCGGGACAGGGCGGGATTATTCCTATCCGGGTGCATGACCTGCGGCACACGTTTGCAACAAGGCATAGAGCAGCGGGAGTCGCGAAGGAGGATCAATCGGTATTGCTCGGACATGCACAACTCCCATGCCTGAGCACTATGCGGCGGCAGACGTGGAGAGACTGGTGGAACTGGCCAATCGCACCATCAAACGCCATGAAATCCAGACGGTGCTGAAGGTGGCTTATGGCTGAGGTCGCGCAAAAGTCGCGCAGGGAGCGGAAATGGGCCAGGCAGATATCACCTAACCCATTGATTTTATGGCGCGCCCGGCAGGATTTGAACCCACGACCCCCTGGTTCGTAGGGCTAAATTTTCTTTCTGGTGCTTTTAATATCAGTCACTTACGACGCCTGCAATTTTAAATATTAGCCACAAATAGCCTTACCAGGCAGCAATTAGTGCCGCTGTTGTTACAAAATTCCTACGCTAAATTCATAACCGAGTTAATGAACCAGACATCCAACGTTCATAGTTCGATATGCAGGTTACCTTACGTTTCAACGCCATTTTCTGATTAAGGCAAAAGTGATGCTTTACCCTATAGTTCCCATTTCTTGATAACCTATATCTGTCGATCAACCTTTCATTACTATATCACCCACCAATTGCTTAAGCACATCCACATTGATAACTACACCATTGGGGAATTCAGTCAACAGCTCAGGAAAAACTTCTTGGGCCGTATAATGCTCTTCCCTATGAAGCTGGCGGACTGGGCTTCAGGACTGGCGGCTTCGATCTTCTGCATAGTAATCTTTCAAAATTCAGGTTTTAAGCGTGGTGAGCAAATGTACTAAACGATGCATGTCGGTAAAGGATTCAACACCGTCATAAGCTGTGGTTCGTTCAGCGAGACGTTTGGCGCGTTGTGTGGCAACATCCAGGTGTTGGCATGTTTGCGCATAATGACCAGTCAGGCCTTTGTCATAGTCAATCAGATATTGGCGCAAACACCTGTAAACATCGGTGCGATGTAATGGCGCAAGTACATCCTCAAAATGTAGCAACAGCCATAACTCAAAGCATGGTACAGAAGTAATAGCCAGAAACTTCACTTTTTGCTTTACGTCGTTAAGCAATCTACCATTCAATGCAGCCGCCTTGGCCAAGGCATCATGATAGCTTTCATGGTCGTCGCGGTCGAACACGGCATGCACTTGCTCAAAAACACGTGGCTGGATGTTTCTGGCTCTATCGCCATTCACAAAAAGATGTTCAGCATATTCTACGACCTGGATCGGGGAGGTGCCCAGTTGGCTGTGTTGCACCTGTACATTGGCGGTTTGCAGGCGAAACTCCTTGCGGATTTCGCCAAGATACAAAGGTTCGGTCTTGCTCCCCTCAGTAACGATAAGAATCCGGTCATAGCCCGCACGACGGCCTACCTTGCGGGCAAGTTGTGCGCTCTGCCGAACTTTGGGCTGGTTATCTTTTCCCATGCAGCCAAAACCCATCAGCCTGCTGCCTGAATAGGCTGTATGGGTTCATCAAAGAATGGCACAGCACCGTAACGGCCAATCAAATACCCCTTTTCCCAAGCCTCTGTTTCGCGTGGGCTGAAGTCAGAGAGCGGATACAGGCGTGTGGCTTGATCCTGGTCTTTCTCAGTGAACCAGATTTGATCACGCCGGAACAGGGTGCGGTCAAGCAGTGAAGTGTCATGGGTGCTGAAAAACAGTTGTGCGCCCATCGGATTAAGCTGCGACTGGTGGAACATTTGCACCAAACGGCGAACCAGCAATGGATGCAAGCTACTGTCCAGTTCATCCACAATCAGCAAGCGACCCTTCTTAAGCACATCCAGCACAGGGGCAATCAAGGCATACAAACGCTGTGTTCCCTGGGATTCTTCGTGTAACTCAAAGATTGCAGAACCATGTTTAGTCTTATGGACAAACTGCGGCATGAGTATTTCCCGCTCTTCACGAGAAAATTTTGCCCCATCTGGGCCAAGCTGGATTCGTTGCTGAAAACCTGGACGTGACATACTCACTACATCGCTGATGCTGATGTCTGCCGAGACAAGAAACTCACGCACCGCCTGCTTTCCAATTTCAGTCTGGAGCAACTGGGTAGTTAAATCGGGTAACGGTGACAAACCCGCACCAAAATATATGGGCTGCTCAACTAGCCAACGGAATATTGGTCCCAGCAACTCGCTGTTAAGCTGTGCTGCGGTGGAAAGGAACAAGGCATTAGGACGCGTCGTTTCCTGCCAGAGCTTGCGCGGACCGGTCAGGTGAGTGCTGAATTCGTAAACCGATCCCTGTTTTTTCTCATCAAAACTGCGACTAAACCATTGTTGCGGCTTTGATGAGCGATATACGAGCAGCCATTCATTTACAATTCTTTCCGGTGTCAGACTAAAACCATATTGATGCCTCACCCCACCCAGCAGGAAGGTAATTTCAAATTCGGTGGGCTGCCTGGCATATTCCGCATCCAGGCGAAACGGCTGCACATTAAAGGTCTGGCCAGGCTGGATTATGGTTGCTGATTCGGCAACGACAGAGCACATGTAGTGCAGTGCAAGCAGCAGCGTAGATTTGCCACTGGCATTGGGGCCATAGACTGCGGCACTGCGTACTACATGAGGCAAGCTCGTGATGCCAGTAGAAACCAGATGCGTATCGGCCAGCTTTTTATCTCGCGACGCAACAAAGCTGATGACAACCTCATCACGAATTGAACGGTAATTTCGAATCCTGAATTCGAGTAACATGGTGATCCTCGTTACTAAAATAATAACATATTATGTACTTTTATTACGAAAAGTAAATTTATTTTTATATTCTAGTTTATTATTCCAGGCCAGGCATGGTCAGCCAAAATGCGCCGATCGGCGCATTGCTGTTTCAGGTTCACGCTGGTGCCGCTGAAATTCAATGTTTATTTTCACGCGCTTTGTCATCTGTTTTTCCTTGGCAGCGATATTTCGCAATCGCTCGACCTTAGCCTCAAGGCGCTGACAATCCCACAAAGCAGTTCAACGACGGATGCGCCTACTCTTCCGTCTCACTTTGAGCAAACGTACTGGTGATTTGAGCCGCCTGGCAGATAGTTAATGTGTTCAACCAACTTGGCATAGAGTTTTCAAGTTTGCATGCGGCTGGTAATTGTAAAACTGAAAATACTTACGTGAATTCAAGTTGTAAATGCAACTCATGTTTCAGAATAGAGGGCAAGCTGCGTTAGCATTTGTGTTTTTCGTTCCGGCAAGAATGAGGGGGGCCAACGAAATGCTATACATAGCTTACCCAGGAACAACGATACCAGATATCCATATTAATGAAAGTGAACCAATGGGATGGACGCCCCCCCCGAGAAGGCACTGATGTGCCAGAATGGAAGGGCTGTTCAACCACTTGAAACGAAGGAAGCACCCATCCCATTGATTCAAAGTAATTTTGTGTCGAATTTGGTATTTTTCTAAGCCGCGCATGTGGCGGCATACAGATGGCCTTCCCCTAAATTTGCGGACACTTCCATTCGATGAGAAGATTGTTATGGAGGTGTTAAATGGGAAACACAAGAAGGAAGTATACGGAAGAATTTAAACGGCAGGCGGTTTTGGCTGCTGGTCGTCCTGAGGTATCCAGGTCAAGG
>JAGWIG010000131.1 GCA_028873515.1 Pseudomonadota bacterium | reverse complement strand
GGAGGCTGTTTTGCAGGTGATTTCCAGACTGGCCAAGGCTGATCGATTGTGGATTACATCTGAACGCAGAGTGATGGAGGTGCGCGTATGAAGCGTCCTACCATGCGTCAGCGAGAACAGGCCGAGGAAATGCAGCGCCAGCGCATCCGCGCTTCGCTTATCGCCAACTTCCCTCAACAGCGCCTGTGCGAATCCTGCCAGCAGCGTGACCCATGGGTTGATATCTGCCCGGAGTGCCGGGCCAAAGCGGAGGAATATGCCGGTGACTAGATCAATATCAAAAAAATCTAGATTTGAGATATTCAAGCGGGATAGCTTCATTTGCCAATATTGCGGCGCGCACCCGCCAAGCATCACGCTTGAGGTTGATCATATTCATCCCGTGGCAGATGGAGGTGGCGACGAACTAGATAATCGTGTCACGGCCTGTTTTGACTGCAATCGTGGCAAGGGCAATCGGCGCATTAACACATCATGCAGGCCGATATCTGGGTTGAAGGAGCAGGCTGAGCAGATTGCCGAGAGGGAGGAGCAGCTTCGCGGATATTACGAAATCCTCGCAATGAAAAAACAGAGGGTTGATAGAGAAATAGACATAGTCGACGATATTTATAAGTATTTCGTTCCAGGATATCGCCTGAACGATAAGGGCCGCATAAGCGTTCGCCAATTCATCGAAAAACTGGACGCGCCTACCGTAGCAACTGCCATGGAGAATGCCTGCGCTCGTTGGTCTCACGACACAGATCGGGTCTTCAAATATTTCTGTGGAATTTGCTGGAATATTATCAGGGAGAGAGGGCGATGAGCAAAGCTGACGTATGGATGCCGCTTCACATAGCTGATTATTTGGCAGATACTATGCACCTCAATGCCCAGCAGCATGGAGCTTATATGCTGCTCCTGATGCACCATTGGCGCGCCGGCCATGTGCCGCTAGACGAATCGCAGCTCGCGTCCATAGCTCGGTGTGATTGGGCAGTCTGGAAGCGCTCTGTTTGGCCAGTTATCAAGCTATTCTTCTCCGAGCAGGATGGCAAACTCATCCAGAAGCGCGCCGTTGCAGAGCGAGAATATGCGGAGAGCTTGACTGACAAGCGATCCAAAGCCGGTAAAGATGGGGCTGAAAAACGATGGGGAAAGGATGGCAAGAAGAAGCCAAACAAAGGAGGAGGTGATGGAAACGGGGATAGCAACTTGGATGGCAAAGCTATAGCAAAGCCATTAGCAAAAGTGTCGCAAGCGTCATCACAAACCGATGCACCTTCACCTTCACCTATACCAGTTTCTTCACTACGTTCAGAAACACCCCCAAACCCCCAAACCGTTCCCGTCTGGCCGGGTGCCGCTGAATTCAACATCGATCCAGAAGACGAGCCGCCTCCGAAACCGCCAGGCAGGCGCGGTGAGTGTGCTGGTGATCCGGATTTTGAGAGGTTCTGGGCTGGCTTCCCTCGCAAGGTCGGCAAGGGCCAAGCCCGGCGAGCGTGGCAGGCGGCCATCCGCAAGGCCGAACCCGATGCCATCATCGCCGCCATGCTCGCTCAGCGTTTCGACCCGCGAGAGCGTTTCCAGCCTCACCCCACCACCTGGCTGAACGGCGAGCGATGGCTTGACCAGCAGCAGACCGGTGATCCTGTTTTGCGCGCTGCGGGGCTGCTCGATCCTGAAAATTTTGAACCTGATCCGCGTTGGGCGAGGCTCCAATGATTACCCGACCCAAGCGCGAATGGTGTGCGATGCTGGCCAAGCTGACGTCGCCCATGGACCCCGAAACGGCCGCCCGGGCGTTCGTGGACATGCTGCCAATGCTGCCGCCAGACGACACGCTGTACACCCGGCAGACCCTCGATGCCGCGGCTACGTGTGACCGGCGCACCAGTGTGCCCACCTTCGCGGACATTTCCCGCGTGCTGGGCGAGGCTCAGAGGGCTAGCCTGCCTTACGATGCCAGGAATGGCTACACTGGGCCGCAGTTCCCGGCGCTGGCGCCAGCGAAGCCCATGACGCCAGAGGAGCGCAAGCAGACGGCGGCTGTAGTGGCGCAGAAAGTGGCCGCGCTTAAGGCCGAGATGGCGCGGGACTGCCGCGTGATGCCCGAAGCCAATCGACCTGAGCCAAAATACCTGACGCCCCTACAGCTCGCCTTAGCGGCTCGGCAGAGCGGCGCGATTATGAGGCCGGACTGGGCTGCGGTGTTGGCGGATTATGAGGGATAGATCAAGCGATTGCTACTTTCCCAGCGAAATGCGGCACGCCTGATGCCCTTCGCACAAAAATGCGCCCCCAACTGTATCCTGGCAATAAGCAGCACTCAGCGAGCTTCAAAACGCCGGGAAATGGCATGTCGTATTTGTATCAAAATTGAGAATAAAGGGCGGAATAATGATATGTTATAACATTGCAGATGCTGAGTTTTGCGACATAAACGCCTGGAAAAATAAGGCCGAAAGTGCCACGGAATTTTTGCAGCCGACCAGTAAATCATTCGCCGCGTGGTGCGATGTCGCGGGAATATGCCCCATCTGGGCACTTGAGAGTATCCTGAAAAAACAAGATGTTAAGGATAGGCTGAAAATGGTTGAGAGTGGAAAAATAGCTAACAAAACTAACACCACCCACGCGCGCGGGAGATAAAACTTTGAAAAACCGTAGAAAAGTCATGGAACAATCCAATATCGGGCCGTCCCGAGAGGCGGCTTTACACGCGCATATTGAGGTGATTCAGCCGCCTCGAAACACGGCTATTTTGCCGGTATCACGGCGCGTTGGAATGCACGACCGGCTCGTTAAATCGGACAAAATCACGATTGAGGAGTGGCAGTGGGTGAGCCGCTATTGCCTCGACTTAGAGCGCGTGCAGGGGGCAAAGCCAGGCAAGCCTGAGTTTGAGTCGGAGCATTCTGACGGCGGTTTGCAGATATACGACCGGCGCGCAATGGCGGCCACCTTCATACGCTTGTCGGACGCGAGGATGAGCAAAAAAGAGCGCGAAATCGTCATCTCCGCTTGCGTGCAGGCACACCGCGTGTGCGACGTAGCGATTGTGTGCGGGTTGCTGCCCGGCGACGACGAGACAATGGAGGCATTCTCAAGGCGCATCGATGCAGCGGTTAAAAAGCGCGTCGTTTTGGCGATTGGTTACGGGTCTGGGGCTAAAAAGCGGAATTCGCCGGGGTAGGTGTTATGCGCGGCGAGGCGGATTCAGGGGATGTTGAAAAGTGGGAATTCGTCATGGTTTTTTGCGCCAGAATCCCCACTTTAAAAAAACACAACAAAAACAAGCGCATACAAGTCGCTTGACACGGCGCGCCGGGGTTTTGTATAAAAAATGAAATTGCTGATAATTCGGCAATTCCCCCATAAATCCCGGTTTAAAATGCGTCCTGGCGAGATCGTTACGAAGGCATCGGCGCTCTACGCCGTTTTGGCGATTGACGGATGCTCAGGCGTTTTTGTTCCGCTCGCTAATGCAAGCCGCCAGCGCCGCGCGTACGACGTGCCTGTGTGTATCATGGGTGGTACGGATTGCTTGGCGGTGTGCTCAGCGGCCCGAGTAAGCACTGTTAAGTATGAATCTTATGGATTGTGGCTGACGCAAACGGATTTAGCCGCCTGCGTTGCCGCAATATCACGTCATTTACGCGAAAAAACATTATTGAGGCGCTTTTCGGATGCGCCAAATGTTTGGCGCGATGCGCTGGCAAGGTGTTAATTGGTAGCAAGGTCCGTAACGGAGGCGCGTAAACGCGCGGTATTGCGTGCGCTGCGCCGATATCCGTCGATCAGTGCCGCAGCCAGGATCGCTGGTGTCGCGCATAGCTCTGTCTACGCCTGGTGCAGAAGCAGCCCGCCATACGACAAAAAAGTAAAGGCCGCGATTG
>JAGWIG010000130.1 GCA_028873515.1 Pseudomonadota bacterium | reverse complement strand
GATGCTGATATGCCCCGACCCATCTCCTGATCAGGCTGTCAGCGATGTCGTACCTGGCGGCGAGGATTTTGTATCCTCCCTTGCCAGAAAGATACTCCCGGACCACTTTCTTTTTGAACCTGACGTCGAACGTCCTCATGATACCTCCAGGATTGTGTCCAACTCTTGGGGGTCAGTTCAAACCCGGGGCGGTTCAGTGGTAATGTTTGGGTATTTCGAGATCTTTATGTTCTGTGTGCTTGCAACCATCATGATATCTGGTATTTTTTCTGCAAGGCGGCTTGTGACTTCATTAACGCCCTGTTATTGGGTCATGGTAAAGATGCATTCACGTGGAATACGCGCGCTACGATGAAAAAAAGGAGCCGACTCCCTGGGGACTTATATAGGCCAGGGGAGAATAAGGAGTCGGCCCGTTAAACAATTTCTTTAAGTCTCTATTCATACATACGCAGAACCGCCATGGGAATTCTTGTTTGCCTACTTTTCTTTCAAGAAGAATGGAGAATAGGCTTGCCATAGAGAAATTCTTAGGTTTTAATAATTCCAGCTCCACGGGCTACAGTACTGTTTAAGCCTTAGAATCGGTTCATATGTGATACGAGAAAAATGTATATTTACACCCCATTTTAGTTAGAAGTTAAACCAGCCAAGCAGGTAGAGCGTATTGTTGTCAGACGCATTTCTGCCTAGCCCGTCATAGTTGCTCGATCCACCATTGAATTTTGTATACATGGTGTACTGGAGCGATAGTTTGGTATTGAGCCATGGCAGGTAATCCAGTTCCGCGACATAGCCTCGCGTATCTGGGCTGTTGTTTGTACTGCCTGAGTAGGCAGATCCTCCTGGATACAGGCCTGCATCGGTCGTACCAGTTGTGTTGAAGAAACCAAAAGACCCGCCAATCTGGTGATCAAAAAGATAGGAAGCGGTCAGGCGGAGCTCATTAAGCTTGTCATCCAGGTTGGATGAGCTGCCGTTGGCAAACGCAGCATTGAGTGTCTGGCTTTCGTGAATGTAGCGGCCTTGCAGGGTAACATCCTGGTTATCGGTAAGCCATTGGTACTGGGTATCAAAGCCGACATCGTTGAAATTGTCAGTTGGCCCGTCAAGCGCAACACCTCCGCCGGGAAGAAGTTTGGTATCCATGCCGAAGAGGCCGGCTTCCAAAGCATTGGGTCCCCAATCCTTTTCGGCGGCGATTCTCCAGTAAGGAGACAGTCCGCTAATGACGCCTGAGTTTTCACTGTCAAGGGGGCCTTGACCAGTAGGGCCAAGAGCCCCCTGGCGGGCGGTACGGTAGCCGGTAATTTCTGCATAGAGCCAGTTGTTCCACCAGACATAGGCACCCAGTCCACCGACGTCTCCAGCGAGGGTTCCGTCAAGCAGAGGTGAGGCAATGGAGCCCGGGGCTGCGGAACCAGATCCATATGGGAAGCCCCAGGCCGGCGTGCTGTTCCAGACATCCTGAACGCTCGGGTTATTGTTGAGGGTAAAGCCCCAGACCAGGGAATTATTTTGAGCAAGTGGGTTCTGGTAGCGATCCGCAAAACGGATGTCCGTATTGTCCATACCCCAGCTCCCGGAACCGGCATCATAGGTCATTTGGATGAACGCTCCCATTTTGGGGGCAATTCGACCCGCATAGAACAGGCTGACTTGCTGGGGGAACTGGACTTGGCCATTTTGTGCAAGGGCCCCTGCAACGGCGCTATCCGGCAGGGCTTTGCTGGTACGTGTTACGGACGCCTGGAACATCAAGGAAAGGGGAGGGATCTGGTTGAGTACCAGCAAATCATTCTTTGAAAGTGCGCTTGTTTTGATTTGTTTGGTGCTATCCATAACATAACCATCCAGTTTAAAACGGCGCCCGAATGGTGTTAGTTCAGGAAACTGGGTGTGACAGGCCATACAGGCCAAACCTGTCTGTCTTGAAAAACTGGGAACAGCTTGTGCAGTTATCGAGATGCCGACTCCTGACAGGCTGATGAATAAAACCGTTAATTTTTTTGCGTATGGGATGGCTACCATTTTTATTTCCCCTTTGAATGTTTTATATGCCAATACGACATCTTGTCTAAAGCAAGTAATGTGCCAATATAAATAGTTAATATTTTCAATATGTTATATAATTTAAAAAACGTTGGCTTCTCAAATATAAAAATTATCTACTTATTTAAACTTTTATATTGTTTGTTAATATTATGATTAATATGTATATTTTTGCTTTTCTAAAAAGCGGGAAGAAAAGAGATTAATTTGCAAAATTGAGAATTATGAGACTTATATAGGATTGGGCTGATTTATTGAAATATCCAGATTAGTTAAAAGATAATGCCCGATCTTCTGGACCGGGCATGAACAGGTAGGTTAGTAGGCACCTTCAAGGATTTCATATTCAATAGGCAATTTCGTAAAAAAAACGCTAATTTTCTCTTTTACCAATAGGTTGACTACACGATCGATGTCTGTCTCAGTGCCGATAAACTGGACAATAACTGGAACGTTGGAGGTGATTAATACCTGGTGAAAAATTTTTCTGTGCACTTGATCGCGTCCAAAGCCTGCTAAGGTTTTAAAAGCTGTTCCACCACTCAATCCCATACGTCCAGCACTTTCTAGCAGCCATTGATACTGGGTTGTATTTCCCCGAGTTGTGAATTCAGACATGTACACTTCCAGACATATACCTTTCATATTGCCTCCAGAATTTTGTGATTAGGTTTGAATTTTAGAAAAACTCAGTGAGGATAATAAAAACCCTCAATTTCATAACCTCCAATACCAGATAAATCGGCCTATCTGGATTTTGTGGCGCTTAAACAAACTTTTTTCTGCCAAGTTTGTTGGCCTTGAATCTCAAATCCATGCCAAGTCAATTCGTTTGGAGGGGATCATTTTTTTATTAAATTTAAAATTAACCTACTGAGAGTTTTGGCTTGCGCCTCAGTCGCCATATTTGAGGGCATATTCATGGACCCCCAGACGCCAGTGCTACCATTCGCGATATGGAGCGTTAGTCTGGATAAGGTTTGGGGGTTGTTTTTATATCTTCTGGATATGTCTATAAACGCTGGACCAACAGTTTTTTGATTAATCGCATGACAGGACATGCACGCCAAACTATTATGATTAATATAATTAGATAGTTTGTCAGCATCAGTCTGGTTAAGATAAGTTGCTGCATTTGCCTGTAAAGAAAATGCCGTAATCAGTACCCCAATCGATATCCAAAGTTTTTTTTTCATGGTGTCCTCTTTGTAAATACTACATATTAAAAACCCATTGCTTCCTGTTAAAACGTTCAACGCTAATGCTTCCTTCGGCTAGTCAAAAGATAAGCCTGTAAAACAGGAACAACATTAAATCCATTGCAAATCCCAGCTTTTTCTTGGAGATGCATTGATACCTGTTTATTCATATTGAATGCGAATCTCTTTGCTCCAATTCTTCAAGTTTTCTATAAAGGGAAGACAAACCAATTCCCAGCCTTTGTGCAGCGAGGCGTCGATCGCCACTGGCTTCCTCAACAGCTTTCGTTAATACTGAAAGTTCAAATTGATGAATCATGTGACGAAGATCGCCATTTGATGAATTGATTTCATTATTTATTATCTTGGTGTTGTGGATTTTTCCAATTTCAGGCGGAAGATCTTCTACGGAGATATTGTTCCCATCTGCAAGAATGGATGAATGCTCCAGAACATTTTTCAGTTCCCTGACGTTTCCAGGCCACTCGTAAGCTATCAATATCTTCTCAACGAAAGGGTCTATAAATTTGTGATAAGCTGTCGTAGTTTTACTTGTAACGCTTTGTAACAGAAATGTAATTAGTGCTGGGATGTCTTCACGCATTTCACGTAACGGGGGTATATGAATATGAAATGCGTTAAGACGAAAATA
>JAGWIG010000049.1 GCA_028873515.1 Pseudomonadota bacterium | reverse complement strand
TGAAGTTCAGATGTTTGCCACGCGGTGGATGTATGATTACAATCATGACCGCCCACACATGGCCTTGGGCGGGATGACACCGAAACAGCGGCTGGCCATGGTCGCGTAGCTCTACTTCTGACCCCAACTAAAAATGGGGGGATTACCGAGTCTTTTGGCTCGCTGAAGTAAATAATGGTCTTATCAAAGTCAAAATATCAATTGTTTCTGATTTTTATGGATACTTGAAATAACTGGAAATTCTGATAGGGCGTTTCATGAAATAGGTTATCTCCGTTAAGCTTGCAATATTCCCATTTTTTTGGCGGAGTTTTTTTGTACTGCATTTTAGGGAAAATGGTAATGGGACAGTGTCAGATACGATTCTTTCTTCATGCTTAATATTATACGAAGTAATCGTTTGGAAATCCTGGCTGATGTGCTGGCAACTTTTGTTGCAATTCCGGGCGGTAATCCGCTAGAAAAGCAAGATATCATAGTGCAAAGCTCGGGCATGGGGCATTGGCTGATGTTGCAGCTTGCAGCTAAAAACGGGATCTGTGCAAATATACGAACGCCATTTGTGGCTTCATGGGTATGGGAACTGTTCGAATCATTTCTGGAAGATGCGCCACTGCGTTCTTATTATGATCCTGATGTTTTGACCTGGCCAATTTTGAGCTACCTTGAAAAATTACCTGAAGATGCCGCACATTCACCCCTTTTTACTTGGTTAAAAGGGGCGGATGATGCAAAATATCAAGCACTTGCTTCGAGAATTGCAAATACCTATGATAAATATCTTGTCTATCGTCCGGATATGCTTCTTGATTGGGAAAATGGTATGGGAGAGGATTGGCAGGCTCTCCTATGGCGCCATCTTTCACAGGCTACTCCAGGAAAACACCGCGCAATACTGGCCCAGGAATTCATTAGGTTTGTAGAAGAAGCTAGATCGGGTAGTTGGCCACAATGTGTACATGTTTTTGGAATTTCTTCCTTGCCCCCGGTTTTTATACAGCTTTTTAAAGCGTTGAGTCAACGCATTGAAGTCTACTGGTTTGTTCTTGATCCGTCTCGCGAATACTGGGGGGGGCATTTTGGTTCAACCCATGCCATCAGGTCGTTATCAGAGGGAACTGGTTTACATAATGGAAATCCGCTTTTATCCTCACTTGGTCGGCAGGGAAGAGAATTCCTTGATTTTTTACTTGATGCAAACGGAACAGACACTGATGTGTTTGTACAATCTAAAGCGCAAACCTTGCTTACTTCTTTGCAGAATAGCATTCTAGGTGATTTAGGTCATTTGGATGGATATACGTTTGAACCATCAGATGATTCGATACGGCTGCATATCTGCCACAGCCCTATGCGTGAGATTGAAGTCCTGCATAATGCATTACTTGATTGTGTTGAGCACAAGGGTATTGGCCCTGCAGATATTGTTGTTATGACTCCTGATATTGAAATATATGCTCCATATATTGAAGCGGTATTCGGTAATGCCCCAGCAAACCATAAATTTCCCTATACCATAGCGGATAAGGTTCCTGTTGGGGAAAGTAGAATCATTGAGAATTTTTTCTGGTTCCTGCAATTACCACAGCAACGATTTGAGGTTGAAAAAGTATTGGCCTTGTTTGAAACACGGGCTATATCCGATAAATTCGATCTGGACCGTGCAGACTGTGATCAGATAGAAAGGTGGCTTAAATCAACTCATATCTGCTGGGGGTTAGATGCCAGGAACCGGGCTGATCTGGGATTGCCAGGTAGTGATGAACATACCTGGCGTTTTGGTATTGAGCGCCTGCTTTTGGGTTTTGCCTTGCCAGTTGATTCCCTTTATGCGTCACGATTACCATTTCGGGATATTGAAGGTCATGATGCCCATCGTTTAGGTCAGCTTTGCTCATTTATCGAGAAACTGTCTTTCTGGAGACAAAACCTTGTCCAGAAGCGGACAGTTGCAGGCTGGCAACAGGCTTTGCATGAATTACTCAAGACTTTTTTTGATGGCTTTGGTGAAGAAAAACACGCAATTGATCAACTTTATAGAGCCATAGATGGTTTTTCAGAGTCAGCAAGAATTGCAGGTTATGATGGGGAAATATCTCTTGCTTTGGTTCGCGAAGCCATGAAGACACGGCTTTCTGTTTTTGAAACAGATGGCTTCATGGGTGGAGGCGTGACTTTCTGTTCTATGGTGCCAATGCGAACGGTTCCCTTTAAGGTTGTTTGTCTAATCGGTCTTAATGACGGGAGTTATCCACGTAAAGACAAGGCGCCTGATTTTGATTTGACCCTTAAATCCCGGCAAATGGGAGATCGCTCACGTCGGGATGATGATCGGTATCTGTTTCTAGAGGCAATTGCTTCTGCAAGAGAACAGTTTTACATAAGCTACGTTGGTCGGGATATTCGTGACAATAGTATCATTCCTCCTTCAGCTATCGTCAGTGAATTTCTGGATACCCTTGAGCAAGTCTGTTCAACGAGTAAGGATGTAGCGAAATCGATCACGATCCTGCACCCACTCAAGGGCTATTCACCGCTGTATTTTACAGGTGGGAATGAATTGTACAGCTATTCCGAAGCCATGTGTCGGGCATGCGCAGGCAAGTATCAGGAAAGCATTGCCGCCCCATTTTTTGAAGCCCTGGATCCTCTACCTGATTCTGATTTCTTGGAAGCTGAAGAAACGCCTGTGATAGATTTAAAAATGTTTTCTAACTTTTTAAGGAACCCGTCTAGAGGTTTTCTTAAAAAACGATTAGGACTTGATCTGGGTGGTAATGATGAGGAAATCAACTCACGTGAACCCTTTATTTGCCAGGGGTTAGAGGCATACAAGCTGAAAAAATTGCAGCTTGATGCAAGCTTTTCCGGCCAATCTCCTGATGATACTTTGAAAATTGCACATGAACTGGGGTATCTGCCGCATGGTGTTACAGGTTTGTATCATTATGAAAATAAGCAAAATGAAGTCGAAAAACTTCTAGGAAGTGTAGGCAGATGTGTGGAAATCCTCCCTTCTTTACCTGTCCGACATGTTTCATCTTCCCTTATTCTGGCTGGGCAATTAGAGCCTCTGACCCAGTCAGGCCTATTGCTGGCTCAACCTTCCAGATGGAGGGCCTCAGGCCTGCTTCATATCTGGATTCATCATTTGTTGCTCAATCTGATTAAACCTAATGGTATTGATCGGATTAGTAGATATGTGAGTGAAAATGAGATTTGGTATTTTACTCCTCTGGATGATGCGGAATTACTCCTTGAAGATCTGATTGTTGCATGGCATTTTGGCCACAGTCGTCTTTTGCCATTTTTTCCTGAGGCTTCGTTTGTGTTCGCATCTATCCTTTTTGAAGGACAAGGGCTTGATGCAGCAAGGAATGCTGCGCGCAGCCGGTTTAAACCAAAAGCATATCAACAAGGCCCTGCAGAACATGATGATCCTTATGTCAACCTCGCGTGGCGTGGGCGTGATCCACTTGATGAGGAATTTGAAAGCTGGGCGATACGGATTTATGAACCGTTAATTGCCTGTGCTTCTAAAATAGGTGGTGTTAATGGCAACGCTTGATCCAATTGGAATATCAATAGAAGGTAATCATCTTATTGAAGCTAGTGCCGGAACTGGAAAAACGTGGACCATAGCTGCACTTTATGTTCGATTGATTATTGAGGCGGGATTTTCTGTAGAGCAAATACTTGTTGTTACATTCACTCGGGCAGCAACAGCAGAATTACGTTCCCGGATTCGCCAGCGTCTTGAGGTTTTAAAGCGGATTCTGCAGGGCGCTGAGCCAACCGATAATTTCTTTATGTCACTTGTTACTAACCTGAATGAAGAACAGCGCGAAAAGGCATTGATACGGCTGCTGGTTGCGCTCAGAAATTTTGATGAAGCTGCTGTGGACACGATTCATGCATTCTGCCAGAGGAGTCTTAACGAATTCTCTTTTATAAGTGGCATGCCATTTGAAACTGATTTTGTAGAAGATGATACTGATTATAGGGTTCGGGCCGTTGATGATTTCTGGCGGATATATGTCGTTAACCTCCCTCCTTTGCTTGTGCGTTGGCTTGCAGAAATAAATGAAGGTCCCGAAACCTGGGAAGCTATTATTCGGCCCTGTCTTGAAAAACCCTACCTTCGACTGGATGTGCCGAAGCTGGCAGGTACAATTGAAACCTGTCTGGCTGAGTATGAAAATCATTTTCTTAAAGCCAAGAGGTTGTGGCAGGCAGAACGTGAAAACATTATCAGGATCATCGATAGTGGAATTCTGAAAAGCACTAGCTATAGTGTGAAGCGAAGAACCAAGCTTTATGAAATGTGCGATATCTTTTTTGCCCGTGATATAAGTTTCCCCAAAAAGGAGGAAGCTGAAGACTGGGTTAAGTTGACTCCCTCTGCGCTTTTGGCTGGAACACGTTCCGGACAGGTCTTGCCTGAACATCCTTTCTTCCTTTCGATTGAAGCTTTGATGACAGGCTTTGATGTAGTTTTTCCTGTCTGGCGTAGCCAGATGCTTCAAAAACTCGTTGATTTTACACGTGAACGAATGAAAAAGGAAAAGACAGAAAACGGAGTCAGGTCATTTTCTGATTGCCTGATTGATTTTGAAAAGGCCTTGTCCGGCTCTGTCGGAAACGTTCTGGCTTCGTCAATCCGTAATCGTTATCGTGCTGCACTCATAGATGAGTTTCAGGATACGGATCCCATTCAGTATAAAATATTCAGCCGTCTTTTTAAAATGAATCATTCAACACTTTATTATGTCGGTGATCCTAAGCAGGCTATCTATAGTTTTCGTGGGGCAGATATTTTTACCTATCTGGCAGCAAAAAAAGAAATGGGTGGAGTGCATACCCTGGATGTAAACCATCGTTCAGTGCCAGAATATGTTGAGGCAGTGAATAAATTGTTTCTTCGTGCCAAAAACCCCTTTTATTTTGATACGATTCCTTATAAATCTGCACGGGCTGTTGATAAGCATCTCCCGCTTTATATCAGGAATGATGATCCTGGTGCGTTTCGTGTTTTCATGATGCGAAAAAACCCGGATCGGCTGTCAGTTGATGAAGCATCGAGCCTCGCAATTGATAGCACTGTCAGGGAAATTGCAAGGCTTTTGACCTTGGGTCAGCAAGGCAATGCTTTAATAGGTGATCGGCCTCTAGTGGCAAGTGATATGGTTATTCTGGTCGGCAAACACTCACAGGCTGAAAAGATGCGTAAAGCCTTGATGGCAGCTGGAATTCCGAGTGCGCAGCGGGGTAGGGAAAATGTTTATGAAACGAGTGAGGCGGTAATATTGGAAATAGTCTTGAAAGCGGTGCTACATCCTACGAATGAAAAATTCGTGCGGGCAGCTTTGGCTACACCAATGCTCGGGTACACAGCCCAGAACATCGATGATCTTTCGCGTGATGAACGTGCTTTTGAATCTATGATTGAAGAGTTTGTGGAGGATAACCGTCAATGGCGTGAAAACGGTTTTATTCCGATGTTTGAGCGGATTATGCGTCGTTTTGATGTGGATTACCATTTGCTTTCTCTGGTAAATGGAGAGCGTAGCCTGACCAATTTTCGTCATTTGGCTGAGCTCATACAAATCAGATCCAGGAAAACCGGGCAGGGTGGATTTGAGATTTTGTCCTGGTTGTCAAGACAGAAGAAAATGGGCGGAGATAAGGAAACCCTGCTTCAGCTTGAAAGTGATGCAAACCTGATTCAAATTGCAACGATTCACGCTTCCAAAGGTCTTGAGTATCCAATTGTATTTTGCCCTTTTTTGTGGTCAGGTTCGAATTATTCTGAAAAATACCCCATTTACCATGATGGTGATTTGCCGGTCTTGGATTTGGGAACACAGAAGCTGCTTCATGCTCAGGAAAAGGCTAAAGAGGAAAATTTTTCTGAAGCCATGAGGCATCTTTATGTTGCCTTGACTCGAGCGACTTACCGTACCTATATTGCATGGGGATGGGTAAACCAGATAGCCAATTCGGCCTTAAGCTGGCTTTTTTATCCCATGGAGGTCACGGTTGCAGCGCATCATGAGATGGTTCGTTCACTGGATGAAGAGGCTATCTGGGAACCTCTTTTAGCATTTGAAAAAGCTAAACCCAATATTATTCATTTACTTGATGAACCATCGTTCTCTTCAGTTCCACAGGTATCAGCATTACCTGTAATTTTCAGAGCGAGAATTTTTAGTAGCCGAATGCCCGGGGTGAATCGGGTTGCAAGCTATTCATCGCTTACTCAAAGTTACCTGAGTGAAACTCCGGATGATGCAGGAGAAGATGCTGCCATCATGCCGGAGTCTTGTGGGGAAACGATTTTCAGTTTTCCTCGGGGTACGATTGCAGGCAACTGCCTACATGAAATATTTGAGAAACTGGATTTTACCCAGGACAAGCTAATTAGTGAGATGGTAGTTCAGGCATTGTCTGGTCATGGTTTTGACTTACGGTGGCAGCCTGTCATAGCGGAAATGGTGCAGGATGTGATCAAAGCGCAAATTACACCGGATGTTCGTCTTTGCGAGATACCCTTGTTTCGTAAACAAACAGAATTGGCTTTTTATTTTCCCATTGGACGAATTAGTGCTCCGGGTCTTTACCGAGCCCTGAAAGATACGGAAGGAATGACGCCGATTCTCCTTCGTCAGTTCAGTTCGCTCAATTTTGTTACTCTTCAGGGTTTTATGAGAGGATATATTGACCTGGTTTATGAAGCGGGAGGGCGCTATTATCTTATTGATTACAAGTCCAACTGGCTTGGAGATGATTTGATCGCTTATCGGGATGAAAAACTTGAGCAGGCTATGGTGGAGCATGCTTATGGAGTGCAGTATCTGATTTATTGTGTTGCATTGAACCGCTATTTGTCGCAGCGTATAAAAAGCTATGATTTTGAAGCGCACTTTGGTGGGGTTCAATACCTGTTTTTGCGTGGGATAAAGGCCAATGGTGATTCCGGGATATATAAGACCCGGCCTTCCCAGAGGCTTATAGAACGTCTGGATCAATGTTTCCATGAAGGAACGGTCTGATGTATCAGTCATCCATGGAATTTTTGGGTGAGGCGCTGGCAGATTATTTCATGAAACTGGCGCGAGAACCATCAGCATGGTTATCTCTCGCAATCAAGTGTTTGTGCGAGAAGCTTGCAAATGGTCATACCTGTTTTGATCTGCAAATGGCAGGAGAGGGGCTTCCCTCAACTGATGAGTGGGCTGAAAAATTGCGTGGTAGTGGTGTTGTTGGCATCCCGGGGCAAATCGCTCCGCTCATTCTTGATTCTAGAAACTGCCTTTATTTTTATCGTTATCATTTTTATGAACAACGCCTTGCATCCCTGATTTTTGCCCGTTCCCAGATAACGTCCGATGTTGATACTGTTCTCATCAGGGAAATCCTGGATGATCTTTTTGTCTCTCATGGACCTTTACCCAACATGCAGAAGGTGGCTGCTGCTATAGCAGCTTCCAGACATCTGTGCATCCTGACTGGAGGACCGGGTACAGGCAAAACAAGTGCATTAGCGCGCATAATTGTCCTGTTGCTTCGCATTTCAGCCACGTCTTTGCGAATCAAGCTTGCTGCCCCAACGGGTAAAGCTGCCCGTCGGATGCAGGAATCCCTTCGTGCTTCACTTTTGCAATCCGATAAATTCGGAATATTGCCAGCAGGTATACCTGATAAGGCAGTGACCTTGCATAGCCTGCTTGGTGCCCGTATGGATGGATCTGGTTTTGTTCATGATTCTGAACACCCATTGGACTGTGATGTGCTGATTATTGATGAGGCATCCATGATTGACCTGGCTCTTATGTACAGGGTCATGGATGCTTTACCCACGTCCTCAAGGCTAATACTTTTGGGTGATCGGAATCAGCTTGCTTCGGTAGAAGCAGGTGCAGTGCTTGGTGAAATCGCTGATGAAGGTGGTTTTGATCTAGAGCATCGTGCTGATATTTTAGCCATGACAGGAGAGTCCCTGGATCCAGGATTCAATCCAAACCCATTATCCCAATGCCATATTGCCTTGAGCCATAATTATCGTTTCAAGGCAGACAGTGGAATTGGTGAGCTTTGCCGTGCAGTTAATGCTGGAGAGTTTGACAAGGTAAAAGCAATTCTCGACGATCCAGCCTATCCTGACGTCGCTGCGATGGAATGGAAAGGTTGGCACGTACTTGAAAATATCATTCAGAAAAATTATAAAGATTATACGGATGTGATATTGCAAGGCGATGCTTTATCTGCATTCAGGGCCTTTTCCCGTTTTAGAGTGCTGTGTGCCCATCGTGAAGGTGAAGTGGGAGTGATGGGTGCAAATGCAGCCATTGAGGAAATTTTATTTCAGTCAGGCCAGATTGCTGCAAGAAGTGGATTTTACGCGGGACGTCCCATCATGATATTGCAGAATGAGGCTTCGTTACATCTGTTAAATGGTGATATAGGCATTACCCTTAAAGATCGAGAGGGTATGTTGCGGGTCTGTTTCGAGGCATCTGATGGGGCTATCCGCTGGCTTTCTCCGGGAAGGCTGCCTCCCCATGAAACAGCCTGGTCTATGACAATACATAAAAGCCAGGGATCAGAATTTGATTCAGTACTGATGCTTTTACCTGCAAAAATGTCTCCTGTTATGACACGCTCCTTGCTGTATACCGGAATAAGCCGTGCACGGAATGATTTTATGCTTTATGGTCTAAAATGTCTCTCGGATGTTATCAGGAATACACCAGTACGTCGAAGTGGTATTCGTCGTACATTTGATCTGGAATAACTCTCATTAATAATAGTTTGGTATTACTTTAACTATACGTTGTTGGTAAAACACTTATTTGGTTTGTTTGCCGGAGGTGATAATGAATGCCCTGTTTTTGTCACGCCTGCAGTTTGCATGGGTCATCTCATTTCATATACTTTTACCTGCATTTACAGTTGGACTGTCCTGCTATATTGCAACCCTTGATGTTTTGGGGTGGTTGACCAGGAAACCAGTCTACCGTCGACTCGCGGACTTCTGGATTCGTATTTTTGCCGTATCCTTTGGGATGGGTGTCGTATCTGGTGTTGTCATGCCATTTCAGTTTGGTACGAACTGGAGCAGGTTTTCTGACGCGGTAGCCAGTATCATGGGTCCGCTTCTGGGCTATGAAGGACTGATGGCCTTTTTTTTAGAAGCGGGTTTCCTCGGGGTGCTATTGTTTGGCCGGAAGCGGGTGCCTGAAGGTATTCATGTGTTTGCAGCCCTTATGGTTGCCTTTGGTACCCTTCTTTCTTCATTCTGGATTCTGGCGCTTAACAGCTGGATGCAAACTCCTTCAGGCTATAAGATTGTTGATGGCAGGTTTGTACCAAGTAATATTTTTGCGCTTATTTTCAATCCTTCTTTACCTTATCGTCTTACTCATACTGTTTCAGCTTTTGTCATCACTACAGCTTTTGTGATTTTGGGAGTAGCAGCCTATTATCTTCGCCGAGGGCGTTTTTTAGAAGAAGCTCGTAGCATGATTAACATGTCTTTGTTTTTCCTTGCTTTTATGGTTCCATTCCAGATTGTTGTGGGAGATATGCAGGGCGTAAATACCTATGAGTATCAACCCGCCAAAATTGCGGCGATAGAAGGAATATGGAAAACACAGACCCATGCAGCTTCGGTATTGTTCGCGATTCCGGATCCTGCAACTGCATCAAACAGGGATGAGATTGCTATTCCAGGCCTTGCGAGCCTTTATCTTACCCATCATAGCGATGGGGTGGTACTGGGCCTTACCAACTGGCCAAGACAGGATTGGCCCCCTGTGGTTCCCGTATTTTTTTCTTTTCGCATCATGGTTGGAATTGCCATTGTCATGCTTGCCCTGGTAGGAATGGGATTATTTCTTAAGGCAAGAAAAAAACTTTATGAAACCAGCTGGTTTTTGAAGTTATGTACTTATTCATCCCCGATAGGTTTTGCTGCCGTTCTGGCAGGCTGGGTCACAACAGAGGTCGGACGCCAGCCATGGGTCGTATATGGATTGATGCGCACAAAGGATGCAGTTACTCCCTCTCTCACTACAATGGACGTGGTTGTTTCGCTCCTCGCCTACGTACTTTGCTATCTGTTTGTATTTGGAGTGGGCACCAGGCTGCTTTTGAGGCTGATTCGTATCGGCCCGGAATTTCACGTTGCAGAAAGCCATGAGGCCTATGGTCGTCCAGCCCGGCCCCTATCGGCTGTGAGCGATGATGAGGAGATTGATAATGATTGATCTGGTTCCCATATGGGCTGCCATACTTGGCCTTGGAGTATTCATGTATGTGCTCATGGATGGTTTCGATCTTGGGGTAGGTATTCTTTTCCCATTTGCACCCGATGAATCGGCTCGGGATTTCATGATGCATTCGGTTGCTCCAATCTGGGATGGTAATGAAACCTGGCTTGTTCTGGGTGGTGTTGCCTTACTGGCTGCTTTTCCACTGGCGTTTTCCGTTATTCTGCCTGCTTTGTATTTTCCTTTCCTTTTTATGCTGTTAGGTTTGTTATTTCGGGGTGTGGCGTTTGAATTCCGTAATATTGAACCTGTTCGTAAGGCGTTCTGGAGCCGTGCTTTTAATTACGGATCCATTGTTGCAACTTTTTCACAAGGTATTATTCTTGGGGCCTATATAGAAGGTTTCAAGGTTGTAGGACGAGAATTTGCCGGATCCACATTTTCCTGGGTGACACCTTTTTCATTACTGACAGGAGTGGGATTGCTGTTTGGATATGCTTTGCAGGGTGCGACCTGGATTGTGCTTAAAACGGAAGGACCATTGCAGGAATGGGCGAAAAATAAGGCAAGAATTTGTCTTGCAGGAGTTATGGTATTTATTCTTATGGTGAGTCTGTGGACCCCTTTCATGCGCCCATCGATTGCTATTCGCTGGTTTTCCTGGCCTGATTTCCTTTATCTTCTGCCGGTTCCTGTTTTAACGATTTTAATCGCATGGTGGCTTTGGGATTCGCTTGGTAAAAAAAGGGATCTGGCTCCGTTTTTTTGTTCAATCGGGCTTTTTGTTTTGTGTTATGCAGGGCTTGGGATTAGTCTCTGGCCTAATATTCTTCCGCCTGATATTAGCCTTTGGCAGGCTGCATCGGATCCGAAAAGTCAAATTTTCCTTCTGCTTGGTACCCTTTTCTTATTGCCGGTTATACTGATGTACATTGGCTGGTCATACTGGGTATTTCGTGGCAAGGTTAGAGAAGATGCTGGTTATCATTAAAGTATTTGAGTCAACATTGTATGATCTAAACCAATGGGTTTAAATCTCAGGTTTTAATGCCTGGTTTTCTTTTGCTGCTTGATTTCGATTTTATTGCTGTTGTGTGATAAGGATCAGGCGGGTGTTTTGTATACAGGGAGGTCAAGATGGATGAAAATCTGTTCTGCACCTTTGATAGAGTTAGCTGGCTTGGATTTTCATGAGGTTGTAATCTTTATTTAAACTAGGACTCAACAGGTTTTGGGCTTCCTGCAAGAATGTATGGATGACTTGCAGTAATGTTAGTATTCATGATACTGGTTTACAAGGGATTGAATTGAATGGGCGAACTTTAGTATGGAGATTTGGATGTCGGTAGACAAAGAGAGTGAGGCAATTCAGGGATTGTCTGAAGCACAGAAACGTGAATATCTGAAAAACCGAAACCCCCAACGGGATATTGCGCTTACCGGTGGTTACGATCTGTCAGGTATGCCAACCCAGGGCTATAGGCCAGAACAGGGTATTTATTTATTGCGTTCCCAATTGCTTCAGAAAGCAGATAAAAAAGACTAGCCAGATTTTGCTGATTTGTTCAAGGCAGGCTTGCTTTATGATCTGTAAATATTTAAGAGTGATGATACCCGCATAAGACAGTCTGTACCCACTTGAAATAAAGCCGGGGATAACAGGAATATTATTCATATATACTCCTGAATTTGTGTAGAAAAATAATTAGGGTGGAGCTTACAGGAAATTGCGATGAATCTTTTTGCCTGGGTAAGAGTTGTACATGTGGTGTCGGTAATATTATGGATTGGCGGTGTTTCATTTGTTACCAGCATCCTCTTGTCTCCTGCAACTTCGTTTGAATCACTCGATCAGCGATTGAAAATATTCGCACTGGTAGAAAGACGATTTGTCAGGCAGGCACGGCTTATGGTATTGCTTGCAGGGGGATCCGGGTTATGGATGATGCATATCCTGGGGGGGTGGAATTGGCTTGTTCAACCATCATTCTGGTGGCTTCATCTAATGCTGTTTACATGGACTGTTTTTACAGTATTTCTTTTTGTTGTCGAACCCCTGGGTCACGGGCGAATGAAAGCCTTGGTACAGCGTGATCCTGAGGTGGCATGGCGACGGCTTAGGATTATGCATGTGATTTTATGGATACTGTTACTGGTTACCGTGATTTGCGCCGTGGCGGGAAGTCACGGCGCATTCTAGAAGTATTTTTTTAATACTGATGTACGATTTTCAATCCGACTAGTACATTTGGTGCGTCAGGAGTAAGCCCGGCCCCCAGATTGAAAACAAAGGCATTGTTGGGAGTAGTGGCGTAAGTAGCGCCAAGGTTTAGGACTGCTGCATTGGCGCTCGACCCCGTAATTCCTTGCCAGGCTTGTCCATCCAGTCGTGTTTCTGCTGATTTTGTAATTTGTTCCTGATAGGACAGACTGAGGCTCATCTTGTCATTAAGCGCAAAAGCCGTACCAATATCTCCTTCTATGGAATCTCCAAGCTGAACATCTCCCGGAGCAACATTTCCTGGTGTTGTGCTAATATCCGGAAAATGCCGGGAAAAAGTATGGTAAATGTTGATGTCCGCGAACAGGATAGCTGGATCGACTGTCTTGATTAGCGAGAGTCCTGTTGAAACGGCATAAAGCCCGTTTCCGGTTGGCAGGCTTTGTGGAACCTGCAGGTTGCCACTTGTACCTGGCACCGTGATGATTTTGATGCCGTAAGGATCCGTGCCAGTAGGAAACTTGACTTGTGCATTCCATACCACATCTGGCCTGGTAGCAGTTTCTGGCAGCACCTGGTAATAATACCCAATGCTTACATCACCTACTTTCCATGGAGAAGTGTTGCGATCGCTTTGAAGGGTTGTCCCACTGCTTCCTGATCCCCCTGAAAGGTACTCTGTAGAGCGCCAAAGGAAAGGAGCATCAACACTGATTTGAGATCTTGGGGTGAAAGTATAGCGACCGGTCAGGTCCAGTGTCAGGATATCCGACTTGATGTCATCGACGGCAATATGGCCCAGGAAGATGGCATCAAGGGCAAGAAACCCTGAAAGATCGATTTGCCTTCTGTCAAAACGTGAATAAGTGAGTCCAGCCTCAAAAGAGAATTTCCTGTTGAAGTCGGTATGCTGTTCTTGATAAACCGTTTCAGCAGAACGAGATTTTGGTGGCTCCTTGACAACTTCAGCGTTATTTTGGGTCTGTTGCACAGGTTGATTGGGCTGCGTTTGTCCAGATGTGGATGTTTTTTCAGTGCTGGATGCTTTCTGCTTTTTGGCTTCCTGCGGATTCAGGGCCTGAGCCTCCTGCTCAACCTGCTGAATTTGAATTTCAAGCATCTGCATACTGCGCCGCTGCTGATCATATTGGTTTTGTAACGCCTGGATTTTTTGATCAAGTGTTTGAGTACTGACTGTTTCATCGGCAAAGGAAGGTAGATAGAGTAATGCAAATGGCAGGGCTAAGATTGTTTTGGCGATTAATTTCATGCTTCGACTCCCCTTCTTTGGAATTAGGATTTTAGTTTCGGGGTGAATCCATGCATAGATCATCGATGACAGGTGGCCGCCCATTTCTGGTTTGCCGCCATGGTTATTATGAAGGTTTTTTCTTTTTGTTGCTTTATTTATTTTCTTAGTTTTGTTCATTTTTTTTCCGTTTGTTTTGAGGTTACCCCGCAAGCCCAAAAGAGGTATCAATTGCCGGGAAAATAGCCTGGACAGGATCAAACAAATCAATCCCATGGCTGCGCGCCCGCTTTGCACGATACATCGCCAAATCCGCTTTATACTGTAATCCCTGGCTGCTGCTGTCATGTTCTGGATACAAGGAAATGCCTATGCTGATATTTACGTTGATGACCTGCTGATTGATTGTGATTGGGCTGCAGATGATGGATTTCAGCTTTTCTGCAATCTCTTTTACCTGTGTTTTTCCCTTGGTGTTGTTAAGGATGATGATGAATTCATCACCGCCAAACCGGGCTATGGTATCTGACTCACGGATTTCTTTTTTCATTCTGTGTGAAACACATTTCAGGATTTGATCTGCTGCAAGATGACCTAGCTCATCATTAATGGCTTTGAAGTTATCAAGGTCAATGAAGAGTATGGCAAGTTGCAGGCTGTTACGTTTTGCAAAATCAATAGCTACTGTTAATCGGTCGTTAAAAAGGGTCCGGTTAGGTAAACCCGTTAATAAGTCATAATAGGCAAGATATTGAAGTTTTTCCTGCCGGTGCTGCTGTTCGCTTAAATCAGAAATAAAAATGATATAGTTTGCCAGAGTGTCCCGGCTTTTAATGGAGCTAATGTTGACTAGAGCGGGAAATCGGGTATTGTCGGCCTTTTTGAGCCAACGTTCTCCTTGCCAGAAGCCATGTTTTTTCAGGCTTCTCCAGATTTGCCTGTAACAGACAAGATGCTGAAATTCTGAATCCAGCTTGTAAATGGGCTGGCCGATAATTCTGGATGGTTTTAGGCAGGTAAGTGTTAAAAGGGCAGGGTTGACCTCCCTGATATATCCATGCTCGTTGGTTATGACCATACCCAGGTTACATTTTTTGAATATCTCTTCAGGATATGCATTAGCCATGGTTAGCTCCTGGAAGGCACTTTAATTCAGTATGCGAATGCTGCTAAGGACCTGCTGCCCGATTGCACTAATTGATTGTGGCTGGATGGCTGCCTCGATATTGATATTGTTTCCGATACTGTTGAAATCGCCGCCAATCTGTGCAGACTGGGTAATGCTTCCTGGGGAAATTTTCTGCATAACTTGTCCTTGACCTGCAACGCTCACCCCGAGCATGAGATTATCGTTAAGAACCGATACGGTGGCATTGGCTCCGGTGAGCTGGATTTCATGAACTCCAGGCTGGAGCGAGGTCAGGTTCATTCCATTATTCAGGTTACCAGAGTTGACCAGGTTCATGTTGATGTCATTCGTTACGCTATTCCCATTTCCACCTATCTGGATTACCTGACCTGTTCCTGTTATATGGCCTAGCCCAGTACCATTGATGCTGACCTGATTTGTTCCTGAAGTAGGCGCAACCCCTCCATTATCAGAAGTGATGATATCGAGTGTAGGTTGTAGCTGTGCATTGACCGATAACTGGATACCTGCGCTGATGTTAAGGTTGCCATTCTGCCAGTTGGTAATCATGGATACACCAAAATACATGATGGAATTGTCTGCAACATATTTGCCACGTAAATTACTAAGGATGGAATCCGGTAATTCTTTTGCATTCAGCCCGTCCATAGGATTGTATGCAGCAAATGCCGGTATCGGTATTGCAAGGGTAGATATAGCCAGGGTATAGAATAAATATCGTTTTCCAGGGCTGAGTTTCATGACCATCTCCTAATTCATTAGGGTAGACTTCAGAAAAAGGTTCTGTAGTCAAATCCAAATTCGAGCAACTGCGAGTCATTTAAGGGCCGCAATGCAGAATAGCTGATACTTGCCGTAAGGGGAGGCGGCGGGTTCAATAAGCTTGATGAGTGATCAAGGCCTGGTCCGACGACGGCGAAAATGATGTTGTTCCATTCTTTTTTGAATTCGTTTCGAGAGATGAGCCGGTTCCCGAGAGCCGGATCGGCAATATAGACCGAATCAGGTGTTGCCTTGGCTAGTACGACGAAATGTTTGTAACCTTTCATGTCAAGAAGGACAATGACGGGAATTTTTAATCGTAACAGCATCGGATATTTGATTTGATAACCTCTACCCTGTAAATCGATGGTCTGGACATAATGTTTCATGTCGAGCATGGAAAAACCGCGGGCTGAGACGACTTTAATGTCACTGACAAGAAGCATGCCCCGGATGATCTGATCTTCGGTAACGTCAAGCCCGTAGGCATATTTGAGTATGGTGGCAACAGCTGCAGCCCCACAGCTGAAATCTGTATGCTGTCTGACCATGTTGGTAAAATGCATATCTTTCATGCTGGTTATGTGTTTATCGATGAGCCCGCCGTTATGCAGTATGTTGCCGAAGACCATTTCAGTGGCATTGCCTTGTCGGGGCAGAGTGACTGAAAGGATGATGCTAATAATCAGGATTGAAAGAGAGCGCATGGCACACCTCATGGATTAACAACACTGCCCGGCAAATTGCCGGGCAGTTTTTGATGCGCCTGTCTAATAAACCGATGCAATGGATAGGCCATTCATCTGCTGGTTGCCGGCACCGTTGGCGACATTAACCCCGATATTGCCATAGGCTCCATTCAGGACATTGTTGCCAAGTGTTGCAGTGTTGCTTGTGGGACCTAAGCAGCTGCTATCGTTATCGACGAAATTGTCCCCGTTATGCTGGCTTGCGCTGACCGATGCATTGGCCAGAACCGAGTTGGCAACACTTGATACGGCAAGGCTGTTTCCTTGCTGGTTGCCCGCACCATTGGCGATATTGACACCGATGTTGCCATGAGCCCCATTAAGAACGTTGCTGCCCATGTCAGCCTGGTTGGTTGTCGCATGGTTGTAGACACTGTTATCGCCGTTGCCCTGGTTTGAGAAGACTTCGCTGTCTGCTGAACCACCTGCATCCTTGTCATAGCTGAATGTAGCATTGGATGAGGCAACCGAAGCCGTATTGGCTTGCTGGTTCCCGGCACCATTGCTTACGTTTACACCTATGTTGCCATTAGAGCCGTTATCCAGGTTGTTGGTACCGGCAGTTGCACTGTTCGTGCTTCCCCAATCATTGGATACGGTATTGTCACCGTTCTTCTGATCAGTATTGGAGGTGGCTTTCGCTGCGCTTTTGACTTCAACGTAGCCTCTGACCTTGATATGGCCATCCAGATCCATGTCATATGATGAATGGGAATGATCCGAGATATGGGCTCCTCCGTCTCCGTTATCACCGTGATTTTCAGCAAATACTGGTGCACTGAATCCCAGGGCGACAATGGCAATCGCCAGCGGGGATAATTTGTATATCGTCTTCATAAATTCCTCCGATTGGTGGTTTTTCATGTCATTTCGCCTCATCCGAAACGGTAAGACTGAAATGGTTAAACGAGCTGTTGCCCGTTCCTCCTGCCTGGTTGATCTGGATGACTCCGTGGGCACCTTCAAAGGCGGTATCATTGATACCTAGATGTGAGGTGCGTGTGGAGAATCCGTTCGCAACCGAACTTGCCTGGTTGGGCGATGTCATGGCGAGCAGAGTGTCATTGGCGGTGATGGCGGTGAGGCCGCTGCTTAAATCCATGGCATTGCCTTGTTGGTTGGATGATCCGGCGGCCTGATTTATTGCAAGCCATCCGGCGCTGTTTTGAAAGGCGTTGCTGATCCAGACCTCGCTATTGTCTGGATACAGGGCGGACAGGGGGTCTGTAGAGGCCTGCCAGCTGGTATGTGAGAACGCGGTGCTGCCGAAACTTAAGGCCCCAAGGTTGGCCTGCTGGTTTGAAGCACCTGCTGCCTCGTTAATTTCGATGGCACCATGCACGTTGTTGAGGTCGTTGTTAATCAGGGCACTGGAGAGGCTGTTATAGGGAAAGAGACTTTCAGCCATCAAGGCAGGTGCAAAAAGAACCACTGCGGCAGTAAAGGTCAGGTTGAGGGCGTGTCGGGCATTCATGGCTGGACTCCCTGGATGGATTTGTCTGTATAGGCTGGGATGAAGGCTATTCTTGCATCAACCCCGGCTCTTTTGCTTTGCTCGCTCATTTTGATTGGGGCAGGTAGACGAATGGGGCCATAAACGCTTGCCGGTAATAGACGTTGCATAAATTCCTGCCCGACGGGTATGCAGGCACACAGTGAGCCGTTCAGAAGATCCATGATTTCATTGCTGCCTATTTTGTTTCCAAACCCAGTGTTCGCAAGTCCTGTCAGGCTTAATAGGGAAATCATTGCTTTCCGGCCTACTGTTTTTTTGTTTTTAGTGAGGATTGTCCGGGGTTTGATCTTGTGAATGGCAGTGTGTGTTGATGCCTGGTTGGACATGATTGTTTTTTCTGGTGCTGCATGGCTTTGTGGGCTCATGGCAATAAGGAGCAGCAACAGGATATCCGGGAGCTGGTGATTGCTCATTGCGCAGCTCCAGGTTGTGTAAGAATGAGGGTTTGTGTCTGGGTGTTATTGACACCCTTATCCATTTGCATCTGGCCTGATGATGAATTGGCATTACCCATTTCATCCCAGAGCAGGACTACCGGGCGGTTGGGTTCGTTTGATATGTTGATGCTGATTCCACGCCCTGATATTTGTTTAAGGCTTGCATCACTTACTGGCGAGAGAAGCCCGTACTTCTCATTCATATTGGCTTGAACCGGAAGGGCGACTGCACTGACCAGGGCTAAACAGATGGTAGCCAGGGTAAGCTTGATGTGCAGTCGCAATTTCAGATCAGGTGCCATGGAAGCATCCTCTTAGTCCGGGCCTGACTAAGAGCAATTCCTGTGCCACTTTTATATCTATATGTTTTTTATTAAAAAATATTAATTTAGGTCAGTTTTTTATTTTAGGAAAAAATGGAAGCTGATTCTTTCTGATAAAAAAATGTTATGAATTTAAGTAAAAACCGTATCAAAACCAAGGTAGGCAAGGTTATTTGATTAACTGTATCAAGATTGAAACAGAACAGAAAAATAATGGTTAATTTATCTTGATATATTTTGTTAATTAATTGAAATATAAATAAATAAAATTTATGTACATGTCTGTACAGATTTTAGATTTAATACATCTGCTCCAGATTGAACCATGTTAGCTTTACTGAATTCTTTTTGATTGGATTTCCATTTTACTTAACCATAGGTGTCTGAATGGGGTATGAAATTTGACCAGGATTTATAAACAGGTTCTGAAGGATAAAAGTCGTGGTGGTATCCGCCAGAAAAGGAATGTGATTCTTAAGGCAATACGATTGAAATGTCTTTCCAAAGGCGAACTGCAGGGCACATCCTGTCTTTGGATATGGTTAGAAGTGGCCCAGTGTGTTTGAACAACTTTTCAGCGATTTTAAGTGGAATCCCTGCTGAATCTCACGCTGCCAGTTTGACCGTCGGCAGCATCACGGTGTAAGCCTCATCGGGCGTTTTTTTGCCCAGGCTGGAATGTGGCCTGTCCCGATTGTACCAGTCGAAATATTGCATGATGGACGACCTGGCCTCGCTCACCGAGTCGTAAGCATGCAGGTAGACCCGTTCATATTTGACCGATTTCCACAGGCGTTCGACGAACAC
>JAGWIG010000048.1 GCA_028873515.1 Pseudomonadota bacterium | reverse complement strand
GAAGAACAGGGACTTCACCACCATTACACAACTGGAGATTGATACGGCAATGGAAAGATTGAACAATCGACCACGTAAACGGCTTGGATATCTGACACCCAATCAGGTATTCTTCAAACCAGGCATTGCACTTCAAACTTGAATCTGCAGAATAAGGATTTGAAACAGAACAGCCAGACGAATATAATAAACAATTTTTCTTTAATGTCTTGAGTAATCGCCCATGCAAAGGACCATGCTACATTCAAAGCTACACAGGGTGCGGGTAACTCATTCTGAATTACATTATGAGGGTTCCTGTGCCATAGATGAGGCGTTGCTTGAAGCAGCTGATATTCGGGAATATGAACAAATTCAGGTTTGGAATGTTACAAATGGCGAGCGTTTTACAACTTATGCCATATGTGCAGAACGATATTCCGGAATTATTTCAGTAAACGGTTCAGCGGCCCGCCGTGCCAGCCCAGGTGACATTCTTATTATCGCCAGCTTTAGTCAGCTAAATGAGCAGGAGCTAAAAAATTACCATCCACAGCTGGTATATGTAGATGGAGATAACCGGATTAAAGAAAAGCGGTTATCGATTCCTATCCAGAGCGTTTAAGTTTATTTTGGCCATATCTTCTTGCACTTACCCAAAAAATCAGTGATTTCCAGCACGGAGTAATATATTTTTATTTACTTCGTTATAAAACCCCGGAATTAAGCCCGGTGAAATAAGCTGCGGAACTTCCCCAGATGCTTGAAATTCAGGGTAGGGCGGATCATTAGCCGTGTGTAATGAAGCCCCCGATTAGGTAAAGCCCATATTCACTGATTGTGGTGCCCAGAGCCGGAATCGAACCGGCATGGGGGGTTGCCCCGCCGCATTTTGAGTGCGGTGCGTCTACCTATTCCGCCACCTGGGCAAACTATTGGCTGTTCGTTGATGCAATCAACAACTAGCAACAACTAGTGATTATCGTTAAATCTGGACTTTCCCGCAAGTTACGTATGATTCCGGGTTTTCCGTCATGATACAATTTTACTGTTTTTTTGCTGATTATTTCTTATGCTCATTCATGAATTTGATTTCGAATTACCACCAGAGCTTATTGCTCAGCACCCCCCAGCCCGGAGAGGAGATTCCCGCTTGCTTTGCCTGGATCCTAATAAAGGATGTTGGCAGGATAAACTTTTTGTAGATCTGTTGGAACAGGTTGGGGCCAATGATCTCCTGGTGTTTAATGATACCCGTGTAATCAAGGCTCGGCTTTTTGCACAAAAACAAAGTGGAGGTCATGTCGAGCTTCTTGTAGAACGTCTGGTTGATGCCAGCATGGCTATTGCACATATTAAGGCTAGCCATGCCCCTCGGCCAGGAAGTGTTCTGTCACTTGAAGAGGGCGGGCGGGTAACTGTTATTGAAAAACGTGACGATCTTTATCTTGTAGCCTTTGAGGGGCCTGTTCTTGAGGTGCTGGAAAAATGGGGTCATGTTCCGCTTCCTCCTTATATCAAACGTTCAGATCGGGAGCAGGATAGTGAACGCTATCAAACAGTCTATGCTCGTCATCCAGGGGCCGTAGCAGCACCGACTGCCGGTTTGCATTTTGATGAGAAAATGCTGCAAAGATTGTCTGCTAAAGGGGTCGGCATTGCTTATGTAACCTTGCATGTTGGTGCAGGAACGTTCTCACCGGTTCGTGTCAATGATGTTTCACGCCATAAAATGCATAGTGAATGGTATGATATGCCTCGAGAAACAGTTGAGGCAATTGCTTCCCATCAGGCTGCTGGTGGGCGCGTTCTTGCAGTTGGCACAACTGCCCTAAGGGCTTTGGAAGGCGCTATGAGCAAGGGTAGGCTTTTAGCAGGATCAGGTGAGACAGATATTTTTATTACTCCGGGATACCGGTTTCAGGTTGTGGATCGTTTGATCACTAATTTTCATTTGCCTTGTTCAACACTTTTTATGCTTGTGTGTGCTTTTGCTGGCGTTGACCGGGTTCGTAGGGCATATGCTCATGCGGTATCTGAGCGTTATCGATTTTTCAGTTACGGTGATGCCATGCTTATTGAACGTTTAAGGGCTGCAGAGTGAAGTTTGAAATTTTGGCACGTGATGGTTTTGCAAGAAGGGGGCGTTTGACTTTAACTCATGGGGTTGTTGATACTCCGGTTTTTATGCCAGTTGGAACATATGGGGCAGTCAAGGCAGTGAGCCCATTAGAAGTTGCTGAAACTGGGTCCCAGATTCTTCTTGGCAACACTTTTCATTTATGGTTGCGCCCAGGGCTTGAAATCATAAAGAAAATTGGTGGATTGCATACATTTATGGGCTGGGATAAGGCCATTCTTACCGATTCAGGAGGCTTTCAGGTTTTCAGTCTTAATACATTGCGTAAAATAACAGAAGAGGGCGTGTCTTTTCGTTCGCCGGTTAATGGAGACGCCTGTTTTCTCACACCTGAAATATCCATGCAGATTCAGAAAGTTCTTGGCAGTGATATTGTCATGGCTTTTGATGAGTGTACTCCTTATCCAGCCGATTTGCAGATTTCGGAGCGGTCCATGTCCCTCTCAATGCGGTGGGCTGAGCGTTCGCATGCAGCACATCAAGGGAATTTCAATGCCTTATTTGGGATAGTGCAAGGAGGAATGCATGAAAAATTGCGGGAAATTTCAGTTAATACCTTGACCCATATCGGTTTTGACGGTTACGCTATCGGCGGTTTGTCAGTGGGTGAACCTAAATCTGAAATGCTGCGAATCCTGGATTTTCTTGCGCCAAGAATGCCGGTTGAGTCTCCTCGTTATCTTATGGGAGTTGGCACCCCTGAAGATTTGGTAGATGGTGTGATGAAAGGGATGGATATGTTCGATTGCGTCATGCCAACCCGTAACGCCCGGAATGGATGGCTGTTTACATGGGAGGGTAATATCAAGATTCGTAATGCAAAGTACGCCGATGACCCTTCACCTGTTGACGTGACATGTGGCTGCTACACGTGCACGAATTTTTCTCGTGCGTATTTGCATCATTTACAGAAAATTAGTGAAATGCTGGGGTCAAGACTCAATACGTTGCATAATTTATGGTTTTACCAGCAGCTTATGCAACGTATCCGTTCTGCCATCGAAGATGGTGAATTAGTAAAATTTGCCGAGGACTTTGTCAGACGGCGTAGTGGAACGTGCTAGAATGGGCCGCTTTGGCTATTTTTGGATATAGCCGGGTAAAGATGGCATGGTTTTCCGGCAATTACCGGGATCAGCAAATTTATGGAGATGTTCATGTTTATTAACAATGCTTATGCAGTAGGGATTGCTGGGGTTGATCCCAATATGTTGATGCGGAATTTTCTTCCACTTATCCTATTATTCGCGTTGTTTTATTTCTTGGCTATCCGGCCACAGATGAAAAGGCAGAAGGAACATCGTGCACTCATAGAGGCGCTTCAGATAGGAGAAGAAGTAGTAACATCGGGTGGAGTTTTGGGAAAAGTCGTGAAGGTATCCGATGACATTATCAGCCTTGAAGTTGCGGAAAAAGTGGTAATTAAGGTGCAGCGTACTTCAGTTCAGATGGTTCTTCCTAAAGGAACCCTCAAGGATTAGTAGTACGAGATTGAGTTCCATTAAGACGAGTGAAGAATAAGATGCAAGGAATACAATGAACCGATATCCTCTCTGGAAGTACATTCTTATTGCCTTGGTTGTGCTGGTGGGCGCAGTCTATATGGTCCCCAATTTTTATGGACAAGTTCCTGCAGTACAGGTATTGCCGCTTAATGGAAATCCGAACGATCCCCAACTGGTTACCTTGATTGATCAGGTGCTGTCAACTCAACATATTTCACCATTGCGGGTTGATGTTGATAATACAGGCGTAAAAGTAAGGCTTGCTAACACCGCTCAGCAACTTAAGGCCAAGGATGCGCTTCAGCAAGCCTTGGGCCAGGGATATTCCGTTGCATTGAATCTCCTTTCAGCCTCACCGGCCTGGATGGCATCAATTCATGCACTTCCGATGTACCTTGGGCTGGATCTTCGTGGAGGGGTGCATTTTTTGCTGCAGGTTGATATGCAGTCCGCCATGAAAAAATCTCTGGATGGAGATGCAAATGATTTGCGATCGTCCTTACGAAGGAAAGATATCCATTATTCGGGTGTGGAACGTAATCAGGATGTGCTGGTTTTTCATTTTCAGACCAGGGATGATGCTAACAAGGCCCTTCAGCTTATCCAGACCCACTATTCAAATCTTCAGGCGACAATGGACGAGGATTCTTCAGGGTTTGTTCTGAATATCCATCTTGCGCCCCAGGCAATCACGCAGTTTGAAGATTATGCCTTGCAGCAGAATATTACGACGTTGCGTAATCGGGTAAATGAACTGGGAGTAGCAGAACCAATCATACAGCAACAAGGAACAGATCGGATTGTTGTCGAGCTTCCGGGTATACAAGATACGGCTAAAGCCAAGGATATTCTTGGCCGTACTGCTTCTCTTGAAGTACATATGGTAGATGAAGAGAAAATGGCCGATCCTAACGCGATAAATGAGGCCCTGGCTGGTAATGTACCTTTTAACGATGAGTTGCGCAAAACAAGGACTGGAGTCCCTTATCTCCTTAAAAAAAATATTATTCTGACAGGAGACTACATCACAGATGCTTCTCCGGGTATGGATGGCCGTACTGGATTACCTGTTGTAAATGTCAGTCTTGATGGCCGTGGTGCACGAATTTTCAAGGAAGTGACACGAGATAATGTCGGTAAGCGGATGGCGATTGTTCTCGTTGGCAAGAATCAGGCCCAGATTGTTACTGCTCCAGTAATTCAGGAAGAAATTGATGGGGGAAGAGTCCAGATTTCGGGAATGCGAAGCGTACAGGAAGCTACGGATACAGCTTTGCTACTTCGCGCTGGTTCTTTGGCTGCACCGATGGAAATTGTTCAGGAAAGCACAGTAGGCCCAAGTTTAGGTGCCGATAATATAAAAAGTGGATTTGACTCAACCCTGTTTGGGTTTCTCGCCATTATTGCTTTTATGATCATTTACTATCGGGTATTTGGTGTTATTGCTTCGATAGCCCTGGCTGTTAATCTGATGTTGCTTGTGGCCGTACTATCTATGCTGCAGGCTACGCTTTCCTTGCCAGGCATAGCGGGTATGGCATTGACCGTGGGTATGGCCATTGATGCGAATGTACTGATATTTGAGAGGATAAGGGAAGAGTTACGCAATGGGTCATCTCCACAATCGGCCATACATGCAGGCTATGATAGAGCAATGAGTACCATTGTTGACTCCAATATTACAACACTTATTGCAGGAATTGCGTTGTTCTGGTTAGGTTCTGGACCAGTGAGAGGATTTGCAGTCACACTTTGCATTGGCATTCTTACGTCCATGTTTTCAGGAATTATGGTGTCTCGCGCCATGGTCAATTTAATATATGGCCGTAAACGCAGACTTGCTCATATTTCAATTTAGGTGTGTGCGGGAGTAGTTATGGAATTATTACGCATTAAAAAGGATATCCCTTTCATGCGTTTTGCGCATGTTACGGTAGTTATTTCCCTATTGACTTTTATTGCTGCCGTATTCTTTCTGTATACCCGCGGATTGAATTTTGCTGTTGATTTTACGGGTGGCACGGTTATGCAGGTTCATTATGGTCATCCGATGGATATTTCTATTGTCAGGACAGAACTTGGTCAATCGAATTTGGGGTTAAGGGATGTTGTTGTTCAGAAGATTGGTAACGCGAATGATGTACTTATTAGGATGCGTTCTAAAGATGGGGCCTCAAGTAGCAAGGTAGGAGATGAGGTTATGGCAGTCCTGTCCCGTACCACACCCGGTGTGCAGTTAAGAAGTGTTGAATATGTTGGACCAGAAGTGGGTAAGGAGCTTGCCAACAATGGAGCCTTGGCGCTGCTTGTTGTGTCAGTGGGTATCATGCTGTATTTGACAATGCGGTTCGAATGGCGTTTTGCCGTATCTGGAATTATTGCGAATTTGCATGATATCGTTATTATTTTAGGGATGTTTGCTGCTTTCCAGTGGGAGTTTTCCCTTCCTGTGCTTGCAGGGGTTCTTGCTGTTTTGGGCTATTCAGTCAATGAGTCAGTAATTGTGTTTGATCGGATACGCGAGAATTTTCGGAAAATGCGCACCGCAAGTGTACCTCAAGTCATAAACAATGCCATAACACGCACGATGTCCCGTACTGTCATCACTCATGCGATGACCCAAACGATGGTCTGTGCGATGTTGTTTTTTGGGGGGCCCCCTTTGCATTATTTTGCTTTGGCCCTGACTATTGGAATTATTTTTGGAATTTATTCTTCGGTTCTGGTTGCATCGCCGCTGGTTATGTGGTTAGGTGTATCCCGATCAGATCTTGTAAAATCTGGGAAACGGGAAGGCGTGGCCCAATCCTGAAAACTTTTAAGACCGATGTTTGATTCGGCGAGCTAGTTCAGCAGCTTTTCCTGTGTAATTTGAGGGCTTCATGGCTTTAAGACGCTTTTTTTCTTCATCAGGAAGATTGAGATTATCAATGAAGTAGTGTAAATCTTCACGTTTTATTGTTTCCTGGCCCCTTGTCAGCTCCTTGAGCTTTTCATAGGGATTTTCAAGGCCATATCGACGCATGACAGTCTGTATAGGTTCAGCAAGAAGTTCCCATCTGTTTTCAAGTGCAGTATTTAGCTTTTGTGGGTTGGCTTCCAGTTTTTTTAGTCCTTTCAAACAGGAGTTGTAACCGACTAGGGCATGGCCCAGTGCTACACCCATATTTCGTAATACTGTAGAATCAGTCAAGTCTCGTTGCCAGCGTGAAATAGGAAGCTTGGCACTAAAGTGATTGAGTAATGCATTCGCAATACCGAGGTTGCCTTCCGAGTTTTCAAAATCAATTGGATTGATTTTATGAGGCATCGTACTGGACCCCACTTCACCTTCCTTGATTTTTTGTTTGAAATAACCCAAGGAAATGTAACCCCACACATCTTTGTCTAAATCGATAAGAATACTGTTTAGTCTTGCACATGCATCAAAGAGTTCAGCCATGTAATCATGTGGTTCAATCTGGATGGTATAGGGATTGAATATCAGGCCCAGGCTTTCAACAAAATTTTTTGTGAGATTTTCCCAGTCAACCTCAGGATAAGCTGCAAGATGGGCATTATAGTTTCCAACCGCACCATTCATTTTTCCAAGAAGTTCGATCTTGTTGAAATGATCGATGGCACGGTTAAGCCTATAGGCAATATTGGCTATTTCTTTTCCAAGTGTTGTTGGTGTAGCAGGTTGGCCATGGGTCAGTGACAACATGGGTTGATCGGCAAGAGCGATTGAAAATTCAACAAGACAGCCATGGACGCGTCCCAATGCTGGAAGCATTGCTTTTTCACGGGCAGTTTTTAGCATTAGGGCATGAGCAAGATTGTTGATATCCTCAGAAGTGCAGGCAAAATGAATGAATTCTTTAGCTCTTGCAATATCTGGCCATAGGGTGACAATTTCTTTTAGCCAGTATTCAATGGCTTTGACATCATGGTTGGTAATGGCCTCGATTTCCTTGACCCGAATGGCATCCGAGATATTAAAGTTTTCGACCCTGTTTATCAGCTCCTGTCTTGATGTCTTTGTGAATGGAATGACTTCGGGGATTGAAGGAGAATCGGCCAAAGTGATAAGCCAGCGAACTTCGACAAGGGCACGCATGCGTTGGAGGGCAAATTCACTGAAGTACTGGCGAAGCCCGTCCAGTTGGGAAGCATAACGACCATCGAGTGGAGACAAGGCAGTTAGAACAGGGTTCATATGGATTATCGGCAATTTCTTGGTGCCGCCTTCAGTTCAGTTTTATTTAAGCAAGAAATACTATCATATTTCACTGGGATCAAAACGCTTTACATGCTCCCGAGGACGGTTTATCAATTGTGGTTCTTTTGCTAAAGCCCGAAGCAGGATATTTTCAGGATCGGATGCAAGCCGATGAGCCCATCTAATGGGTTCAGGCAATCGATATCCCTTCAAGGACTCAAATACTCTGGTAGTGGCTTTTTCTATGCTGATGTGATGCCCAGGTGAAACATAAAGAGGTTTTGTTCCGGCTTTGGATTGGATAACCTGGCCAATTGTTTCACCTCTGTAGGCCAGTTCTGTGCAGGTAATTTTTTCGGTAAGGGGATTGCTGGTTCCCACTAATCGGCTTTTACCAACTCCAATTGAGGTAATGTCGGTAACCAGTCCGAGGTGGCAAGCAATGCCAAATTTTCGAGGATGGGCGATTCCATGCCCATCTACTAAAAGTAAGTCAGGATGATAAACAAGATTATTCAGGGCATCGAGAATGGCGGGAATCTCGCGGAATGAAAGAAGTCCGGGAATATAGGGAAAACTGGTAGGACGGCGAGCAATGGCAAAATCAATAAGGTGTAAATCTGGAAGCATAACCAAAGCTGCAGCAGCACGGGTTATCCGTCCTTTTGCTTCGAAACCCACATCTATTCCAGCAATACATTTTACGGGTGCCTCGCGATCAATTAAAGAAATCTGTTGAGCCAGGGTTTTTTGCTGGTCGATGGCATCTTTCGGAGAAAGATTGGTGAAGTCCATATTAGGAAAACGCATTAGATCCTCTTGAAACAGGAGTTCGAGTATAATAATCGTATAACCTAAATTAAATATCCAATGCAGGGAAAGAAGTCAAAGAATGTTAGAAGAATACCGTAAAGAAATGGCGGCTCGTCAAGTAATGGATTTACCGCCCTTGCCCCTGACAGCTGAACAGACAGCGTTGCTTGTCGAGCTGATTAAGAATCCTCCAAAGGAGGAGGCCGAGTTTATACTCGAGTTGCTAGCAAACAGGGTTCCAGCGGGTGTTGATCAGGCAGCTTATGTAAAAGCCGCATTTCTGACGGATATTGCCAGGGAACACCTGTCATGTCCACTTATTGAACCGCAGCAGGCAATTCAATTACTCGGAACCATGTTGGGCGGTTACAATGTCTCTTCACTTGTTGAGCTTCTTGACTCCAGTTATGCAGCTTATGCTGCAGCGGCCTTGTCGAATACAATTCTAATTTTTGATGCGTTCCATGACGTTCAGGAAAAGGTGCATGCAGGAAACAATGCAGCACTCAAGTTGATGCAGTCATGGGCTGAAGCTGAATGGTTTCAACGCAGACCGAAAATAAATGAATCAATTCATGCTGTTGTATTTAAAGTTCCAGGTGAAACCAATACCGATGATCTTTCACCAGCCCAAGAAGCCTGGAGCCGTCCGGACATTCCCCTGCATGCCATGCATATGCTGACTGCTAAATTGCCTGATGCCCTGAATGAAATTTCCAGGTTAAGGGCCAGAGGGTATCCTTTGGTATATGCAGGCGATGTCGTTGGAACCGGATCCTCACGCAAATCAGCTATCAATTCCTTGCAATGGCATATGGGGCATGATGTACCCCATATTCCGAATAAACGGACTGGCGGGATTATTTTGGGTGGAAAGATTGCCCCCATTTTTTTTAATACCGCTGAAGATTCCGGTGCCTTGCCTATAGAGTTTGATGTCAGCAATCTGGCTTCAGGTGATGAAATTGTCATTCATATTACAAAGGGCGAAATTACTACCTTGGCAGGGAAAGTGCTGGGTCGCTTTAAACTGTCTCCAGCAACCTTGCTTGACGAAGTTCGTGCTGGCGGAAGAATCCCCCTTATTATTGGACGGGAGTTGACGGAAAAAGCGCGTAAAGTGTTGGGAAAACCCCCCTTTATCCTTTTTACACGATCCATGCCAGCCCGAAGTAGTGTAAAGGGTTTTACCCTTGCACAGAAAATGGTGGGTCGTGCATGTGGCGTCACAGGGGTACGGCCAGGAACTTATTGTGAACCTAAAATCACGACTGTAGGCTCGCAGGACACGACTGGGGCAATGACCAGGGATGAGCTTAAGGAATTGGCCTGTCTGGGATTCTCTGCAGATTTGGTAATGCAGAGCTTTTGTCATACCGCCGCTTATCCAAAACCTGTTGATATCAGATTACAGCATGAGTTACCTGATTTTATGGCGACTCGAGGGGGGGTCGTTCTGAAACCTGGGGATGGTATCATTCATTCCTGGCTTAACCGGATGCTTTTGCCAGATACGGTTGGTACGGGAGGAGATTCTCATACCCGTTTTCCTATTGGCATTTCCTTTCCTGCGGGATCCGGGCTGGTTGCTTTTGCCGCTGCTTTGGGAGTTATGCCTCTGGATATGCCAGAATCAGTTTTGGTGCGTTTCAAGGGTAAAATACAACCTGGCATTACCTTAAGGGATTTGGTAAATGCCATTCCTTATGCTGCTATCAATGCAGGTGTGCTTACTGTTGGGAAACAGGGTAAAAAGAATGTTTTTTCCGGCCGTATCATGGAAATAGAAGGGCTGCCTGATTTAAAAATTGAACAGGCATTCGAGTTTGCAGATGCTTCAGCTGAACGTTCTGCAAATGGCTGTACTGTGCGTTTATCCAAAGAGCCGGTTATTGAATATTTGCAATCAAATGTGGCCTTGCTTGAGTATCTGTTAGAGCAGGATTACAAAGATAGTCGAACTATCTCCCGACGAATCTCTGCCATGCGATCATGGTTAGATTCACCTTCGCTTCTTGAACCCGATGAAGATGCTGAGTACGCCTATGTCCTGGAAATAGATCTGGATGAGATCAAGGAACCTTTGGTTGCGTGCCCTAACGATCCGGATGATGTAAGGCCTTTGTCTCAAGTGTCGAATGATCCCATTCAGGAAGTATTTATCGGAAGTTGCATGACTAATATTGGGCATTACCGTGCAGCCGCCAAAATTCTTGAGGATTCGGGTATACTCTCTACGCGGCTCTGGGTGGCCCCTCCGACACGCATGGATGAAGCACAGTTACGTGAAGAAGGTGTTTATGGAATACTGGGTCGAATAGGTGCACGAACTGAGGTGCCGGGGTGTTCCCTGTGCATGGGTAATCAGGCACGTGTTTCTGATAAGGCTACTGTTTTTTCGACAAGCACCAGGAATTTTGATAACCGTATGGGCCGTGGTGCCCGGGTGTATCTTGGTTCTGCTGAACTGGCGGCTGTTTGTGCTCGGATGGGTAGAATTCCGACTCCGGAGGAATATCTTGACCTGGCTTCTAACCGAATTGCCCCGCTCGCCGATAATATATACCGTTACTTGAATTTTGATCAGATGATCCAATATCAGTCATCTACTCATCGATAGACTGTGGGTTTTAGGCACGGTGAAAAGTCTGGGCATGGATCTGAAGTGTGAGTGAATGTCTTGTTGGGTGAATTACCGTGCTAAAACTGGTTATTTCTCTAATGTGCCCCTATGGCCCTAAAATTCACGTATTGCTGGCTGAAGAATCCTTGAGGAGCAATTCAGTTTTTTTGATATTGCCATAAATTGTGCGCTTGGTTTTCTCTTCTTCGGATTCGCCGAAATGGTTTATTTGTCAAAGTATGAAAACTCGAACATATTTTTTGGTAGACTTTTAGGACAAAAATCTTTTTTGGAGACATTAAGTGTTTAAATCTCGCACCGGGTTCCTGGCCTTGTTTATTTCCAAGAGGGATTACTCTAATAAATGAGGTGTAACAAAACAAGTCCTCTCTAGATGAGGATTCCGCCTCCTAAACAGATATCCCCATTGTAAAAGACAAGTGATTGTCCAGGAGTAATAGCCCATTGAGGAGTTTGAAAGCATGCTTCTATTTCGTCTCCAAAGCAAGTAATGAAACATGGAGCGTCTGCTTGTCTATATCGCGTTTTGGCGCTGATCCGGCTTTCTGGGAGAGGCGAATTATTTATAAAACTCAGATCTGAAGCTCGGGCAGTCTTGTTTTTCAGCAAGGGATGTTCCCTGCCCTGTACGACGATAAGGATATTGTTTTCCAGATCCTTGCCTGCAACGAACCATGGCTCACCTGGTCCTCCAATACCAAGACCCTGTCTCTGGCCCAGTGTATAGAACATCAAACCTTCATGTTCTCCAACGATACGTCCTTCAGGCGTCTGAATCTTACCTGGTTTTCCCTTTAAATATTTTGACAAGAATGCACGAAATGGACGTTCGCCAATAAAGCAGATTCCTGTGGAATCCTTCTTGTCATGGACAAGAAGTCCAGCATTCCGGGCAAGCTCTCTAACTTTGGTTTTTTTTAGATCTCCTAATGGAAACAGTGTTTTTTCAAGTTGCCAATCCTTCAATCTATAGAGGAAATAGCTTTGATCCTTGCTTTTGTCATTAGCCCTGCATAAGACAGGTTTGCCATTGGACCGTTCAATTTTGGCATAATGGCCCGTTGCTATAAAATCTGCACCAAGATTTAAGGCATGATCAAGAAATGCCTTGAATTTTATTTCAGAGTTGCAAAGGATATCGGGGTTTGGTGTGCGGCCAGAGCTATATTCCTTTAAAAAATAGCTGAAAACTCTGTCCCGGTATTCTACGCTGAAGTCAACTGCCTCAAGATCAATGCCGAGTTTGTCAGTAACAGCGGCAACATCCAGAAAGTCCTGTTTTGCCGGGCAGTAGCCATCGTCATCCTCCCAGTTCTTCATAAAGAGCCCGGTAACTTCATGTCCCTGTTCTTTGAGGATCATGGCTGCTACAGATGAATCAACGCCACCAGACATGCCAACTATTATGCGTGCCATTAGCTGTTTCCTGAAGACAATAGATATTGAATTAATTGAGGACTATAACGATGGCCTGAGAGATAGTCTTCCAAATTGGCAAGTAGCATGGGACTGCGGTGGCGAGGGCGGCATGCACGGATTTCATCAGGGGTCATCCATAATGTTCGAATGATACCTTTATCCAATTGCTGGTCAGGAAAATGTTCAATAATTCGGCCACAGAATGCAAATCTGATATACGTGAGCTGTTTGACCGGGTGCAGCCACTGATAAATTCCGATCAAAGCGTCCGGTTCGAAGAGACATGCAGCTTCCTCCCGAGTTTCACGTATGACTGCCTCAATAAGGGTTTCATTCTGCTCAAGATGTCCGGCTGGCTGGTTAAGCTCAAGTCCTGCATCGGTTTCTTCTTCTATAAGAAGAAACCGGCCGTTTTCTTCAATAACCGCTGCAACAGTAATGTTAGGACACCAGATCATTCAGTTCTCCATGTAAAGCGCATCAATCTGAAATCCCAGATTTTTGGTCTATTCTGATAAACTGCTTTAATATTCATATTTTACCATGATGAACATTTCGGGGGCGAAATGTCCAAAAATCTTGATGAATTTCTGTATAAACTATGTCTACAGCCGAGCTGTTCCACAGTTTTTAATCCTTGGAGAGATGAAGATCCCGAATGGGATATTCCAGGTGCCTGCCAGGTTCGCAGGGAGCAGCTCACAGCCTATTTTGGACAGCGTATCGGTGCGGCAAGACTGATTTTGCTTGCTGAAGGGCTGTCATACCAGGGGGGTAAATTTACAGGGATTGCCATGACCAGTGAACGGATTTTGCTGGGGAAGAAATCGGATATTTCGCCAGATATTGTTTTTAAGGGATTGCATAGACAGACCAGTATCAAGGAAGGGGGCTTTAATGAACCGACTGCATCAATTGTCTGGGGAACAATTGTGAATGAAGGTGTGGATCCATACTCTGTTGTGCTGTGGAATGCTTTTCCATGGCATCCCCATGCAGCAGGATTAAGTTTGACGAATCGTGCCCCGACACTGAATGAGCTCAATCATGTTAAACCTCTGCTGATGAATTTTAGAATGCTTTTTCCAGAAGCAGGGGTTATTGCTGTAGGTCAGAAGGCTCAGATTTTGCTTGCAAAAATGGGGATTGAGTGTTCCGTTGTTCGACATCCGGCGAGGGGTGGAGCAAGCCAGTTTCGAACACAGATGGTCGCATTGCTTTCTCAGGATGCCTTAAGGTGTAAAAAATCGTGCGAGGTATAAACTCCTGACACAGGGAATATCAGGTAGGACGGATTTCTAGCCATTGACCGGGTTTAAGGTTGTCTATGTTATAATTTCCTATGCTGTAACGGATAAGCCGTAAGGTTGGATATCCCGTTTTTGCGGTCATATGCCTAACCTGTCGGTTTTTTCCTTCTTTAAGAACAAGCTCGAGCCAGCTCGTTGGGATGGATTGTCGGAACCTGACTGGTGGATTTCTTGGTGGTATATCAGGAGGGGGAATACGTCTGACCTTGGCTGGTCGAGTTGTATAATTGCCGAGGTTAATACCGGATTCCATCTGTGCAAGTGCTTTAGTGGAAGGTTCTCCTTCTACCTGTACCCAGTAGGTTTTAGGCAGGTGATGGTCAGGATGGCTAAGTTGGTGTTGAAAAACGCCATTGTTTGTCAGAAGAAGCAGTCCTTCACTGTTTGTATCGAGTCTTCCTGCAGGATAGACATCTGGAATATTTATAAAATTTTTAAGTGTTGGGTGTTTTTTGTCTGGGCTGAATTGGCAGATGACGCCATAAGGCTTGTTAAAAAGAATAAGTGTAGTCATATCATTATTTTCCGCAGTTGCATGACGGTTGGCAAGGTGTCGGAATCCAAGGAGAGAATTTATGTCTGAAAACATCAAGGTGCCGAGGGGTGGGCAGAAGATTGGTGTCGCATCCGATAATAGTCTTATTGTTCCTGATGAGCCCATCATTCCGTTTATTGAAGGAGATGGAATTGGTGTGGACATAACCCCGGTTATGCGCAGTGTAGTTGATTATGCTGTTAGAGTTGCATATGGTGATCGTCGCCGGATCCATTGGATGGAAATTTATGCAGGAGAAAAAGCTAATCGTCTTTATGGGGATAATATCTGGCTTCCCCAGGAAACTATCAACGCGATAAGGGAGTATGTGGTTTCAATTAAGGGGCCCTTGACAACCCCGGTGGGTGGAGGGATGCGTTCTTTGAATGTTGCATTGAGACAGGCACTTGATTTATATGTATGTTTGCGTCCAATACAGTATTTTGAGGGTGTCCCAAGCCCGCTTAAAGAGCCAGAAAAAACAGATATGGTGATTTTTCGTGAAAATTCGGAAGATATCTATGCCGGGATTGAGTGGGCAATGGGAACTGCTGAGGTAAGAAAAGTCATTTCATTTTTGCAAGAGGAGATGGGTGTAAAAAGCATTCGCTTTCCAGAATCTTCTGCAATAGGAATTAAGCCTGTCTCCCGTGATGGGAGCCAAAGGCTTATCAGAAAAGCAATTCGTTATGCACTGGACAATGCCAGGAAATCTGTGACTTTAGTGCATAAAGGCAACATCATGAAGTTTACAGAAGGGGGATTTAAAACATGGGGTTATGAATTAGCCATGATGGAATTTGGAGGTAAAATGCAGGACAATGGACATTGTCTTTTACCCGGAGGACTTTTAGTCAAAGATGTTATTGCAGATGCTTTCTTGCAACAGATTGTATTAAGACCTGACGAGTATGACGTGATTGCGACACTTAACCTTAATGGCGATTATATTTCAGATGCTCTTGCTGCGCAGGTTGGCGGAATAGGTATTGCACCTGGTGCAAATTTGTCTGATACAGTAGCGATGTTTGAAGCAACACATGGTACGGCCCCACGCCATGCAGGCAAGGATAAGGTCAATCCTGGTTCCATAGTTCTTTCTGCAGCCATGATGCTAAGGCATATTGGGTGGAATGAAGCAGAAAAAAGTATCATATCTGGTATGCGTGCCGCGATTAGCGCTGGAACTGTTACCTATGATTTTGCCCGCCTTATGAAAGACGGTAAGGAGGTTTCATGTTCCGGTTTTGGTCAGGCCATCATTCACCATATGTCTTAAACAAAACTGGGTTGCACGCGCCTGTCAAGAGGGCTTGAAAGTGTGGAATGAGGTATTATCATCACAGTAAAAACAAATGCCCCGGTAGCATACTTTTCGTAGTGGTTGCTTACCGGGGTAAAAGGTTTTTGAAGCGAGATCAGGCTGAAGTTATCCCGGAAGCCTGTTTCCCCTTTGGACCCTGTGTAACTTCGAAGGAAACGCGTTGACCCTCTTTGAGGGTTTTGAAGCCATTCATGTTAATGGCAGAGAAGTGTGCGAAGAGATCGTCGCCACCATCATCGGGAGTAATAAAACCAAAACCCTTTGCATCATTGAACCATTTTACAGTACCTGTTGCCATGTCTTGTTTTTCCTTAAGGTGTTGCTCGCTAAAGTGTTGCTCATTGCAAAATTTTAAAAAACCTTATCCTGACAGGATATCTTTTGCATTTCTTTGCGATATTTATAAAACGCTTGCGTTAACATTAATATCCTAACTTGGATTTCCCCTTGCTTATGTGGCTATACCTGAGCTTGGATATTCGATGCTTGCTTCCCTTTCGGACCTTGAGTGACATCAAAAGTCACTTTTTGTCCTTCCTTTAACGTCTTGAATCCAGCCATGTTAATGGCCGAAAAATGTGCAAACAAATCGTCGCTGCCATCATCCGGCGTAATGAAGCCGTAACCTTTGGCATCGTTAAACCATTTTACAGTACCTGTTGCCATATACACTTCCTTAAAAGACAAATTGTGGGCCTTGCCCGGTTACCGTTTGTGAGCGTCAGTTCTCAAAACAGCATATAATTAACATATTGTTATAGTTAAATTGGGGTAAATCAACTCCCTTCGAGCTTTTTACTTCTATTGCATAAAGAAGTCAAGAAATTTTAAACCATATGAATCTATAGTGATTTGGGGGTTGAAAATTTCACCAACAGCGTCAAAATAGACATTGAATGAGTAAGGAATGCCATGGCGAACCAGCATCAAGAAGACACATTGCTGGCGGTTCGCGAAAGCAAGGTTAAACCGCCGCCTCTGTATCAGGTAGTCTTGTTGAACGACGACTACACACCAATGGAGTTTGTCGTTGCCGTATTACAACGTTTTTTTGCCAAATCCCGGGAGCAGGCTACTCAAATCATGCTTAAGGTCCACCGCGAGGGAATGGGAGTATGCGGCGTTTATCCGAAGGACATTGCAACAGCAAAGGTTGAGCAGGTGGTTTCATATGCAAGACAGCACCAGCATCCATTGCAATGCACGATGGAGGAAAATTAGATGATTGCGCAGGAATTGGAAGTATCTTTACATATGGCGTTCATTGATGCACGTCAGAAACGCCATGAGTTTATCTCCGTGGAGCATCTGTTACTTGCATTGCTGGATAACCCTTCAGCGGCTCAGGTATTGCGTGCGTGTGCTGTAAAAATTGAAGATTTGCGTAAGGCTCTTGCTGATTTTGTTACCGAACACACCCCAATTGTTTCTGGTACTGATGAAGTGGATACACAACCGACACTTGGGTTCCAACGAGTTATTCAGAGGGCTATCCTTCACGTTCAGTCATCTGGCAAGAAAGAGGTGACAGGTGCGAATGTACTCGCTGCAATTTTCGGTGAGAAGGACTCACATGCAGTTTATTTCCTTCATCAGCAAGGGGTATCACGGCTGGATGTGGTGAATTATATCACTCATGGAATCAGTAAGGTGACGGATCATGCCTCCCAGCGGCAGGAAGCTGAACAGGAGATTGATGTCGAACAGGGGCCAGCAACTGCTCTTGAAAATTATACCCTTAATCTCAATGCCCAGGCCTTGGCAGGCAAGATTGACCCTCTCATTGGCAGGGATCAGGAGGTGGAGCGTGTGATTCAGACTTTATGTCGACGCCGTAAGAACAATCCCTTGCTGGTCGGTGAAGCTGGGGTTGGCAAGACTGCTATAGCAGAAGGGCTTGCACGTCGTATTGTTGAAGGCCAGGTGCCCGAATTATTGATGGAAAGCACAGTCTATGCGCTGGACATGGGTGCATTGCTTGCAGGAACAAAATATCGTGGAGATTTTGAGCAGCGTTTGAAAGCTGTATTGAAGCATTTGACTGATAATCCCAATGCAATTTTATTTATTGATGAAATTCATACACTTATTGGTGCAGGTGCTGCTTCTGGAGGGACTCTCGATGCCTCTAACCTGCTTAAACCTGCATTAAGTTCCGGACTTTTGAAATGCATTGGAGCAACAACATACCAGGAATATAGGGGTGTATTTGAAAAAGATCATGCTCTGTCGAGGCGTTTTCAGAAGATTGACGTTCCCGAACCTTCAGTCCAGGAAACCATTGAAATATTGAGAGGCCTGAAATCGAGGTTTGAGGCCCATCACGGCGTTAAGTATACTGCATCAGCGTTGACTACAGCTGCGGAATTATCTGTGCGTTATATCAATGATCGGCACTTACCTGACAAGGCGATTGATGTGATTGATGAAGCGGGTGCAGCACAGCGAATTTTGCCTAAATCCAAGCAGAAAAAAACGATAACCAACCGGGAAATCGAGGAAATAATTGGAAAAATTGCCCGCATTCCGCCTAAAAATATCTCGAGCGATGATCGTGCCGCACTTAAAACGCTGGATCGTGATTTAAAAGCGGTAGTTTTCGGCCAGGACCGTGCAATTGATGCATTGGCAGCGGCAATTAAAATGTCCCGCTCTGGTTTGGGCGTGCCAACAAAACCGATAGGTTCTTTCCTGTTTTCAGGGCCAACAGGTGTGGGTAAAACTGAAGTTGCGCGCCAACTTGCCTATACTTTGGGAATTGAGCTTATCAGGTTTGATATGTCCGAGTACATGGAACGCCATGCCGTTTCAAGGCTTATTGGTGCTCCACCTGGCTATGTAGGCTTTGATCAGGGCGGGTTGTTGACAGAGGCAGTAACTAAACACCCTTATGCCGTGCTTCTTCTGGATGAAATAGAGAAAGCTCACCCAGATATTTTCAATATCCTCTTGCAGGTCATGGATCATGGAACATTGACGGACAATAACGGAAGGAAGGCTGATTTTAGAAATATCATTATCATAATGACGACAAATGCCGGAGCGGAAATGCTTAATAAATCTGCGATTGGATTTGCTCCTACTGAATCAGAAGGTGATGAGATGCAAGAAATAAAACGTCTGTTTACTCCCGAGTTTCGTAACCGTCTGGATGACATGATTTCATTCAAATCACTTGATTATCCAATAATTTTGAAGGTGGTAGACAAGTTCCTGATGCAGCTTGAAGGACAGTTGCATGAAAAGAAGGTTGAAGTTACCTTTACGGATGCATTGAGAGCTTTCCTTGCGAAGAAGGGGTTTGATCCACGGATGGGGGCACGGCCAATGGCTAGGATTATCCAGGACAAACTGAAGCGTGCCCTGGCAGATGAGCTTCTATTTGGGCGTCTAGTCAATGGTGGCAGAGTTACCTTTGATGTCGACGAGGCAGATAAGATTAAACTGATTTTTCAGGAGGAAGAGGCTTTACCTGTCGCTTGAGAGCGAATCCAATACTGACAGGAGTCCTTTGGCGGGATGATATGGCGTTTGAAAAATTTTCAGGCGCCATATTTTTATACTTTTGACTGGATCAATATGGATTCAGAATTTCGTTTGCCGGCTGTAAAAAGGGAGTTGCTTGAGCTTTAGCGACGACTTGACTGCCAATCTCAGGAAATGTGGAAATGGTTTGGCGCACAGGATGTGGCTGCTGACAGATTGAAGGGTTTTGATTTTGGAAGAAACTCATTTGGTTATTGCTGCCAGCAGGTGGCTAATGGTGTCTGGTAATTTCCGGTTTGGGCGGTCTTACATTAATGTGCAGATTCAAGTTTGAAGTGCAATGCCTGGTTTGAAGAATACCTGATTGGGTGTCAGATATCCAAGCCGTTTACGTGGTCGATTGTTCAATCTTTCCATTGCCGTATCAATCTCCAGTTGTGTAATGGTGGTGAAGTCCCTGTTCTT
>JAGWIG010000001.1 GCA_028873515.1 Pseudomonadota bacterium | reverse complement strand
TTCGTCAGGCCAGCGCTTTGCCATCCGGCTTCCTTCAGACTCGCAGTCGCCCGCGAAACCCTTGCCTTCGGCTAACTCTTCCCCTTGCCGGGCGAGTAGAGGACTTCCACCTCCAAGTGAGTGCGCCCTGCCGGGCGCACCGAAAGAAAGCCCGGCGCGAAGCCGGGCTAGTGATAATCGAAATCAACCGGGTCAAATCTCCCACTCCCGATAAACCTCCATTGAAAAGTCAGACAACCTGTTCTCCATGCTGGGTAATATCTAGACCTTCCCGCTCATCCTCTTCGGAAACGCGCACACCTATTGTCATGTCAATTACTTTGAGAATGATATAAGTCACCACTCCATCCCATACAATAACCGAGCCCACATCGATAAGCTGCTTGATAAGTTGGCCTGGATTGCCTTCGAGTAAACCCGCTGTTCCTCCAATCGCCTTAACTGCGAACACACCGGTCAGAATCGCACCCAATGCTCCACCGATACCGTGCACTCCAAACGCATCGAGCGAATCATCATAGCCAAACATGTTCTTCATGTAAGTTGCCGTCCAGAAGCACACCACTCCGACTGCTATCCCAATTGCGAAAGCACCCACAGGATCAACAAAACCTGATGCAGGAGTAATCGCCACAAGTCCAGCAACGGCACCTGAACACAAGCCAAGCAAAGTTGGCTTCCCTCGGGCCATCCATTCCGCAAACATCCAGGCAAGTGCTGCTGTACCTGTTGCAATTTGGGTTGTTGCCATCGCCATTCCGGCACGCCCACCAGCATTGACAGCAGATCCAGCATTAAAACCAAACCAACCCACCCAAAGCAGCGAAGCTCCAATCATGGTCAAGGCAAGGTTATGCGCAGGCATCGGCTCTTTGCCATAACCTACACGCTTGCCCAAAAATAGGGCTGTCACGATACCTGCAACACCAGCATTAAGGTGAACAACCGTACCCCCAGCAAAATCGAGCGCACCCAGCTTGGCAAGCCAACCATTTGCAGACCAGACCCAGTGAGCTACGGGGCAATACACAAAAATCAACCAGAGGCTCATGAACCATATCAATGCCGAAAATTTCATGCGTTCAGCAAATGATCCCGCTATCAATGCTGGAGTAATGATGGCAAATGTCATCTGGAACGTCATGTATACGGACTCAGGTATGGCTGCAGAAAGATCACTAACGGTAAACTTGCCCATCCCATGCAACAGGAACCTTGACAGGCCGCCAATATAGGGACCTCCGTCCGTAAATGCTAAACTATATCCAACAATGAACCAAAGCACGGTAACAAGACAGGTAATAACAAAACTCTGGGCCAGGGTATCAAGAAGATTCTTTTTTCGAACCATCCCAGCATAAAACAGACCGAGACCCGGTATCGTCATCAACAACACTAACGCCGTGGAAGTCAACATCCATGAAGTGTCCCCCGGGTTAATTGCGGTATTGGCATCTGAACTCACCGCTTCTTGAGGAGGTGGAGGAGTAACGGCAGGTGCCGCTGGAGCTACCGCAGGCGAAAGAGCGGGCGCTGCTGCCGCGGGCGCTGCTGCCCCCGGAGAACTTGCTGTGTCGGCCCAAGCACTACAAGGCCCGGCCAGAGCCGCCATGAATATGGCAACAATCGCTAGATACTTTTTCATATCAATAACCTTTCGTTGGAATGGGAATCACAGGGCGTTTCCACCAGTTTCGCCGGTACGAATGCGCACTACCTCCTGCAACTCAAACACAAAAATTTTTCCGTCTCCAATTCGACCCGTTCTCGATGCCTGCTCAATAGTTGCAATTACATTTTCCAGAAGCTCATCGGGAATCGCGACGTCTACACGTACTTTTGGTAAAAAATCAACAACATATTCTGCACCTCGATAAAGCTCCGTATGGCCTTTCTGACGACCAAACCCCTTTACTTCTGTCACCGTCATGCCCTCGACGCCGATTCCCGACAGGGCCTCGCGGACGTCATCGAGCTTGAACGGCTTGATGATTGCGCTAACAAATTTCATAGCCTTTCTCCTTGCTCGGTCAAAATTATTTAATCGGGATGTTTCCCCGGTCATATCCCCTACGAGATATAAGTGAAGCAGAAAGTGTGCCAGAACGATTTCTTATTATTTATCAAATAGATTTACAGGTTTTGCCGAAACTGCGCACCAAGCCTATCAGCATCATGCACAGAATCAGACAGGAATGCCCAACCTTGGTGCACCTGAAAAGATAAGCAAATTTTTGATATACTGAAAAAAAGGAGGCGTTATGCTAAATCAAAAGCTCATAGATGAAATCAATGCCAGAATCAGCCAGATATTCTCTAGTGGGCCTATCCACGATATTGAAAAGAATATCAAGGCGATGCTGACTTCGTTCCTGAACAAACTAGACCTTGTCACTCGTGAAGAGTTCGATGTTCAGCGCGAATTATTACTCCGCAGTCTCGACAGGCTTACCGAACTGGAAGACAAAATTTCTAAACTTGAATCCACGAAACAAAGGAGTAACGAACCAGACAAAAATGCCTAGCCCAGCCATAAACTCGATCGGAGCAACACTTGCGCTGAATCTGTCTGATTCAACGAGGGCTATTCTATGGCGTCACCTTATCGAGCCGAAATCCTTTCAAGAAAAATGGGCTCTGGTTACCCATTCAAATGCCTGTACACCCACAACATTGCCTACCAGCATCATTTCGACGGGATGTCCTTGCTGTACGGCAGCACTTTCTTTGCAGGTAAAAATAATCGCTCTTGTTCGCCAGCATAGACCCACCCATATCCTGATTGATGTTCATCCACTGGCCAAATATGACGAACTGGTAAAAGTTCTGAGTAAACCACCTTTGGGAAATTTTCTACACATCGACCGCGCATGGTGCTCCATAAAGCTACCCTCTGATGATGCTGCCCATCCAGGCTACTCTTATCTGGATCATTTGGGTAAACCGATTGAGGCATTAGGTTAGCCAATAGCTTCAGCGAAATCCTGGTTTGCTCACTCCTTACTTCCTGTCCAGATTATATGGTCAATCCATTAGCATCGAGACACTTCATGAATGCACATTCATTTCTTACTCAAATGCCTCTATGGGAGCCGTCAGCTAACTGTAACCAAAGCCTGATCAGGCTTCGGGCTCATAGCCGAGCACAGGGGCCAGCCAGCGCTCTACATCCGTGATTTCCATATGCTTGCGCTGAGCATAATCGATGACCTGATCCTGATCCACCTTTCCAGTAGCAAAATACAAAGACTGGGGGTGCGCGATATAAAACCCGGATACGGTTGCTGCAGGCCACATGGCATAGCTTTCAGTCAATTCGATACCTGCATGCTCGGTTGCCCCAAGCAAAGCGAACAAACCGGCTTTCTCGGTATGATCTGGACATGCAGGGTAGCCTGGTGCAGGTCGAATACCAATGTATTTTTCCTCAACAAACTTTTGGATGTCAAAAGACTCATCAGGTATATACCCCCAGAACTCACGCCGAACACGCCAATGCAAATGCTCGGCAAAAGCCTCGGCCAGACGATCCGCAAGCGCCTTGAGCAAAATGGCATTATAATCATCCTGGTTTTTTTCAAAATGATCCAAATGCTCTTCAATGCCTATTCCTGTCGTAACAGCAAACGCACCAACATAATCCTCTACTTTACTTTGTTTTGGTGCCACATAATCCGCAAGGCAGTAATTAGGCCGATCGGCAGGTTTTTTCATTTGCTGTCGAAGCTGATGCCAAACCATCCTCGTTTCCGTCCGCGTATCATTCTTGTAAATTTCAATATCGTCCCCGTCAGAATTTGCAGGAAACAAACCAATAACTGCTCGGGCCCTGAGCCATTTTTCATGAATCAGGGTTTTGAGCATAGCCTGTGCATCGGCGAAAAGAGAACGTGCAGCTTTTCCGACAACTTCATCCTCAAGAATTCCAGGGTATCGGCCATGTAGCTGCCAGGTCTGAAAAAATGGGGTCCAGTCGATAAACGAAACCAGTGTTTGCAAATCATAGTTGTCAAAACTCTTAATACCCATATGAAATGGCCGTACAGGCCGATAGGATAACCAATCGATCTTGGCTGCATTTGCTCGTGCTTGGGCTATCGTAAACCGCGGGCCCTGGCCATGCTTGTTACGGTGTTGCTCACGTACTTTTACATAGTCCTGATTCAGTTTGTAAACAAAGTCTTCACGAAGTTCAGAACTGACAAGCGAATTTGCTACTCCTACCGAACGTGAAGCATCGGGTACATACACTACGGGACCAGAGTAGGCAGGAGCAATCTTCACAGCCGTATGCACCCGTGAGGTCGTGGCTCCCCCAATAAGCAGAGGGATCTTGAACCCCTCACGCTCCATCTCCCGGGCTACATGAATCATTTCTTCTAACGAAGGCGTAATTAGACCGGAAACACCAATGAAATCTGCCTGCTCTTTTTTTGCGGTTTCAAGTATGCGACTGGCCGGAACCATTACACCAAGATCAATGACTTCAAAATTGTTACACTGAAGTACGACTGTTACAATATTTTTGCCGATATCATGAACATCGCCCTTTGCAGTAGCAATAACCATCTTGCCCTTAGGCCGCGAATCACCTAGTCTTGCCTTCTCCGCCTCAATATATGGCACAAGATGTGACACAGCCTGTTTCATGACCCGTGCACTTTTGACAACCTGGGGCAAAAACATTTTTCCAGCACCAAAAAGATCGCCCACCACATTCATGCCCGCCATAAGGGGGCCTTCAATGACATGTATTGGTCGCTCGGCTAGCAAACGGGCTTCTTCTGCATCTTCGACAATAAAAGTTGATATCCCATTAACCAGGGCATATGTTATCCGCTCCTGCAGGTCGCTTTTCCTCCAGGACAAATCTTCTTCCTTGCGTTCGATGCCACCGCTTTTAAATTGCCCAGCAATGTCCATCAAGCGATCGGTTGCATCCGGCCGACGATTAAAGATTACATCTTCAACGCGATCCCGCAATTCTTTTGGTACTTCTTCATAAACCTCTAGCATGCCGGCATTAACAATTCCCATATCCATACCCGCCTTGATGGCGTGATAAAGGAAACAGGCATGTATCGCTTCCCGAACCCGATTATTTCCGCGGAATGAAAATGAAACATTGGAAACCCCACCGGAAACGAGTGCGAAAGGCAGTGTTTTCTTAATGCGGGCAGTCGCCTCGATAAAGTCCCGTCCATAGTTGGCATGTTCTTCAATGCCTGTTGCTACAGCAAAAATGTTAGGATCAAAAATGATATCTTCTGGTGGAAAGTGGATTTCATCAACCAAAATCCGATAACAACGAGTACAAATATCCACCTTTCTTTCCAGCGTATCGGCCTGGCCTTTTTCATCAAAGGCCATGACTACAACCGCTGCACCATAACGCCGAACAAGCTTGGCTTTGGAAATAAAATCTTCCGGGCCTTCCTTGAGGCTAATGGAATTAACCACACCCTTACCCTGAAGACACTTAAGTCCAGCTTCCAGCACATTCCACCTTGAAGAATCGAGCATTATGGGAACCCGCGCAATATCAGGCTCAGATGCAAGCAAATTAAGAAACGTAACCATTGCAAGCTGAGAGTCAAGCATGCCCTCATCCATATTGATATCTATCATCTGGGCGCCGTTCTCCACCTGCTGACGCGCAACGGTCAGGGCTTCATCATAGTTTCCGCCAAGAATAAGTTTGGAAAATTTCGGGCTGCCAGTAACGTTTGTTCTTTCCCCAACATTGACAAAAAGCGAAGCATTATCAATATTAAGAGGTTCAAGACCGGAAAGACGGCAAGCTTTAGGAACATGTGGCACTATACGGGGTGCAAAGTGTTTTACCGCATCGGCAATGGCACGAATATGATCCGGGGTCGTCCCGCAACAACCTCCTACAATATTAACCAAACCGCTTTGAGCAAATTCACCAAGCATCTTGGCCATATATTCGGGACTTTCATCATACTCGCCAAAAGCATTAGGTAAACCTGCATTCGGATGGGTACTAATAAATACATCTGCTTTACGTGCCAACTCTTCAATATGCTGACGTAAATCTTTCGCTCCAAGCGCACAATTAAACCCGATAGACAAAGGTCTTAGATGTGAAACAGAATTCCAGAATGCCTCAGACGTCTGGCCAGACAAGGTACGTCCCGAAGCATCCGTAATAGTCCCTGAAATCATTACCGGAAGACGCCGGCCTTTATCTTCAAATTCACTCTCTATGGCGAATAACGCGGCCTTGGCATTAAGCGTATCAAAAACCGTCTCAACCAGAAGTAAATCAACCCCACCATCAACAAGACCACAAATAGCAATCTTGTAGGCTTCAACCAGACTATCAAAATTTATGTTACGAAATCCGGGATCATTAACATCTGGAGAAATTGATGCTGTACGATTTGTTGGCCCAATCACACCGGCGACAAAACAGGGGTCCGCATCAACATGGATAGAAAGATAAGCCTCTATTGCTTCCCGAGCTCGACTAGCCCCTGCTTTATTAAGCTCATAGGCAAGATCTGCCATATGATAGTCTGTCATCGCGACAGAAGTTGAATTAAATGTATTCGTCTCAATAATATCCGCCCCAGCTTCAAGGTAGGCAAGATGTATGCTTCGGATAAGCTCAGGCTGTGTGATCGAAAGCAGATCATTATTACCCTTGAGATCATAAGCAAAGTCACGGAATCGATCTCCACGGAAGTCGGCCTCTTCCAGTCTGTTGCTTTGGATCATGGTGCCCATGGCACCGTCAAGGATAAGTATCCTTTCACGCAACAAAGCCTCTATCATACTAGGGATATTAAAAGTCATAGATTATGGAATCATCATAAATAACGACATTGTAGGGCACTTTTATGCCCTCCGCCAAAATATTGGAAACGACTATATAAAAACAATGCACGGCAAAAAACCCAAATTTGGTAAAATCCTAATTTTGAGTCTGAAGAACCTGACATGCATATTCATATTCTCGGTATCTGCGGAACTTTCATGGGAGGGATTGCACAACTTGCACGGCAAAAAGGTTATTCCGTTACGGGTTGCGATACGAATGTTTATCCTCCGATGAGTACCCAGCTTCAAGACATCGGCATCCAGATTTTTGAAGGATATTCACCCGATCAGGTTCAAATCCACCCGGATTTATTCATCATCGGCAATGCCTTATCACGAGGCAATCCACTCGTCGAAATAATCCTGGATCAAAATCTCCCCTATACTTCCGGGCCACAATGGCTGGCTGAACACATCCTGAATGATACCTATACTCTTGCTGTAGCTGGAACCCATGGCAAAACTACAACTGCTTCAATCCTTTCATTTCTTCTTGAAGAAGCAGGTTTAAGTCCTGGTTTCCTCATTGGCGGAGTCCCCCACAATTTTGAAATTTCTGCAAGATTAGGCAAATCTCCTTTCTTTGTCGTCGAAGCAGATGAATATGACACAGCTTTTTTTGACAAACGCTCAAAATTCGTCCATTACCGACCAAGAGTGGCCATTCTAAATAATCTTGAATACGACCATGCAGACATTTTCGCCAATCTTGCTGCAATTGAAACACAATTTCACCATTTCATACGAACCATCCCTGCTTCAGGACTTATTATCATGAATTCCACCTCTACGGCTTTGGGCCGGGTGATCGAAAAAGGCTGCTGGACGCCTATCCTCCGCTTTAACGATGAACATGGGTTCCATGCCAAAAATAACGATGTAACCGGAAAATTTGACCTCTACCTGGAAAGCGAACAGATTGGCATGCTTGATTGGGAACTACTAGGTGAACATAACTGCCAGAATGCCTTGGCTGCCATCGCTGCTGCACATTATGCAGGCGTCCCCCTAAAACAAGCCATAACCTCACTTAAAAAATTTCAAGGTGTCAAAAGACGTCTGGAAATAAGAGGCATAAAAAGAGGAATAACCGTTTATGACGATTTTGCCCACCACCCCACAGCCATAGCTACAACACTTGCCGGATTACGGAATAAAATCGGATCGGCCCGCCTGTTAGCCGTTATCGAACCCCGCTCTAATACTATGAAGCTTGGTGTCCTGAAAGAAGCTTTGGGTCCCAGCCTTAACGAGGCAGACATTGTGTTTTGTCATGCGCCTGAAAACCTGGGATGGGATGTAACGTCCTCCCTTGCAACACTTGGCTCAAGTGCCAGAACCTATAACAACATTGATCTTATTGTCAGTGATATTGTTAAAGAAGCAAAACCTGGTGATCATATTCTTATCATGAGCAATGGCAGCTTTGACGGGATACACGAAAAAATTCTCAGTGCGCTTTCTTAAACCTTCTAGCTCGCAGCATCCCAAATGGTATGCTATGCTCTTCGAATTTGATGGGTAAAGCGCGACTAAGTCATCTTATAAATGCGCAAATACCATGATTATCTATTTGCATGGTTTCAATAGCTCACCGGATTCAATTAAAGCACAACAGCTTCATGCCTTCATGAAACAGCTTGGGCTTGCCCAGTTGTATCACTGTCCGGCGCTTCCACCAGATCCTGCAGCAGCAATACAGGATATTGAATTATTGCTGCACAAGATTGGACCAGCAACCCTGATTGGCAGTTCCCTTGGAGGGTATTATGCAACCTGGCTTGCAGAAAGGTACAATCTTCGCGCAGTGCTTATCAACCCAGTCGTTTGCCCTGCAGAACGATTTAATTCGCTGCTTGGACCGCAGCACAATCTATATACCGGAAACGAATGGATACTGACTCAAGCCCATCTTGATAGCCTCTCAGCCCTTGATATACCGGTTTTTCGCCTATCCAATTATCTACTGCTTGTCGAGAAAGGAGATGAGGTATTAGCCTGGCAGGATGCCGTTAGGCATTATGCAGGAACTGAGCAAAAAATATTCCCTGGGGGCAGGCATAGCTTTACCCGTTTCAAACAATGCCTGCCGGACATCCTGGCCTTTGCGGGATTAATGCGAAATGACTAGCTATTAACTACCTTCATTAACACACTGAATGTTTTATGAATATTTTATTTGAAGAAGATGGTATAAAAACCGCAAAAATCCTTACTGATAACAATGCTTCCCTTCAGGTCGAGTTACCCCATGGAAAACGGAGCAAAATCAAGTTATCACAGGTTCTACTGAAATTCGAAACACCAGAACCAGGCCAATTACTCGAGCAGGCACAAAACCTTGCAAAAGACATCGATATTGATTTTCTATGGGAATGCGCGGGCCCAGATGAATTCAGTTTTACCGAACTTGCTCAAGAATATGCCGGCAAGCCCGCTGACCCGGTCACAGCCTGCGCAATTCTGATTTCCCTTTATAACGCACCCATCCACTTCTATAAAAAAGGGCACGGACGGTTCAAACCCGCTACCCCTGCAGCCCTACAAAGTGCTCTTGCTGCACAGGAACGTCGGCGACTGGTTGCCGAGACCATCAAAAGCTACACCGAGACACTTACTGCTGGTGAATTGCCCTCAGAATTCTTGCTCCAGCTCAACAAATTAATGTTTTCCCCTGACAAAACCTCTCCCGAATTCAAGGCAATTGAACAAGCTGCGCAGAGCCTTGGAATTACCACCGTAGACCTATTTAAACATTGCGGGGCCATTCCATCAGAATATGACTGGCACCTGAATCGTTTTTTATGGGAATTTTTTCCGAACGGACCAAATCATAAGCCACAAGATGTAAAGATTGAAATTGATCTTCCAACCGCACCCGTTTCGGCTTTTAGTATCGATGACGCAGCCACAACCGAAATCGATGATGCTTTCTCAGTCACCTCCATTGAATCCGGATGGCAGATAGGAATTCACATTGCCGCACCAGCACTCATGCCTATCAATTGCAGTTGGGAGATAACGGCACGACAGAGACTCTCTACAGTCTATATTCCAGGAAAAAAAATTACCATGCTACCTCCTGAGGCAGTGGTCTGTTTCTCACTGGATGAGAACACGGCTCGCCCGGCGCTGTCGCTATATTTTAACTTTACATCAGAAGGTGAAATCACAGAATCCAGAACCGTTCTAAATCTTGTACCCATAGTCGCCAACCTTGATATTGAAGCTCTCGATCCACTATTTGAATTCGACAACGAAGCTCTCCTCAGCCATCCTTTTGGCAACGCACTGAAAATCCTCAATCAATTGACCATCAAGCTGAAAGAAAAGAGAAACGCAGCAGGACAGCAGTCTCACTTTATAGACTATAATTTCCAGATTGAAAATAACCAGGTCAAGATTACTCGACGGGAACGGGGCACACCCATAGATCGAATCGTGTCCGAACTTATGATTCTCGCCAATTCCACCTGGGCTGAAAATCTGGCAACAACAGGTGTTGCCGGAATATTCCGAGGTCAAAAAAATGGTAAGGTCCGTATGTCTACCCATCCTGCTCCTCACCAGGGTCTCGGTGTAGGACATTACATCTGGGCAACTTCACCATTGCGCCGTTACGCAGATTTTTTTAACCAAAGACAACTAATGGGCCTCTTTGGATATCTGCCAAAAAAACTTGAAAAGGATTCTGAAGAACTGTTTTCAATTCTACATGATTTTGAACAGACTTATGATGCCTATGCCCAGTTCCAGAAACATATGGAAAGATTCTGGTGCCTACGTTACCTACTTCAGGAACACCTTGATCAAGTTACAGGTACCGTTATCAAGGAAGGTCTCGTCCGCCTTGATAATCTGCCGCTTATTTTAAAAATTCCAGGGGTTACCGATGCAATGACAGGCCAAACCATATCATTAAAACTAGGAAACATCGATCTTCTGGAACTTACGTTACAGGCCAATCTGGCATAAAAACTCGACGAAGACCCTATCTTGGTTCAAAATAAGATTAACATCTAGTCAGAATCATGCCCAATCAAAGGGGCATCCTGAACATACATGAACAGGGCTTCCCGATAAATTAATGTTTCCAAGTTATGCAGCCCGGTTGACGACACCCCCAGGACTGGATCGAAGGTTTCGAACCTGGCTCTATGTTTCATTGACTTTCCATGCACTCATAATCATGGGCATCGGCATGCATCTTCAAGTTCCAGTAATGAAAAAAAACTTAAGCCCACCTCTTGAGATCATTCTCGTAAATAGCAAGTCAGGTCAAAAACCTTATCATGCAAAAGCCTTGGCCCAAGCCAATCTGGAAGGAGGGGGAAATACTGATGCCAAATTGATGGCTAAAAGCCCTTTTATTGCAACACATTCAAAATCTTATGAAAGCTTGCAACAAAAACAGGCAGAAGAACGACAGCTTGAAGCAAAACTTAAAACCTTGCTGGCAACAACAAAACCTGATGGTTATAGAATCATCGGGCCATCAGGAATCAAGAACCAGAGTAATCTAGCCTTGGGAGACCATCAGGCGGCAACTTCTAGGGCCATAAAAATAAGAAGTCTTGAAGCAAAAATCAGCAAAGAGGTATCTGCCTATGAAAAACGCCCCCGCAGAAAATTCATAGGAGCGCGAACAAGTGAATACAGGTTTGCCCTTTATGTTGAACACTGGCGTAGGCGAGTTGAACGAATTGGCAATCTCAATTACCCACAGAATATCCGTGCGCTTGGGTTGCATGGTAGCCTTGAAATGACTGTATCCATTCTTGCAGATGGAAAACTCGATGGTATTACCATCAACCGCTCATCAGGAAATGCCTTGCTGGATTCGGCGGCTAAAGAAATTGTCAGGATGGCCGTTCCCTTCCCTCCATTTCCTCCTGATATTCGCAAAGATACAGACATATTAAGCATTACACGCACTTACATCTTCACCCGGAGCGACAGTGTAAAAAGTGAATAATTTTTCCATGGCTGCCTAACAGATAACTGGATTGATTACACAAATCGATTTACGATAAACCTATGCTCAATACTAACTTGACCAATCACTTTCTCATCAGCATGCCTGGAATGGCAAATGACCCTATGTTTGGCCGTTCACTCGTCTATCTTTGTGATCACAGTGAACAAGGTGCCTTAGGAATCATGATTAACCGTCCTCTTGAGATAACCCTGAAAGTCCTGCTCGAGCATGCAGGGCAAATTAACATTAACCCAAATCTCGTTAATCGGCCTGTCTTCCTTGGAGGCCCGGTCAATATGGATCATGGATATGTGCTGCACCGGCCAGTCGGAAACTGGACTGCCACATTAAAAATCGGGGATGAAATGGCACTTACATCCTCTCAGGATATTCTCAACGATATCGCGCAAGATTCCTTCAATGGACAGTTCCTCGTCAGCTTGGGGTTTAGCGGCTGGGGTGCCGGTCAACTGGAACAGGAACTTGCTGAAAATACATGGCTAAGTGTCCAGGCCCTACCCAGCATTATCTTTGATTTACCGGTAGAAGCACGATTTAAGGCTGCCATGAATCATCTTGGCATTGATCCGGGAAGTCTTGCAGAAGAAGCGGGGCATGGCTAAAACCATTCCTGAACAGGGTTGTGTTCTTTGTTTTGATTTTGGTGAAAAACGGATCGGTGTCGCAATCGGCGATCTAGATACAAAAATTGCGCACCCTATTACCACTATTGTTTCCATCCAGCGTAAGGCTCGTTTTGAAGCCATTGAAACACTTGTAAAACAATGGCAGCCGGTACTTTTTGTGGTCGGGCTTCCTGCCCACAACAATGGAGGAGAACATGAAATAGCAAACAAAGCCAAAAAATTTGCTAACCAACTCAATGGCCGCTTCAACTTGCCTTTCCATCTCGAAAATGAAGAATTCACTTCGGTAGAGGCTGCCAGCATATTGCACAAGGAAGGCATATTTGGAACTAGGCACAGAAATGTCGTCGATCAGGCTGCTGCCCAACTTATCCTACAGGGGTTTTTTGACCATCTTCAAGAGCATAAATCCTGAGTGACATGTATAATCGGAAAAACCGCCTCCAGGGTGGCATGAACTAACCGGCCAGGGCTGCAAACAATGCATACTAATCTTCAACTGACCGCAAATGGCAAGCTACAGCACTTATTGACCATAGATGGCCTTCCACGACATGTCATTCTTGAAATCCTGGATACTGCAAAAGTTTATATCAATCCGGAAACCCATGAAATCCAGAAAGTGCCTCTCCTTTCTGGAAAAACCATCTTCAATCTTTTTTTCGAAAACAGCACACGGACACGCACCACCTTTGAAATCGCCGCAAAACGGCTTTCAGCTGATGTCGTAAACCTAAACATCAACACATCAAGCCTGTCGAAGGGGGAGACCCTACTAGATACAGTCAACAACCTGGTAGCCATGCAGGCATCAATGTTTGTAATCCGACATAACGAAAGTGGAGCGGTTCATCTCATTGCACAGCATATCGCCCCCCACATAAAAGTAATCAATGCTGGTGATGGGCGTCATGCCCATCCAACCCAGGCACTTTTAGATTTATTCACTATACGGCATTTTCGCTCTGATTTTACAAAACTACGGATAGCCATTGTTGGAGACATCCTCCATTCGCGCGTGGCACGTTCTGACATTCTGGCTCTAAATACAATTGGTGTTGCTGAAGTAAGGGTCATCGGGCCCAATACCCTCCTTCCTACAAATGCTGAACAACTGGGAGTCCGTGTATTCCATGACATGGAGCAGGGATTGCGTGATGTTGACGTTATTATCATCCTTCGTCTGCAGAATGAGCGTATGAGCGGTTCTCTTTTGCCCAGTCCACAAGAATATTTCAAATCCTATGGATTGACTCCGGAAAGACTTCTTCTCGCCAACCCTGATGCTCTGGTTATGCACCCAGGGCCGATGAATCGTGGCGTAGAAATTGATTCGGCTGTAGCAGACGGCCCAAATTCGGTCATTCTGGCACAAGTTACATTCGGCATAGCGGTACGTATGGCAGTCATGTCGATACTAATGAGAGAAAGTTAATGCACATCAAGATTGCAAAAGGTCGCGTCATAGATCCAGTGAATAACTACGACGCGGTCAACGATCTATATATCTGCGATGGTAAAATTTCAGCCATAGGAAGCCCTCCGGCAGGATTCAACCCACAACGCCTTATTGACGCTTCAGGTTACGTTGTCTGTCCTGGACTAATAGATCTTTCCGCAAGACTGAGGGAGCCGGGCTATGAATACAAAGCCACGCTGGAAAGTGAAATGTGTGCTGCAGTAGCTGGCGGGGTCACCAGTATGGCTTGCCCACCCGATACCGACCCCGTACTTGATGAGCCAGGACTGGTAGAAATGCTCAAGCATCGGGCAAGAACGCTTAACCAGGCACATGTTTATCCTATTGGTGCCTTGACCATGGGACTAAAAGGTCAAACCCTGACTGAAATGGCCGAACTTACCGATGCAGGGTGTATTGCATTCTCTCACGCCGATGCAGCGTTCACCAATAATCAGGTTCTGTACCGGGCAATGCAGTATGCGGCAACTTTCAATTTTACTGTCTGGCTCCGCCCCCAAGATGCCCATATTGGAAGTGACGGCGTAGTGCATGATGGCGAAATCGCAACCAGACTTGGATTGCCCGCCATCCCACCTTTGTCTGAAACCATTGCACTTTCAACGATTATCAGCCTGGCACGTGAAACAGGTGTACGCCTGCATATCTGTCGCCTGTCCACCGCTTCAGGCATAAAAATGGTAAATATGGCTCGTCATGAGGGCATGCAAATTACCTGTGATGTATCCGCTCAGCACGTACATCTTTGTGAGCAGGATATCGGCTATTTTAATTCTCATTTTCACCTTGCTCCACCACTTCGCAGCATAACTGATCGGGATGCCATTCGAGCCAGCCTTGCTAATGGTGAAATCGACGCCATCTGCTCCGATCATACCCCCGTAGATGAAGATGCCAAGCTTCTCCCATTCAGCCAGTCAGAAGCAGGCGCAACAGGTCTTGAACTTCTATTACCCCTTTCCCTAAAATGGGCGAGAGAGATGAATCGTAATCTTGTCGATGCCCTTGGTCTTATTACCTGCTCCCCAGCAAAAATACTCGGGATCGACGCAGGCAGTCTCAATATTGGCAAGCCTGCCGACCTATGTATTTTCGACCCTGAACTTTTATGGCGGGTTACACCATCCACCCTGGTAAGCCAGAGTAAAAACACCCCTTTTCTGGACATGGACATGCAAGGACGTGTAGTGTATACCTTGATGGAAGGTTCAGTCGTTTATGAAACTTGTAAAGGAGGCTTACCATGAATGAAGATACTTTCAATATGAGTATCCGCAGCTTTCTTAAAAAAGTAGGCGTACATTCTCAACGTCAAATCGAAGAGATTGTTGCTGAAGGACTCGCAAGTGGAAAACTTCACGGCAATGAAACATTGCCCGTAAAAATGACCTTGACTATTTCAGGCATGTCTAAACCCTTGAATTTCGAGGACCAAATCCGGCTTGATTAAGCCGGCATCAGAAACCGTCCCGTTTCCCCTGTTTATTTATCCAATGAAATAGGGGGGTGAGGCTTTTGCCATGACAGCTCACACATTTTCGGGGCTACCAATACTGAAAACTATCCATACCTTATGGTATTCTTTTACTTATTTTATAGCTTATTCATAATAAATAACATGATTAATCAATGTCATAATATAAAACATCTTATGCCTGGTATCAAGCCAAAACAGGTTTTGGATTGGGAATGAAGCCAGCTTTGAGCTATAATTACAGGGTAATTTTTTGGATGGGCGCATGAAATATTACGATCGACATGTTTTTTTCTGTACCAATCAACGAGAAAATGGCGAAATTTGCTGCGCACAATTTGGTGCCAGCAAAATTCGTGATTACGCTAAACAGAAAATTAAGGAACTAAATCTCTCTGGCCGTGGGAAAATACGAATTAATAATGCTGGCTGCCTTGATCGATGTAATGAAGGCCCCACGATGGTGATCTATCCTGAAGGGATCTGGTATACCTATATAGATGAAGCCGATATTGATGAAATCATCCGGGAACATCTTCAAAACGGCCGAATAGTTGAAAGATTAATCATTTGACCAAATACCGTCTAAAAATTCCCGGCCCTTGTGGCCCCCTTGAAACAGTCGGCCTAGATCCAATGGAACCTCGCATTGGTCTTGCCCTGATTGCCCATCCTCATTCACTGTACGGGGGCTCTCTTGACAACAAGGTAGTCGAAACCCTTGCAAAAACACTTACAGAGCATGGTTATGTGGCAGTAAGGCTCAATTTCCGCGGGGTCGGGGAGAGTGCTGGGGAATTTGATGGGGGCAATGGTGAAGTTGCAGATATTCTTTCTGCTGCCAAATTTATCAAGGAAAAATACCCTCAGCCAGGCTTACCTCTAATTTTGGTCGGATTTTCCTTTGGAGCTTTCGTACAAAGCAAAGCCTGCCAGGCAATAAAAGCTGACAAGCTCATCCTCATCGCGCCCGCTGTCAATATGTTTGATTTTCCAGTAGTACCTGCCAACACAGTCATTATCCATGGCAGTAAAGATCTACTGGTTCCACTAGAAGAGGTCAAAGCCTGGGCAGGCAAGTCCGGGCTGCCCGTTAACCTTGTAGAAGGTGCAGATCATTTCTTCAATCAGAGCCTTGATTCATTAAGGCAAATATTTATTCAGACATGCCAGCTGTCTCCGTTCACGGCTTAACCAAGAAATACGGAACAAGCCTAGCTGTAAACGGGCTTGATTTAAGCATAGAAAAAGGAGAATGTTTTGGGTTACTAGGCCCTAATGGTGCCGGGAAAACCACGACCCTGCGTCTACTGCTGGGAACAATTACCGCAGATTCAGGGCAAATCACGATTAATGGTGAACCTATACCGGCAAGAGCCCGCCATTCCCGTGCACAAATTGGAGTCGTACCACAAATTGACAATCTTGATCCAGACTTTACCGTTACAGAAAACCTGATTGTCTATGGGCGTTATTTCGGAATAAATCAGGAAACACTTAATCATAGAATTCCGGCATTGCTAGAATTCGCTGAACTCTCCCACAAATCCAACTCTCCCATCAATACGCTTTCAGGCGGAATGAAACGTCGTTTGACCCTTGCTCGTTCTTTAATCAACGATCCCAGCCTTCTCATTTTGGATGAACCTACTACCGGCCTTGATCCACAGGCAAGGCACATGATCTGGCAACGGTTACGAAACCTTATACAGCAAGGCAAAACGATCCTCCTAACAACACACTTCATGGAAGAAGCGGAACGACTTTGTGATCGGATAGCCATTCTTGATGAGGGTCAGCGTATTGCACAGGGAACCCCTGTAAACCTCATCCAGGAACACATTGAACCCCATGTCATCGAAATCATCAACAACAGTGAATCCATTCGACCCTTACTTGCAGATCAACAATATTGTGAAAGAGTGGAGGAAGCAGGCGAAACTCAATTTTGTTACATGCATTCACCTGACACGCTAATCCAACTGCTTGCAGCGAAACCAGAAATTCGTTATCTCCACCGCCCAGCAAACCTTGAGGACGTATTTATCAAGCTGACTGGCCGCGAATTAAGGGATTGAACATGCGCCTGCCGCGACCAAGCTTAAGATTTATTCCAATCTGGCGCCGTAATCTGCTGGTCTGGCGAAAACTTGCCATTCCCTCAATGCTTGGAAATCTGGCCGATCCCATGTTTTACATGCTTGCCTTGGGATTTGGCCTAGGACGACTGTTGCCGGAAATTGGAGGAATGCCTTATATTGCATTCCTTGCAGCAGGAACCATGTGTTATGCCACCATGAACACTGCAACTTTTGAAAGCCTATATTCTGCTTTCTCACGCATGCAAATCCAGCGCACTTGGGATGCCATCCTAAATACACCTTTAACCCTTGATGATATCATCATCGGTGAATTCGCCTGGTCCATTACAAAAAGCGGCCTGTCAGGTCTCGCCATCCTATGTGCAATCCTGATACTCGGTATCGCCCATGGGCCAAATCTTTTATGGTTAATACCCCTATCTTTATTGATTGGCATGTGTTTTACAGGTATGGCCCTCATAATTACCGCACTCGCGCCCAATTATGATTTTTTCATGTATTATTTCAGCTTGGCCATAACCCCCATGACCCTCCTGTGTGGTGTATTTTTTCCTACAAACCAGCTTCCTTTGCTTCTACAGCATATTTCAGTCCTACTTCCACTAACCCATGCCATTGATTTGGCCCGCCCGCTGGTAGCAGGGCATAATCCGCACCATTTGATTGTACATGTAACCGTTTTGGTTCTTTATGGTCTCACAGGGCTTTGCCTTGCAATTAATCTCATTGAGAGGCGTTTACAACGATAAATTATTCAGGGGAAGACACTTGATTGGAGCGACACCATACGCCCTTCACCATGACAAACAAACTTATATCAACAAAGCATCGCTGATTTATCTCATCACTAATTGATTATCCGCATAATTCACAGGTTCAAACCTGCAGCCTGAACATCGGCATGGTAACTTGAACGGACCATGGGTCCACATGCAGCATTTACAAAACCCATTTCCTTTGCCAGTTGTTCAAAACCCTTGAATTCTTCGGGAGAGACATAGCGAGCGACAGGTAAATGATGTGGCCCAGGCTGCAAATACTGGCCAATAGTTAGCAGATTTACACCATGCGCTCGCAAATCCTCCATGACATTATGAATTTCTTCATTGGTTTCTCCTAACCCAACCATCAGTCCAGATTTTGTTGGAATCGCAGGATATCTCACCTTGAAAGACGAAAGTAGCTTAAGGGAATGATGGTAATCCGAACCTGGACGAGCCATTTTATATAATCGGGGAACAGTCTCAAGGTTATGGTTCATCACATCTGGTGGCGCAGTCTCGAATATCTTTAGCGCCACTTCCATCCGTCCTCGGAAATCGGGTGTCAGGATTTCAATGAGGGTATCTGGGGAGTGCTTGCGTACAGAGTCAATGCATCTAGAAAAATGCGCCGCCCCTCCGTCGCGTAAATCATCCCGATCAACGCTGGTTATGACAACATAGTTGAGCTTCATGGCTGCAATGGCCTGAGCAAGGTGTAAAGGCTCTTCATCATCTGGGGGTAACGGCCTTCCATGGCCTACATCACAGAATGGGCACCTACGGGTGCATAAATCCCCAAGAATCATGAAGGTGGCTGTGCCATGCCGAAAGCATTCTCCGATATTCGGACAAGATGCCTCCTCACAAACCGTATGAAGATGGTGATCACGCAATACCATTTTCAAGGCAGCGACTTCCGGGCTATTTGGTGAACGTGCACGTATCCATTCAGGCTTTTTCAATGCAGGCTGAGTCACAATCTTAATGGGAATACGTGAAGTTTTCGCTTCTCCTTTATGCTGACGAGCATCAACAGTCATTAATTTACGCCCTTTTACACGGAAGTCCGAGTATACCCTAACTCTTGGACAAAATGATCGAACAAACGATCAGCAAGCAGAGTTCTGGAACTTGTTATGCCCACATCACGCGTCTGAGTAACTTTCAATCCGGAGAATCCACAAGGATTAATGTCCAGGAATGGGCTCAAATCCATATCCACATTCAAACTTAGTCCATGATAAGACATTCCCCTCCGGACACGCAGACCCAGAGCAGCAATCTTGGCCCCATCAACATAAACCCCGGGAGCACCAGCAATCCGATCCCCAGTAACCCCATTTTCAGCAAGCAGATTGATAGCTGCCTGCTCAAGCAATCTTACAAGCCCTGCCACGTTAATACTGAGACGGCTCAGATCAAGGAGTGGATAAAATACAACCTGCCCAGGGCCATGGTAAGTAATCTCTCCTCCCCGATCTACCTTGATAAGGTTGATCCCATTATCACGTAAAAGATGACTTGGGCTACCCCCTGAACCTATCGTATAAACCGGAAAATGTTCAACAATCCAGCAGGCATCTTGGGTATTTGGCCCCCGTGCGACTGAAAAAGCCTGCATCTGTCGCCAGACCGGCTCATAGGGCATAAGACCGAGATCTTTAATCTGGACCGTATTCATTACAGAATAAAACACACATCAGGATGGGTATTCAGTTCACGATACAAGGTATCAACTTGATCAACCCCCTGAGCCTGTATGGTAAAGCTAAGGGCTAAATAGCTGCCTTTGCGACTTGTACGCATGTCCACCTCTGCCGAAATGCCTGCATGTCGCACCACGATTTCAAAAATTTCCTGGGCAAATCCTTCTGTACAAATCCCAATTACCTTGAGCGGATAGGCACAGGGAAAATCAAACAAGGTCTTACGAGACGGCATTTTCTCCTTTCATGACACAATGTTTATACTCCTGATATAACGAATAGATGCGCTTAAACATTGGACCAGGAACACCTGATCCAACAGGTTTTCCATTAAGACGGGTAATCGCTAGAACCTCACGAGTAGAAGAAGTTTGCCATATTTCATCAGCAGTATGAATCCATTCTTCAGGTACAGGCCCAATCGATACCGGCAGATCATTAGCGTGAGCGAGTTCAACAATCACATCATAAGTAATGCCGGCAAGCATATGATGATCCTTTGGTGGTGCACAAAGAACACCGTCCCGGACAATAAATATATTACTTGCCGCACCTTCCGTTAACCAGCCTTCACGCAAAAGAATGGCCTCATTTGCATGAGCCTCAACCGCTAACTGTCTAAGCAGGACATTAGGCAGCAAAGATATCGACTTGATATCACAGTGACTCCACCTGAAATCATCAACCGTAACAGCATTAGCCCCCTCTCTGACAAGTTCTGGGCCGGGGATGGAAAGGACAGAGGACATCATGAAAACCGTTGGTTTTACTCCAACAGGAAATGCATGGTCCCTTTTAGCCACCCCGCGTGTAATTTGAAGGTAAACACTCTGGTCCTCCCAAGGATTAAGGGCGATCAACTCTTCTATCCGTTGACGCCATCCACCTCTATCAAATGGATTAACGAGACTTATTCCCGCAAGGCTATATTCCAGGCGTTCAAGGTGCTCTTCCAGCCTGAAGGGCCGGCGCGAATAAACAGGGATGACCTCATAAACACCATCGCCGAAAAGAAAGCCACGATCAAGCACAGATATTCTGGCCTCTTCAAGAGGCATAAACTCACCGTTTAGGTAAATCATCTCATTTCCAGGCTACCTTTAGATTTAAATTCATTAATGCCACATCAAACGCATACTATCCCACATCCGTCCAAAAAATCCTGCCAAAGGTATCGCCTGTTTTGCTACAAGTGGATAACTGGCTAAGGGCTGCCCATTGAGCGTTAAATTAATTGTTCCAATTTGCTCTCCTAAACTTAAGGGGGCAACAAGTGGCTGTCGAACTGATATCGTTGCTTTCATATCCTTGTACTGACCACGAGGCAAAGTTAAAAATATATCCTGAGTCACTCCAGCAGCAACTCTGTCTTTACTGCCTTTCCAAACTGAATCCTGTGTCACAATCTGGTTTGCAGCATAAATTCTACGTGTTTTAAAAAGACTGAATCCATAATTAAGGAGTTTCTCACTTTCAGTATTGCGAGCACTTTCACTTTTAGTTCCTGCAACAACTGAAATCAGGCGCATCCCATTCCGGTCTGCGGAAGCAATAAGGCAATAACCGGCCTCAGATGTATAACCCGTTTTAAGGCCATCTACACTTGGATCAGTCCAAAGGAGATGAACGCGGTTTGGTTGGGTAATTCCATTATAGGTAAAATACTTAACTGAGAAAAAATGATAATACTGAGGAAAGTTCTGAATAAGCGCTCGAGTCAACAAGGTCAAATCATAAACAGTCGTATAGTGATCAGGGTTCGGTAGGCCGGTAGCATTCATAAAATGAGTGCCATGCATACCAAGCTGCTGAGCCTCTTCATTCATCATCTGGGTAAAAACCCCTTCAGTCCCTCCAATAGTTTCAGCAAGTGTAACTGCTGCATCATTACCAGAATCTGTAATCATTCCAAGTATCAGGTTGTTGATGCTGACAGGATGCCTGGGATCAATAAACATGCGTGAACCGCCAGTTTTCCATGCATGTGTAGATTCAGTTACCATCTGATCCAGCTTGATTCGACCTTCGGCTAACGCTTTGAACGTAAGATACGCTGTCATAAGCTTAGTTAATGAAGCTTCCTGAATACGTTCGTGGATATTGCTACCGGCCAGTATCTGGCCGCTATTGAAATCACTAAGTACATAAGCATCAGCGGCAATATTTGGCATGGGCACATTAAATGCGGCTTGTGCTACAGGCACCCAAACCATCAAAGTTATCACAATAAATAACAGTTTCTTCATCATTTATTTAAGACGCCCGAACTGTCCTGCCTCAAAGAGGCAAGACTACATCGACGCTTCCTCCTTTAATTTATCAATTAAACACATTCAAGGTTTCGCAAGAATGATTTCCGGAACAACACCCAGTGCTTGACCAAAATCACCTGATGCCTGTTGCGCAGCATCGCGGCTTGAAAAAGGGCCGCCCACAACTCTATAAAAACCATTTTGTTCTGTCATATCAGATGCACCTATTTTCTGAGCTTTGACAAGAAAGCGCTCAGCGTCGCTAAAATTTCTAAATACACCCAGCTGTATATACCAGCTGCCAGCAACAAGTTCTGTGTTTACCGGGGTTGAGGTTTGCAGGGTAATTGATGGTTTTTCTGAAAAAGTTCCAGGATTATCAATAAGATGTACTGAAACTAAAGCTGTACCACGCTGGGCATAGCCTAATTTATAGGCCGCAGCATAGGAAAGATCCATAATACGGTTACTCAGAAAAGGGCCCCGATCATTGACTCGCACAATCACGGATTTTCCATTATTAAGATTGGTGACACGAACATAGCATGGCAAAGGCAGAATCGGATTTGCGGCAGTCATTGCCCAGAGGTTGTATTTCTCTCCATCCGCAGTGGGTTTCCCCTGATATCTGCGCCCATACCATGATGCAATACCTTTCTCATGAAAGGGTTCTAAATGAGTCAGGGGTACATATAAATGTCCCATGACCCAATAAGGCTTATTCGCATTAACATCCAGAGCCTCGGGTCGGGGTGTTGCGTTTGGCAATGTGTCAAGATTAACCGGGGGATTCGGGAGAGGGCCGTCATTAAGATAATAACCCCCGGTATTCCCTTGCTGCTGAACAGTCGAGCAGCCAGCCAATAAAACCAGCGAGAAGAGGAAAAAAAAAATACCAAACGTGCCTCCGCTGCATGCTCAACCTATGTCTGAACCAGCTTGCGATGTATATTAATGCTCATCAGGATACCAAAGCCCAGAAGGAGTGTCACTATGGAAGTACCACCATAACTGATAAGAGGTAAAGGAATCCCGACAACAGGCAAAATCCCTGAAACCATCGCCATGTTAATAAAGGCATAAGTAAAAAAAGTTAGCGTAATTGAGCCGGCAAGTAATCGCGTAAAAAGTGTCGGGGCATTAACTGAAATGACAAGACAGCGCCATATCAGCAAAACAAAAAGCAGGACAAGCATCAGAATCCCGGCAAAACCAAACTCTTCTGAAAAAACTGCAAAAATAAAATCTGTAGAGCGTTCAGGCAAAAAATCAAGTTTAGCCTGGGTCCCATGCAGCCAACCCTGCCCAAAAAAACCACCAGATCCCATTGCAATCGTGGACTGGATAATATGGTAACCTGCGCCCAATCGATATTGAGCCGGGTGAAACAAGGTTAGGATGCGCTGGCGCTGGTAATCATGCATGTGGCGCCATATAACAGGTATCATGGCTGTAAAAGCAAGCATGAACCCGCCCATAATTCTCCAGCTCAGCCCGGCCAGGAACAAGACAAAGAAACCCGATGCAAAAATAATCAGGGCAGTCCCCAAATCTGGCTGTTTCAATATAAGAATTACAGGTAAAACCAGGAACAATGAAGCAACGGCAAAATCCTTTAACCGCAACTCTGCTTCAGGTTTATCAAGATACCAGGCCAGCATCATTGGAACAGCAATTTTCATAAGTTCTGAAGGCTGGATACTGGTAATTCCAAGATTAAGCCATCGACGCGCACCAAGCCTGACCTCTCCATGAATTGAAACCGCAAGCAACAGAATAAGCCCCAATACATATATAGGCAAGGCGAAACGTGAAAGCTGCTGGGGAGGAATAAGGGAAAACACCCACATTACGATCAGGGCCACAATAATATTTATGACCTGATACATCACGCGCTCCATATTCTGATCGCTTGCACTATATAAAATTGCAAGGCCTATAATCAGCAGGGCAGTAATAATCAAGAGCAAAAAACCATCCATGTGTCCAAACAGATGCCTACAGATCTTTTTCATCACACTACTCACTTTTATTCCCGCCTGGAGTTGAACCAGTTAAGACAGGTGCAGGTGTTGCTGGAACCTTTCCCAAAATAAAATAATCCATCACTTTCCGTGCTATGGGGCCTGCCGTTACCCCCCCTTCACCACCATTTTCAACAAGAACAGCTACTGCAATCTGTGGATTATCTGCAGGGGCATAAGCAATAAACACTGCATTATCTCGTCTTTTTCCTGCATCCGGACCTGCTTTTAACCCAATCACCTGAGCCGTCCCTGTTTTTGCTGCTATCAAATAAGGGCTGTTAAATCCAACTCCGGGAGCCGTTCCCCCAGGCTGGGTGACTGTAATCATGTCCTGACGTATTCTATCAAGATCAGCTTGGCTGGCATTTACCCTACCTTCCTCAACAGGGTGCACCAAATGGATCAGACCAGTTTCAGGATCCTGAACCGATCTTACGACATGTGGTCGCATGATGACACCATTATTGGCTAATGTTGCAACAGCACTTGCAAGCTGTAATGGTGTCACTAACACATAGCCTTGGCCAATGCCAGAAATAACAGTTTCACCGGGGTACCATGGCTTATGATAAAACTTCCTTTTCCAGGCTTCGGTCGGAATCAACCCTTTTCCTTCCCCGGGCATGTCTATACCTGTTTTATGCCCAAAACCAAATTGCTCAACATAGTGCGCAAGCGGATCAATCCCAAGGGAATAGGCCAAATTATAAAAAAAAGTGTCGCACGAAACAGTAATAGCACGATCCAGACTAACAACCCCAAACCCACCTCTTTTCCAATCATGATATATATGCGAGCTACCTGGAAGCTTGTAATACCCGGGATCAAATACATCTTGATTCGCCACAATGGGATCAAGGGTTAACCCTGCAAGAGCCACAAATGGCTTAAAAGTTGAGCCAGGAGGATAAGCACTATGGATAGCACGATTGATAAGCGGATGATCTGGAGAATCACTAAGTTTCTGCCAATTAATTGTATCTATACCATCAACAAACAGATTAGGATCAAAGCCTGGTTTGCTTACCATCGCAAGAACGGCACCCGTTTGTGGTCGAATTGCCACCAATGCACCTCGATAATTGCCAAAAGCCTGATTCGCTATTTGCTGAAGTTTGCTATCTATAGTGAGATAAACATTGTCTCCTGGGACAGGCAGCGTTCGTCCAAGATCTCGAACTGCATGGCCTCCAGCGTCAGTTTCAATCCGATCTGAACCCGGAGTACCATGCAATACCTTCTCATAGCTAAGCTCTACCCCCGTTTTACCGATATGTTCAGATCCACGATAATCATCAAGCTCTCCTGCTTTCTCCAGCGCATTGAGATTGGCATCGTTGATCCGTCCTACATAACCAATAACGTGGGAATACAGGTTTGCGAAAGGGTAATATCGGTAAAGCCGGGCATGAATTTTAACACCGGGAAACGCGAACTGATTCGCAGCGAAACGCGCTGCCTCTTCTTCTGAAAGCCTGGCACGGATAGGTAAACTTTCAAAGCGTCTGGATTCGACGCGTAACTTGTTAAAACGGCGAATGTCACTCGGGCTCACGGTCACAACACGAGAAAGCCTAGAAAAGACCTTTTTTAAACTTTTAATTTTACTAGGCGTAATCTCAAGGGAGTACCCCGGGAGGTTTTTTGCAAGAACTACGCCATTACGATCCAGGATCAGGCCGCGATTGGGGGCAATGGGTACAACTGAAACACGGTTGTTTTCTGCCAAAGTCCGATAATATGCATATTGATGTATCTGTAACCAGCCAAAACGCACTATAAGAATAACGAGAGCAGCCAGCATGAATCCGGTAGCAATGGCCAGTCGAATTTTGAACTTTTTCAGTTCAACAACATAATTCTTGAGTGCTGACTGGATCTTGTGCACTCTCTAATATTCCGTTCTACGACGAGCTAGCCAACCATATCCATAGATCATAAACGGCCATAGTGCCGCACCGACAAGACTCGCATAAAAATATGAGAGCCCAACAATCCGAGCACCATTGGTTTGATGAACCATTAACAATGCAAGCTGCATACAAAAGAGGAATACAATCACATGGAGTGCCTGGCGAACTGAATCAAATCTCAATATTCGTTGGCGTAAAAGCTGTGCCACAAAAATAGCTGTTACATACGCGAGCGCATACTGTCCAAGATAAGCCCCATGTGCAACATCCATAAACAAGCCTGCAATAAATGCCACACTCATTCCAATCCTGCGGGGTTGATGTATCGTCCAGAAGAGAAGAGTCAATGCAAGAAAATCCGGTGTTACAGCCAAATCAAGCCGCCACCAGGGTACCAGATTTAGCAACAACCCGACAAACAAAGAAATAACAACATGATACAACGGAATCGGGCGGGCCATTTCAGGCCGTTCGTCACTATTATGAATTCCCAGCATGCGGGCCTCCGACCCCCGCAGCCTTGGGTGCATCCGCAGGCGGATTTACCGGTGGCGGGCCAGTCAAAATAAAAACCTGACGATTACGTTCCGTTCCAGCACTGGGTATACAATGGATTGTCGCAAAAGGAAGTTCAGGACTACGATCAATCTTCTCTACAACTCCAACCGGAAGCCCTGCAGGATAAACACCATCAATACCTGAAGTCACCAGTACATCCCCAACCTTTATATCTGCGTTTGCATCCATATAAGGTAAATTAAGCTCATCCTCATTCCCGCTTCCAAAAACAATCGCACGCAAACCATTACGTAGCACCTGAACAGGAACCGCTTCATCTTTATCAGTGATAAGGCTAACTTCTGAAGAAGTTGGATAAACCTGTGTAACCTGGCCGAGGACACCAATGTCATCAACAACCACTTCACCCGAATGGATACCCTCACCCAAGCCTCGATCAATAAGGATTTTGCGCGAAAAGGGATCCTTGCCAACAAAAATTATATCTGCCGTACTAACATGGGGAAAATAACGCTCCCGCGCCCGAAGAAGCTGACGAAGATGGGCATTTTCCTGCACCAATGCCCTATAGCTTAAAAGTTCAACTTTCAACTTACGTGCTTCAACCCGTAGATTGACATTTTCATGTTGTAAATCAGCATAGGATAGACCAAATTTAGTGAGTGACTGTATGCTATTGACCGGAAACTCTGCTGCACGCTCTAATGGATACAACACAGCAGCAATAATACCTCGCAAATCACTTACAACAGCATAACGGGCATCAGCAGCAATCAGTACCACAGCCAGAATGGCAAAAAAAAGAAAGCGGGCAAACAAACTTGGCCCGCGTTTAAAAAAATCTGGTGGCGTTGCTTCCATTTCAGATTGATCGCCCTGTAGCCAATGGGGGGTTGTCTTTACAGAACATCAATCATTAGTAAAGACATTCCCAAGTTTATCCATTTCCTCAAGCGCACGTCCTGATCCCCTTACTACGCAGGTAAGGGGATCTTCAGCTACAAAGACAGGGAGCTGGGTTTCTTCCATGAGAAGACGATCCAGGTCACGCAGTAATGCTCCGCCCCCAGTTAACACCATTCCCTTTTCTACAATATCTGCGCCTAGTTCAGGCGGGGTTTGCTCTAAAGCAGACTTGACAGCACTTACAATCTGGTTAAGGGGATCAGTCAGCGCTTCCAATATTTCGTTACTTGAAATCGTGAAGCTACGCGGAATCCCTTCCGCAAGATTCCGCCCCTTGACTTCAAGTTCTCGCACCTCCGATCCTGGAAAAGCCGAACCTATCTCATGTTTAATATGTTCAGCCGTTGATTCGCCAACAAGCATGCCATAGTTACGACGGATATAATTAATGATGGCTTCATCAAACTTGTCTCCACCAACCCTTACAGACTGTGCATAAACTATCCCACCAAGAGATATGACCCCAACTTCGGTCGTGCCTCCGCCAATATCCACCACCATTGAACCTGTAGCATCCGCAACCGGCATATCTGCACCAATAGCCGCAGCCATTGGTTCTTCGATAAGATAAACTTGCCGGGCACCTGCCCCAAGTGCAGATTCCCGAATAGCTCTGCGCTCAACCTGGGTCGAACCCCGCGGCACACAAATAATAATTCGTGGTGACGGAGAAAACATGCGCGATTCATGTATTTTTTTAATAAAATATTTTAGCATCTGCTCGGTAATGGTGAAATCTGCGATAACCCCATCCTTCATTGGACGTATGGCCGTAATATTGCCAGGCGTCCGCCCAAGCATCTGTTTCGCTTCCAGACCTACGGCCTGAATGATTTTTTTGCCATTTGGGCCACCTTCCTGGCGTATGGCCACGACAGATGGCTCGTCCAGCACAACCCCCTTACCACGAACGTAAATCAATGTATTGGCCGTTCCTAAATCAATGGCCAAATCCGTAGAAAAATAACCTCGAAGAAATCCAAACATGTGTCTAAATCCGAAAAGTAGTCAGGAGCGCGATAAAATAGCCGAATTATGATAACCTGTTATGCTTATGCATTTAAAGTACCAAAGGCTCATATCATGTCACTCACGTCAAACGATGTCCACAAGATTGCACATCTTGCGCGTATAGCCGTAAACAATTCACCGGATGATACGGAGCAAGACGAAATTTCCACCTGGCTTGCCCAGCTTAACAACATCCTTAGCCTTATCGAACAGATGCAGGCAACTGAAACAAACGACGTAGAACCCATGGCACATGCCCATAATCTCAAACTTCGCCTCCGCGAAGATTGCATCACTGAAACCGACCATCGGGAGGAATTTCAAGCTATCGCTCCTGAAGTCGAAGCTGGCCTCTATCTGGTACCGAAAGTTATCGAGTAAACTATACAACACTCAAAACCATGTCCAAAAATCTGAACAGCATCGCTTCGCGCATGCCAAAATCTGAACGAACCTTAAAAAATGCTAAATTATAGTCTAAACGAACTGTCGGGACTACTTAAATCCCGCAAAATATCCAGTGTTGAACTTACCCAAAGCTATCTTAAACGTATAGATTCGCTTAATCCAAAAATTAACGCCTATATCACAGTCAATCCTGAAGCTAGCCTTAAGCAGGCTGCAGAAGCAGATATTCGTTTAGCCCGAGGACAGATACAACCCCTTACTGGCATACCCATTGCCCAAAAGGACATTTTCTGCGCGAAAGGCTGGAAAACAACTTGTGGCTCCAAAATGTTATCCAACTTTGTAGCGCCCTATGATGCTCATATAATTGAATGCTTCAATAATGTTGGTGCCATTATGCTGGGACGAACCAATATGGATGAATTTGCCATGGGTTCTTCAAATGAAACCTCCTTTTTTGGCCCAGTCCATAATCCCTGGGACCTCAATGCAGTACCTGGGGGCTCATCAGGTGGCTCGGCAGCAGCAGTTGCCGCACGTATGGCACCAGCCGCAACGGGTACAGATACCGGGGGGTCCATCCGCCAGCCAGCGGCACTTTGTGGTATTACTGGAATCAAGCCAACTTATGGCCTGGTTTCCCGTTACGGTTTGGTCGCCTATGCATCAAGCCTCGATCAGGCTGGGCCAATGGGCCGAACTGCCGAAGACTGCGCCATCCTGCTCAACACCATGGCAGGATTTGATCCACGTGACTCCACAAGTATTAATCATCCATCTGAAGATTATGTACAATCCCTCAGTGCACCTCTTCAAGGACTGAAAATCGGGCTACCCAAAGAATATTTTACTGCTGGACTGAGCGCTGAAATCGCCCAATCCATTGAAATAGCCTGCGAGGTTTTACGGCGAGAAGGGGCAGAAATTCGAGAAATTTCTCTCCCCAACAGCCCGGTTGCCATTCCAGCATACTATGTCTTGGCTTCTGCAGAAGCATCAAGCAATCTGGAGCGTTACGACGGTGTTAGATATGGTTATCGCGCTAAGGGATATAAAGATCTTGTAGACATGTATAAAAAGACCCGAGCCCAGGGTTTTGGACCTGAAGTTAAACGCCGTATCATGATCGGAACCTATGTGCTATCAGCAGGATATTATGATGCCTACTACATAAAAGCCCAGAAACTACGCCGACTTATTGCCAATGACTTTTCCAATGCCTTTGACAAAGTCGACGTAATACTCGGCCCAACCAGCCCACAACCTGCGTTCAATCTTGGCGAGCGGAGCAATGATCCAGTTTCCATGTACCTTTCGGATATCTATACCATTGCGGTAAATCTGGCCGGGCTACCTGGCCTGTCACTGCCAGCAGGTTTTTCAGGAAATGGGCGTCCAATCGGCATGCAACTCATTGGAAACTATTTTGACGAAGCACGATTGCTGAATATCGCACATCGCTATCAGCAAGTTACAGACTGGCATCAACGAGAGCCTTCACTGTAACTATCTTCACCGTCAACGAAACAGGAAAAGCATTATGGAATGGGAAGTAGTCATTGGCCTTGAAGTTCACGCGCAGCTTGCGACCCGATCAAAAATATTTTCTGGGGCCCCGACTGCCTATGGCGCAGCCCCTAACACCCAAGCCTGCGCAATAGATATCGCTTTGCCTGGTGTTCTGCCGGTGATGAACCGTGAAGCGGTAAATTTTGCTCTTCGTTTTGGACTTGCCATCGGAGCAAATATTAATCGGAAAAGTATTTTTGCACGAAAAAATTATTTCTATCCTGATCTCCCCAAAGGCTATCAGATTAGCCAATACGAACTCCCTATAGTTTCGGAAGGCAGGCTCATCATAGAGACTCCCCAAGGTGAAAAGAATATCCGGATTACCAGGGCGCATCTTGAGGAGGATGCAGGAAAATCTTTACACGAAGATTTTCACAGCAAATCTGGTATTGATCTTAACCGTGCTGGAACACCTTTGCTTGAAATTGTATCAGAACCTGATATACGTTCTTCCGAAGAAGCCGTAATTTACGCTAAGACCCTACATAGCCTCGTCCGGTACCTTGAAATCTGTGACGGCAACATGCAGGAAGGATCATTTCGATGTGACGCGAATGTTTCAGTTCGCCCTAAAGGTCAAAAAGAATATGGTACCCGCTGCGAGATCAAGAATCTCAACTCCTTCCGTTTCCTTGAACGTGCAATTGATTATGAAGTACACCGTCAAATAGAAGTTATCGGGTCTGGAGGGAAAATCATCCAGGAAACAAAATTATATGACTCGGATCGGGATGAAACTCGCTCCATGCGATCCAAAGAAGAGGCCAATGACTACCGGTATTTCCCCGATCCCGACTTGCTCCCGCTCATCATAGATGAATCATGGATAGAAGAGGTTAGTAAAAAATTACCCGAGCTTCCATATGCAAAACGCCAGCGTTATATTCATTCACTAGGACTTACTCCTTATGACGCATCCGTTCTGACTTCATCCAAAAGCCTGGCGAACTGGTTTGAAGCATCCCTTAAAGCACTTGGTGAAGAAATGGGCGATGCCAAACTATGCGCGAACTGGATCATGGGCGAAATTTCTGGGAGGCTTAACCGCGACAATCTCGATATTTCAAAGTGCCCAGTCGATTCAAAAGATCTTGCACAGCTATTACGAAGAATAAAAGATGGAACTATTTCCGGAAATATCGCCAAGGAAGTTTTTGAAGCCATGTGGTCAGGTGAGGGTGAAGCTGATGAAATCATCAAGCGAAAGGGACTAAAGCAGATCTCTGATAATAACGAGATTGAGAAGATTATAGACGGAATCCTTGCAGGTAATGACGATCAAATCGCACAGTATCGGGCTGGTAAAGAGCGGGTTCTTGGTTTTTTTGTAGGGCAGGTAATGAAGGCCACTCAAGGCAGAGCCAATCCTGCCCAGGTCAATGAAATTCTGCGTCGGAAAATGGGGCGTCCTGACTAACGAAAAAAAATCATGACGAGTAATACGGCAATCAGGGCCAATGCACCCCAGAGCTTTAAATGAAGCCTTTGATTCTGTTGTTTCAGCGCCTGAACCAAAGACTCTTGAGAGTCTTCCTTTAAAGATAATTTTCCGTGAATTAACCTTGGGAGCTGCGGTAATATCGTACCCCAAAGAGGAGCTTCCTTTTTAATCATACGCAGAAATCCACGAATTCCAAGCTGTTCGCTCATCCAACGTTCCAGGATAGGCTTGGCTGTAACCCACAAATCAAGATCAGGATCCAGTTGACGTCCTAACCCCTCAATATTTAATAGTGTTTTTTGCAGCAATATAAGCTGGGGCTGAATTTCGATACTGAAACGGCGTGAAGTTTGAAAAAGGCGCAATAAAACCCTTCCAAAGGAAATTTCTTTCAAAGGACGGTCAAATACCGGTTCACATACTGCTCGTATTGCCGTTTCGAACTGATCCACAGGTGTCCCTGCCGGTGCCCATCCAGCTTCTATATGTGTCATCGCAACTTGACGGTAATCTCGCTTGAAAAATGCCAGGAAATTACGCGCGAGATAATCCCTGTCAGCGTCAGTAAGACTACCCATAATACCAAAGTCAAGTGCTACATATTGTTGTCTGTTGTTAACAAGAATATTACCTGGATGCATATCTGCATGAAAAAACCCATCACGAAAAACCTGGGTAAAGAAGATTTCAACCCCATGTCGAGAAAGCTGTTTTAAATCCATGCCCGCAGCGCGTAGTTCATCAATTCGATTAATTGGTATACCCTGCATGCGTTGCATGACCATGACTTCTGGTTGACAAAAATCCCAATAAACCTCTGGAACCGCAAGCAAGCCGGAATTTGCAAAATTACGCCGCAACTGGCTGGCATTGGCCGCCTCAAGCATTAAATCAAGCTCATTGTTCAGATGACGTGCAAATTCAGCAACCACTTCTCTAGGTCTCAAACGACGTCCATCAGGGAAAAACCGCTGCACCAGTCTTGCGAATCCATCAAGCAAGCCTACATCCTGCACAATTATCTTCCGAATACCCGGCCGCAAGACTTTAACGGCAACTTCCTGTCCAGCATGCAAGACTGCAAAATGTACTTGGGCTACCGAGGCGCTTGCGACCGGCAATTCATCAAACGAGCTGAATATCTCGGTTAACGAACGGGAAAAAGAACGCTCGATAATCGAAATCGAAAGTCGCGAATCAAATGGACGAACCTTATCCTGAAGAAAAGACAGCTCGATGGCCACATCAGCCGGAAGCAAATCCTGACGGGTAGATAAAACCTGACCAAATTTTACAAAAATCGGGCCTAATCTTTCGAGTGCCAGTCGTAACCTTTCAGCACGAGGCCGTCTAAATTTACGTAACCTGAAAACCGGATCCAAACGACCTAAACGACCTGGTAAGGTTACAAACTCCTCAAGCCCGTAATAAAAAGCGACCCACAAAATTTTAACGAAACGGAAAATCTGCATTATCCGGATGTCCCTACATTCCGGAAATCGTTTCGGCTCAGTCTATCTAAACGTTTTTCGAGACGAGCCAACCTATCCCTTAGTTCATCAACATTTCTTATAAACTCTCCAATTTCGCGCCTGCCTGCAATTACCCTTCTTTCAACAGCATAGCCTGCAACCAGTTGAAAACTACGCCTAAAAGTTTCTTTCTGCCAAGCTACAAATTCTCTTGATGCCTTAATAAACTCATTTGCAAAAACAGGCCCGAATATATCCGAAAGAGCATCTTCAGCCTGCAAGTCTAGTTCTTCAAAAATTCCCCCAAAAGCATAAGCCAGCGCTTCGCTTCCGGAAACAAAAAACGCTTGGGATGGCGCTGCAACTCCTGCATGGACAAGCAATGCACCAAAGGGTCGAACAACAATGGAAGTTGACGCCAAAAAAGGATCATCCGCAACAAGCCGGCCATCAGCTTCAATATGAAGCCCTAGACGTAGAGGCGGACACTCAACTGAAAACACCTCGGGTGAGTGTGTAGCCAATGCAGAAGCCACTCCTGGCTGATTTTCAAGCAGACGATTACATAAAGCGGCAAAAAGCTTGGATGTTAATGCTACAGGATTCATTAGCTAAGCCGCCAACCTAGATGCACAGCCACAGCACCAAGCGCCAGATTGAAATATTTCACCCTGGAGAAACCTGCATCTATAAACATTTCCTTCAGCTTTTCCTGATCAGGGTGTACCCGAATTGATTCTGCCAGATAACGGTAGCTCTCTGCATCCTTTACCAGGAACTGGCCCATCAGTGGCAACACCTTGAAAGAATACAAATCATATAAAGCAGCCAAGGGTTTCATGATATGAGAAAACTCCAGGACGACAAGTTTTCCTCCTATCCTTAAAACCCTATGCATTTCTGCCAGCGCCTGATCTTTATGTGTCATGTTTCGTAAGCCAAAACCCACTGACACGCAATCAAAATATCGATCGGGGAAAGGTAACTTTTCTGCATCACAGCGAACAATGAAAGGGATTCTACCATCATCTATCAGGCGATTACGTCCAACCTTGAGCATGGATTCATTAATATCAGTAAGAACAACCTCCCCCTGGCCACCCATTTTATCCATGAACAATCTCGATAGATCTCCGCTTCCTCCGGCAATATCCAGCACTCTCTGCCCTTGACGCACTCCGCTTTGTTCAATAGCAAAACGTTTCCAAATCCTGTGCATGCCAGCAGACATGACGTCATTCATAAGATCATATCGGGAAGCAACCGAATCAAACACTGCAGCAACCCGATGCGCCTTGTCCTCTTCTTCAATCACTTCAAAACCAAAATGAGTCTGACTCAACGAGAGCTCCCTCCAACTGGATGCAAAGCAAAAACAGAATGCCCTCCCTCCCGGCTTGCACCTGCTTCCTCCAGGCGGTGAAGATATGTCTGCCACAACTCCTCCTGACGTATCCCGATTTCATAAAGATAGTCCCAGGAATAAAGACCTGAATCATGCCCATCTGTAAAAACCAGACGCACTGCATATTGTCCTACCGGTTCTATACGCTCAATATTGATGTTCTTTTTCCCAACCTGAAGGATTTCCTGGCCAGACCCATGTCCACGAACCTCGGCTGAAGGTGAAAAAACCCTCAGATATTCACAGGAAAAATTAAATTTTTTTCCATTATCAAACTCAAGTTCTAGCAACTTGGACTTCTTATGTAAACGAATTTCAATTGGACGTGGAGTATCACGATCAAGTCCTGTCATCAAACTACTCCAGATAAATCTTTAAAATGGGATCATAGCGCATGCCCGCCCAAACTGAAACGTTAATAAATGTTCTTTGATTTAGTCATTGGGCTAGCAGAACTGATAATATATTGCCTTCTGGCTCCACTGAGGAATCTTCACGGATGCAACCCATGCAGTCCTTTTGGTGGCGTGCGTTTACCCAACTCGCACCAATCTTTATAATCTTTTTTGCCCTCACCCTTATCATGGGTCTCTTGACGGGACTCATTTTCCTGACCATCTGTCTTCTTTTTCTCCTAACACTTCATTTCTACAACCTATACACATTCAATCGCTGGCTTTCTGCGCCCAGCACAAGCCCCATACCACAGGGGCGCGGCCTATGGGAAGATCTGTTCACCGCCCTTTATTCACAATTCAAACGCCAATCACAAAGTCGAGAACAGCTAAACCTGATGTTAGAACGCTTTCACGATGCAGCAAGGGCCATGCCCGATGGATTTGTCATCCTAAATGAAAACGATCAGATCGAATGGTGTAACCCTATCGCAGAAAACCATCTGGGTCTTGATAGCCAACAGGATATAGGTCACCCAATCAATTACCTGGTACGGCAGGCTCAATTTAATGAATATCTTGCCCGGCAGCTCTATCATGAACCTTTGTCGCTTAAGTCAGTGCGTAATCCCGACATACTTTTATCAATTCAGCTCATTCCTTTCGGAGATAAACAAAAACTGCTGATAAGCCGCGATGTAAGTCAGCTTGAAAGAGTTGAAGTCATGCGACGAGACTTTGTTGCCAACGTTTCACACGAACTAAGGACACCTCTTACAGTCATAAATGGTTTCCTCGAAACTTTCATGGAGATGAATTACAGCAACCAGGAAGAGGTCCAACATTATATTTCCCTAATGAATGAACAGGCCCAAAGAATGAAACGCCTTGTTGAGGCCCTGCTCACCTTGTCACGGCTTGAGAATGTTCAAAACCTCATTCAAAAAGAACCCGTTCACATTCGCCGACTTATGCGATTGCTACTGGATGAGGCATTAACACTAAGTGCCGGGCGTCACAACATACGGCTTGAAATGCTTTCGGAAGCAGATGCATGGGGCAGTGAAGACGAACTACATAGCGCATTCAGTAATCTCATTACCAATGCGGTTCGCTATACACCACAAGGTGGAGATATTACCCTGATTTGGGAAAGCAGTATAACGGAAGGGATGTTCAGGGTTCAGGATACAGGTATCGGCGTTTCACCAGAACATATCAATCGTTTATCAGAACGGTTCTATCGTGTTGACGCAAGCCGATCCAGAGAGACAGGTGGAACCGGTCTGGGTCTCAGTATTGTCAAGCATGTCATGACGAGGCATCAGGGCAGGCTGGAAATCACCAGCGCGAAGGGCGTGGGATCAACTTTTAGTGCGATTATTCCTCTTTTGTTACCGGAAGGACAGCTTGTAGCTCCTTCTTCAAGACAAGACGATCTATCTGAACTGAAACCAAGCGGGGTCGCTGTGGTTGACCCCATACCGGCTGGGGGAAATGCCGATCTTCAACAAAACGTGGAATAACGTGCCAATGGATGTGGGGAACGACGTTTCCCATACTGGCCAGGTTCATCTTGTCAGGTTTCATTATCTGGCGTAGTACAGACTCAACCATAAATACGGTCCGCATAAGATAATCCCTTTCCTCTGACCCTAATTCCGTCATTTCAACCACATGTTCCGCCCAAATCACCCTGCAGAATCCCGGGTAATCCGCATCATCAACCAATACTACCCTTAAACTATCATCCTGCCACAACACCCACCCACCAGGCTTGTCACATAATTCGCACTCCATGATGCCTCCTGAAAACAAACAGTTTTAACAATGACGGCAAAACACCCCAATGGTATAATCCAAACCTGATCATTAATCTGCATTATCATCGGATCCCCATGATTCAGTCATTACGGATAAACCTTCTCCGAATTTTTATCTTACTGGTTGTACTTTTCGCTGCTGCAGGAATATGGTACAGCCTCAAGGAGAAACCTGAAGCACCACAAGTCACCCTTACAACTGTGGACGGGAATTCATTTACTTTTTCCCAATTAAAAGGTAAAGCTATCCTGGTCAATTTTTGGGCTACAAGCTGTCCTGGATGTGTAGAAGAAATGCCAAAAATTGAACAAACCTATCAAAAATGGCAAAGTCGCGGCTTTATGGTTATAGCCGTAGCAATGTCATATGATTCCCTGAGCTATATCAAGCAATTTCGTAATAAAGCAGGCTTAACCTTTCCGGTAGTCTACGATAAAAGTGGTGAAATATCAAAATCTTTCAATGGGATAGAGCTGACGCCTACCAATTTTTACATTGACCCGAAAGGACATGTTGTGCGAGAAGTAGTCGGGGCAACCAATTTCAAGAAACTTGACGGCTGGCTACAGCAGACATTGGTCAGGAACTAAACATGCGCTGGATTCTGGCTTTTCATATCATTTTCATGGTGACATGGTTTTCTGGTCTTTTTTATCTTCCCAGATTGTTCGTCTATCACGCTATGAGCAAGGATACCACAAGCCATGATCGTTTCTGCATCATGGAACGAAAGCTTTTTTTGGGTATCATGACACCCGGGATGCTTTTTACCATCCTATTCGGTCTTTGGCTCATGCTGGGTTATAAAATTCAAGGGACATGGCTTGACATAAAACTCTGTCTTGTAATGGTACTAGTTGCCTACCATTTCTACTGTGGGAAGTTGATGAAAGATTTCCGGACCGGAAAAAACCATCACACCCATATCTACTACAGGTGGCTTAATGAGTTTCCGGTCCTTATTCTAATAGCTGTAGTTCTGCTTGCCGTAGTGAAACCATTTTAATGCAGAATCATGACTTTTTCGCCTCTTGTCCACGAGGACTGGAATCTTATCTCGCAACTGAAATCACTACATTAGGCGGAGTTAATCCTAAAGTAATGGGCGGGGGTGTAAGCTTTTCAGGGCCATGGGAACTCCTCCTCAGAATCAACCTCGAATCCAGGCTCGCATCAAGGGTGCTATGGAAAATTACACAGGAGTTTTACCGTAATGAAACGGATATCTACGCCTTAGCTAAAAATGTACGCTGGTGTGATTATTTCGATGTTCGCCTTTCACTTATGGTTAAGGTCGAAGCTCACCGTTGTCCTCTCAGAAGCCTTGAGTTCGTCACGCTTCGCATCAAGGATGGCATCTGCGACCGGTTCCGCATGGATACAGGCTTACGGCCCAATATCATGACAACGTCACCACAAGTTCGAGTACACGCCTTTCTAAATGAGAATACAGCAACACTTTATCTGGACACGAGCGGACAGCCTCTTTTTCAAAGACAGCTAAAACCTTATTCTGGAGACGCCCCTTTAAAAGAAAACCTTGCTGCAGGGATACTTGCAATTACTGGATGGAATGGCAAAGACTGTCTATATGACCCCATGTGTGGCAGTGGGACCTTACTAATTGAAGCCATTATGCTAGCCTTAAACATTCCTGCGGGATTTAAACGCGGTTTTGCTTTTGAGCGGCTCCATGCCTTTAATGCGTCTGTATGGAATCAAATTCGGGAGTCTCGTCTTTCAATCTGTTACCGGAATGAAGCTGTAAACATTTTTGGATCAGATCTTTCTGGAGATGCTGTGGAGCTGAGCCGTCAAAATTTGAAGGCCGCAAAACTTGAAAATTATATCAATCTGAAACAGGTAAATTTTATTGAATCAAAACCCCCAGCCTCCTTGGGTATAATCGTCACAAATCTCCCCTATGGTCACCGCATGAATTTAACACAAGCCTTGGATACCCTTTACCCAAAGCTAGGGGATACCTTAAAACAAAAATACAACGGTTGGCGAGCTTTCCTGCTGACTGCCGATTATGTCAACCTGATAAAAGGAATTCGGTTATCTGCTTCAAAGCGCACTCCCCTTTTTAACGGACCGATTGAATGCCGACTTCTGGAATATAGTATCGTCTCAGGCAGCAACCGAAAACATGGTGATTCATAATATTTCAAACTTGCCTGAAGCCCCTTTTTCCGGCTTCTCCCCTTTTTTACTATTAAGTTTAATATTAAGCCGCAAATCATTCAGAGAGTCTGCGTTCCGAAGCGCATCTTCATAACTGATGAGGCCAGATTCGAAAAGATCAAAAAGTGATTGATCAAAAGTTTGCATACCCAATTCACGGGATCTGGACATCACCTCTTTTAAGGCGTGTACCTCCCCCTTGAAAATTAGATCAGAAATCAATGGGGAATTAAGCATAATTTCTATCGCAGCCACACGCCCCTGGCCATCCTTTTTTGCTATTAAACGTTGTGAAATTACCGCCTTAAGGTTAAGTGATAAATCCATTAACAGCTGAGCACGTCGTTCCTCTGGAAAGAAATTGATAATTCGGTCCAAAGTCTGGTTTGCTGAGTTTGCGTGAAGAGTAGCCAGACAAAGGTGCCCTGTTTCTGCGAATGTTATTGCATAATCCATCGTTTCGCGATCGCGAATTTCACCAACGAGAATTACGTCTGGTGCCTGACGTAATGTATTTTTCAGTGCAGAAATCCAGGATTCGGTATCTACACCCACCTCACGCTGGGTAATAATGCAGTTTTTATGTGTATGAACAAATTCAACAGGATCCTCAATTGTGATGATATGACCAAAACTGTTTTCATTCCGGTAACCAATCATTGATGCCAGAGAAGTTGATTTTCCGGATCCTGTTCCTCCAGCCACAATGACCAAACCCCGTTTAGTCATTACTATTTCCTTCAAAATTTCAGGCAACCCCAGATCCTCAATCTTTGGAATTGCTGTTGTAATGACCCTGATGACCATCCCTGTTCGACCTTGCTGAACAAACACGTTTACTCTAAACCTTCCGATTCCTTCCGGGTTAATGGCAAAATTGGCTTCATAGGCTTCAGAAAATGTGGCGGCCTGCTGACGGTTCATGAGTGAATGGGCAAGATCAGAGGTCTGGGCAGGTGTAAGTGGGAGTTTACCCAGTGGTAAAAGCTTCCCATCCACCTTAATCGCGACTGGAAAACCAGCGGTTATAAATAAATCCGATGCCTTATTATCAATCATCTTCTGCAAAAAATCGTTCATGATTTTCAAGGCTTCGTCCTGATGCATGATGATTTATCCTTTAAGTGAGCGGGAACATATCCTTATTTACCGCAACCGTTCGCGCCTCTAATGAAGCAATACGATTTTGCTTCACAAGCATTATCAAACATTGATCTAATGTCTGCATACCGGCATTCTGGCCAGTTTGCATGGCGGAGAACATCTGCGCCACTTTCCCTTCTCGAATAAGATTCCGGATAGCAGCAGTACCAATCATGATTTCATGGGCAGCAAGGCGGGAGTTTCCATCCTTGCTTTTGATTAAGGTCTGGGAAATAACTGCCCGCAAAGATTCAGAAAGCATGGAACGGACCATTTCCTTTTCAGCAGCAGGGAACACATCGATAATCCTGTCTATCGTTTTCGCTGCAGAGGCCGTATGCAACGTTCCAAACACAAGATGTCCCGTTTCAGCTGCTGTCAAGGCAAGGCGGATTGTCTCGAGATCCCTTAGTTCTCCGACAAGGATTACATCCGGATCTTCTCGCAATGCCGAGCGTAGTGCATTGGAAAAACTCAGGGTATGAGCCCCAATCTCACGTTGGTTAATCAGGGAACGTTTACTTTCATGAACAAATTCAATCGGGTCCTCAACTGTCAGTATATGAGAACACTCGGTCTCATTTATTTCATTAATCATTGCTGCAAGTGTGGTGGATTTACCCGAACCTGTCGGGCCTGTTACCAAAACAATGCCCCTAGGTTGATGTGCGATCTGTTTAAAAATTTCGGGAGTACCAAGCTCTTCCAGACTCAACACCTTCGAGGGGATAGAGCGAAATACAACGCCAGCACCTCTTCCTTGCACGAAAGCATTGACCCGAAACCTGGCAAGGCCTTGAATCTCAAAAGAAAAATCTATCTCTTTGTATTCTTCATAAACTCTTCTCTGCTGATCTGTCATAATGTCATAGATCATGGCATGTACAAGCTTATGATCCAGCACATCCTGGCTTATTCGGCGAATATCTCCGTTGACTCTGATAAGAGGCGGCATCCCGGCAGAAAGATGTAAATCAGAGGCCTTATGCTTGACAGTAAAAGCCAGCAAATCGGAAATTTCCATTATAATCCTCGATGGAGTCAATTATGTTTTCTCGCAGATTATGAGCATACTGGCATCTCAATGGCAAGCCGTTAAAACACGTATCCACCAAGCTGAGATCAGTGCCTTGAGACCAGAAGATAGCGTTCGTCTTCTGGCTGCAAGCAAATCGCAACCACCTCAGAAACTTAGAGAGCTATACTCTCTAGGGCAGCGCGTCTTTGGGGAAAACTATGTTCAGGAAGCCATTCCCAAAATTATGGCACTATCTGATCTGGATATTGAATGGCACTTCATCGGCCCAATCCAGCGGAACAAAACCAACTTGATCGCCCATCATTTTAAATGGGTTCACGGGCTCGATCGACTAAATATAGCAGAACGGCTTAATGCAGCATGTAATGCCTCACGCCTTAATGTACTTATTCAAGTCAATATTGATAATGAACCAGGGAAACAAGGTATTTCTCCTCATGATGCTATAGACTTTGCAACAGAAATTTCGAAACTACCCAATCTGAACCTAAGAGGGCTCATGACCATTCCCCGTCCTGTCGAAAACGGAAATAATCCAAATTTCAATGAGCTTAGAACGGTGTTCCAGAAGCTTGTGAATAAAGGATTTAAGTTCGATACTCTTTCAATGGGAATGTCCAACGATTTTGAAGCCGCCATTATGTCCGGATCAACCTGCGTACGCCTAGGGACAGCTCTTTTTGGTCCTCGTTCATGAAAAGTGAGGGACAGATCTATGAAATTATGTGTTATTGGTGGTGGCAACATGGCACAAGCTCTTATCGGTGGTCTTATCGATACGGGCTGGTCTCCTGCAGATATCTCTGTCACAACCCGCACAGAAAAAAGCAGATTGGACGTTTTACGAAATTTTAGAGTTAAAACCTTTAGTAATCTCGCCGAAATCAGCCATTGCGATATCGTATTGCTTGCTGTCAAGCCTCAACAATTATTTGATGTTGCATTAACTGCAACTCCTTACCTGGCTTCTCAACTGGTTATTTCAATAGCTGCAGGAATTTGTACGGATGAACTTCGTAAATGGCTTAATGGACACTCCAGGCTCATACGGGCCATGCCCAATACCCCGGCCCGCATTCGTGCAGGAGTAACAGGGCTTTTTGCAATCCCTGAAACCAATGATGAGGATCGAAACCATGCTGAAAGAATTTTCTCTTCAATCGGGCGGATCGTCTGGCTTACCCAAGAAAGCGACATGAACATCCTGACGGCAATTTCAGGAAGTGGGCCTGCTTATGTCTTCTATTTCATGGAAGCCGTTATCGAAGCCGGAATCTCGGAGGGACTTAGCCGGGAAACTGCTACAGAACTCACTCTTGCCACATTCGATGGTGCATCAAGATTGGCAATGGCCAGCCATGAAGATATTGCTGAACTCCGTATCAAGGTCACTTCGAAAGGCGGCACGACAGAAAAAGCCCTCGCTGTCCTTATTAATGCAAAAATAAAAGAAACAATACATGACGCCGTAACCCAGGCAGCCCAACGCTCCAGAGAACTTGGAAACGAATTGGCTTTGATGCAAAAAAGAAATTAAACTCGATAACTTCGACCAAACAAGAGGCTAAGATTGCCATGTTAAACCAGGCTGCAAATTTTTTGGTGCAAACCTTCTGCAACCTTCTCATTCTTGCTTTTATGCTTCGATTCTACATGAACCTGACCTCCACCTCATTCAGGCACCCTTTCGCTCACTTCATCACCTCAATTACCGATTTTGCAGTAAGACCCTTACGTCAAACCCTACCAGGATTTAGAAAAATCGATTTAGCTTCCTTCCTCCCGGCATTTTTCACTTCTATTATTCTAGAATGCATCTCCGCTCTACTTAATGGAATTTCTGGCTCAAACCTGGCAAGAGCCTGGAAAGGCATCCTGCTGCTTGCCTTCGTCAATTTGCTACAGGCATTAATTCACATTCTAATGGGTGTTGTTATCATCCAAGCTGTTCTGAGCTGGATTGCCCCTTACAATCCTGTCCAGCCCATGCTAGATAGCCTTTCATGGCCGGTAATGCGTTATGCACGCCGTATTCTACCACCCTTGGGCGGCGTGGATCTGTCACCTCTTCTAGTTTTGATACTTTGCCAACTTATTCTTGTTGTTCCGCTATCCGGATTAATTGGATACGCCTATCGATTGATGTATTAAAGCAAAACTACGTCAAACTGTTCCTGCTGATATTCGGACTCAACCAGCAATGAAATGGGACGTCCAATAAAATCCTCAAGTTGCGCCAGACTTTGCGACTCCTCATCTAAAAAAAGATCAATGACAGATTGAGATGCAAGAATACGAAACTCTCGTGCGCTGAATTGACGGGCTTCACGCAATATTTCACGTAATATTTCATGACAGATTGTCTGTGCTGTCCTGATTTCCCCCCTCCCACCACAAGTCGGGCAGCATTCACAAAGAATATGTGCCAACGATTCACGGGTTCGCTTGCGGGTCATTTCAACCAGTCCTAGAGTAGTAAATCCATTTACTGTCATCCGGGTACGATCAGCCAAAAGAGCTTTCTTAAATTCCTGCAATACCTGATCACGATGCACCTCGTTATCCATATCAATAAAATCGATGATAATAATCCCGCCAAGATTTCGTAACCTCAACTGTCTCGCAATGGCCTGTGCAGCCTCAAGATTTGTCTTAAATATGGTATCGTCGAAATTTTTTCCGCCTACAAAACCACCTGTATTGACATCGATTGTTGTCAAGGCCTCAGTCTGATCCAGTATCAGATAACCTCCTGATTTTAAATCAACACGCCTTGCAAGGGCTCTCTCGATTTCTGCCTCGATATCATACAAATCAAAAAGCGGACGATCTCCTGAGTAATGATCAATCATGCGCGCTGATTCCTGGGTATAAGCAAGTGCAAAAGCCTGCATTCTTTGAAAGGTTTCACGGGAATCAACCAATACACGGGTTGTACGTTCACTTATGAAATCACGCAACACCCTTTCAGACAAACCGATATCCTGATGAAGAAGCGACCTTTCAGCTGCAGTCTTTGAAATCTCCTGAATATCTACCCATAATTTACTAAGATAGGCAACATCGGCCTGCAATTCAGACTCAGTAGCTGTTTCTGCATTCGTACGGATAATGAACCCTCCGCTTCCAGAGTGCATTTGTTGTAGTTTGATCCGTAACTGCTCACGCTCCGTTTCATCTTCGATACGTTGTGATATCCCGATATGATTTTCCTGGGGGAGATAAACCAAGAAACGCCCTGCAAGGCCTATTTGGGTGGAAATCCGCGCACCTTTTGTGCCTATTGGATCCTTAATTACCTGAACAAGAATTGTCTGGCCCTCATGAATGAGTTGTTCAATTGGTCTGTGCTCAGTCTGACGTTCATGCCAAATATCTGCCACGTGCAAAAAAGCAGCTCTTTCCAGACCAATTTCAACAAATGCTGATTGCATTCCCGGCAATACACGGCAAACCTTTCCAAGGTATAGGTTACCTACCCTACCCCTTGCACTTTGACGTTCAATATGCAATTCCTGCAATACGCCCTGATGCAGCATGGCAACCCGAGTTTCCTGTGGCGTTACATTGATGAGAATTTCATCGATAATCATCGTGGCAACAACCCGGATTCTTTAAACAATCTAGCAGTTTCAAATAACGGAAGCCCAACCACACCACTATAACTCCCACTTAAATGGCTGACAAAACAAGCAGCAAACCCTTGCAAACCATAACCTCCAGCTTTATCAGCGAACTCTTCCTTTGCAAGGTATCGATCAATTTCCAGATCATCCAATGCAGTAAATGTTACAGAGTTTCGACACAAAACTGACCGTATTACCTCTTTTGATCCAAGGGTAACGTGAGTCAATACTTCATGTGTGCGACCAGAAAGTTTATTCAGCATGTCTTTTGCTTCTGCAGTACTTGCTGGCTTTCCCAGAATTTCCTTATCCAAAACCACAATTGTATCCGCGGCCAATACTGGCTTTTCAGACAAACCTTCCTTTTCAATAAGCTCAAGAACATTGATAACCTTGAATTCTGACATACGCTGAACATAATCTCCTGCGGACTCTCCAACAATCTTGGATTCATCTATATTCGGGGCCAGTACCGTAAAGGGCAAACCAAATATTTTAGCCAACTCCTGGCGTCTGGGTGAATTCGAAGCAAGATAATACAGAATGGACATAATCAATCTCGATGATAGGGATGCTTTTTAAGCAGACTCATTGCACGGTAAAGCTGTTCAGCCAACACTATCCGGGCCAAAGCATGTGGAAGTGTCAGATCAGACAGACGCCACATTTTCTTTGCCCTTTCCTTGACCAACTCATCAAGTCCGTCTGCCCCACCAATAACAAAAGCCACATCCAGTCCTTCCTTAAGGAAATCCTCCATTGCTCCTGCTATCTGGTGAGTTGTCATGTGGTCTCCTTTTTCATCAAGGACAACCACGTATTCGCGAGGCCTGAGAATGGATAAAACCCGCTTGCCTTCGATAGCCATAACCTGTTGTGTAGTTCTTGAGGGAGAACGTTTTTCTGCACGAACAGGTACTATCTCTATAGAAGCCTCAAGGGGCATTCGTCGCGTAAAGTCATTTACAGCAACCTCAGCCCAATCTGGTAATTTCTGGCCAACTGCAACTATTCTGAAATTCACGTTTACTGACCTGCCAATACGGGCCTGCCACTATAGCCAATAAAAGGCAATCCGCCCCACAAAGGTTCTATATTGTAATACTGACGCACGGCAGGCTGCATGATATGGACGATAATATCTCCGAGATCAACCAGCACCCATTCTCCGGTTTGTTCTCCTTCAACACCTAACACAACGCCACCGGCCTCTTTCAGCTCCTCCTGAACACTATGGCTTAATGCACGAGTCTGACGATTGGAATCACCACATGCGAAAATCAGAATTTCACACATACTAGTGAGCTTTGATACATCAAGTACAACAATATCACGGCCCTTGATGGCTTCAAGTGCATCAATAACCAATTCTTTCTTGCTTTGCAGGTCCATCAAAAAGGATCTCCATAAAGATGATGTTCTTCAATATATTCCACTACCCTATCAGGCAGGAGATATCGGACACTTCGACCTTCATGTAAAAGCTGGCGAATACGGCTTGAAGAAATGTCGAGTGGAGGAATCGGCAGTGGAAAGATTAAGCCAGAAGGACAAGTAAAAAGGCTTCCCACATTCGGGGCCATCCTTGCACTCCATTCGCTTTTAAGTAAATCGGGCACATCCTGAACTGAAATAGGGCGTGTTGCCACAACGATATGTGCAAATTCAAAAAAATCCTGCCATTTCCTCCAGGAAGGCAAACTTGCAAACGCATCCTGTCCTAAAACCAGGCAAAGCGGTTTCTCTGATCCTGTCTGATAACGCACCCTTTGGAGGGTATCTATCGTGTAACTTGGCCCTGGACTATCAATCTCACATGAGTCGGGGATTAACAACGGATTGTCAGCACAGGCCAGACGCATCATATCCATGCGCTGGGTCGCCGTAGCTAAAGCACAACGATGTGGAGGATCTGCCGAAACAAGCATGCGTACCTCCTTCGCTGCAAGCACCTCCCCAGCCTCAACTGCCAGACGCAAATGCCCATGATGTACAGGGTCAAAAGTCCCACCCATCAGGACAACCGGACCCTTATCCACGGATATGGCCATCTCCGAGCACAATATATTTCTGTGATGTCAGTCCTTCAAGGCCTACCGGACCCCGGGCATGAATTTTATCCGTGGAAATCCCTATTTCTGCACCCAATCCATATTCAAATCCATCTGCAAAACGCGTTGAAGCATTAACCATAACCGAACTTGAATCCACTTCAGCAAGAAATCGTTGAGCATGCACAATATCGCGTGTAACGATGGCATCGGTATGATGCGATCCATAATTATTGATATGATCAATAGCAGCATCCAGGCTATCTACAATCCTTACAGAAAGAATGGGTGCAAGGTACTCCGTAGTCCAGTCCTCTTCGGTTGCCTCTATCATTGCCGGAACAACGGCTCGTGCACGTTTATCTCCTCTTAATTCAACACCTTTTGCCAAATAAAGAGTTGCGAGTTTTTTCAGGACTTCGTTTGCAATCGCCTCATGAACCAAAAGCGTCTCCATAGTATTACAGGTCCCATAACGCTGAGTTTTAGCGTTATCAGCAATGCGGATTCCTTTGTCAATATCAGCAAAGGCATCAATATATACGTGACAAACGCCATGCAAATGCTTAATTACGGGTACTCGGGCTTCTTGCGCAATTCTTTCAATTAACCCTTTACCACCCCGAGGTACAATGACATCCACAAACTCAGACATCTTGACAAGATAGCCTACTGCTGCACGATCAGTAGTCTCAATAACCTGTACCGCTGCTTCGGGCAACCCGGAAAGCCGGAGCCCCTCACGAACGCAAGCTGCAATCGCTTTATTCGAATGGATTGCTTCCGAACCGCCCCGTAAAATAGCTGCATTGCCTGCCTTAAGACAAAGTCCAGCGGCATCAGCAGTAACATTAGGTCGAGCCTCATATATAATCCCGACCACACCCAACGGGACACGCATCCGCCCAACCTGGATACCTGAAGGTCGATAGTGCAAGCCATCAATTTCGCCAATTGGATCCGGTAAATCAGCAATTTGACGTAAACCTTCAACCATCCCTTTTATACTTTTTGTAGTCAATGTTAGACGGTCGATCAAAGCTTCATCCAGCCCCTCTTTCTGTGCTTTTGTCACGTCCAGGGCATTAGCAGCAAGCAGACCCTCTGTATCTCGGGCAATTGCAGCAGCCATCAACTGAAGAGCTTCATCCTTTGCCGCAGTACGGGAACGGGCCACCTCTCTCGAGGCATCACGTGCCTTGCGCCCAATTTCTTGAATATACTGTTTTACTTCAATCATGGCCATTCACTCCACATGAAACTCATCACATTTAAACGTGTGATAAGAACAAGGATAACTCAAAATTTATCCTGGTTGCGAATTTGCCTAAACCAGAACCTTGCCAACCTTTTTACCTTGACAAAGCAGAAGACACACGCTGACCAGATCCTCCCAAACCTTATCAACTGCAAGACCCTTAATCTGCCGATCAATGTCAGCAGCACAATACATCGCCTCAGATAGGACAGAAGGTCTAATACGGTGTAATGCGCGTTCAAAGAAAATGGCACGGGAAGACCAGACATGTAACGCTTGTATTGCCCTGTTCATTGACATTCCAGATTTGAGCAGGCGCACCAACCCCATCATGGTCCGCAAATCCCGGGTCAATGTCCACATCAGAATCACAGGCTCGAACTCTTCCTGCTCCAGGCTATCAAGAATGCGCACCGCCCTTAAACTCTCACCAGACAATACTGCCTCCATCAAGTCAAATGGAGCATATCGTGCTACAGGTAAGACAGATTGCCGAACCATATCATATTCAATCTTTCCCGATGGATACAAAAGACCAAGTTTCTGGATTTCCTGCCAGGCGGCCAACAAATTGCCCTCAGTCAAATCAGCAAGAAACAAAAGTGTTTCCTGATTCGCATATTGTTTCTGCTGCAACAATCTTTCGCTTATCCACAAGGGCAATTGGGATCGTGCTACAGTATTTGCCTGAACACACACCCCAACCGATTCCACATCCGCGAACCATTTTGCTTTTTGAGTTACCTTATCAAGACGGGGGAGCAACAAAACCAGTAATACATCTGGAGAAAGATTCTGACACCATTCACTTAATGCTTTTGTACCAGAGGACCCGAGCTTCCCACTCGGCACATTTACTTCAATCAGTTGATTTCTCCCAAAAAGTGACAGGCTTTTTTTTGACTCGGCCAGACGCCCCCAATCAAACCCTGTTTCCACATCAAGCACTTCTCGTTCTGTATACCCTTTCTCCAAAGCAAAACATCTTATTAAATCACGGCATTCCTGAACAATAAATGGCTCATCGCCAAACAGCAGATAAACCGGAGCAAGATGCTTCTGAACCATTTTCCCAAGCTGTTCAGATTTTATGCGCATAAAGCATCCTAATCAGGTTTTCGAGCCAATATTCCAATCCTGTATACAATCCGCTGAGCAGCGGACTTCCTCATATCTGCATATAACAAGTCAATGTTAGTTGCCGTAGCCAAAACCGCCGCATCGTTATAGATAAAATCTCTATGCAACTCAAATGTTTGCGATTTTATTAACATTTTTCCAGTACGTGCAACATACATACGATAGGTTGGGCGGTAAAAAAGCCCATACTCAGCAACCCGGCCACTGGAGTTCAATGAAAGAATTCGCTGCTCCGTTACTTCCTGAATTTCAAGAATGGCCTGGGCTGCCTTTGGGTTATCAACAACCTGCGCGGTTGTGTCTATACGAAGTTCTTTTGCAACCGCAGACTGAATTCGTTTAGGGGCGTCTATATAAATTCTCTCGCCCCCTAGATTTGCGGCCTCATGCAGATGAAAACCGCACCCTGACAACATCAGCAGGAAAGCAAGACAAAAAAACTGTTTCATCCTTTCTCCAGAACGATATTAACCAAACGGTGCGGTACAACTATAACCTTATGGACCTTGTATCCAGCTATAAAACGTTCTACCTGTTTATCTTGTAGTGCTCGGGATTCAAGCCATTGCGGAGTAGCATTAATCGGGATAGTTAACCTGCCACGTAAACGGCCATTAACCTGGATAACAATTTCTTCTTCATCCTTTTTTAGCGCCTCTTCATCTACTTTACACCATTCAACCGAAAGTAAATCCTGATTTGAGCGCAAAACCCCATAAAGAGCATGACAGATATGTGGAACAATAGGGGAAAGCATGATAACCACACTTTCAAGTACTTCCCGAAATACCTTTCTTGCAGTCAAATGTAACTCTTGGGCACGCGTCAAACTATTCATAAGTTCCATAATGGATGCAATGGCCGTATTGAAAGTCTGACGTCTTCCATAATCATCTGTGACTTTGACAATCGTTTCATGCAGCTGGCGTCGTAAACTGACTAACTCGCCACTCATTTCACCAACCTCATCCGTATCAGGAAGCTCTATAAAATCATGCACTGATTTCCACAGTCTCCTCAAAAAACGGGAGGCTCCTTCAACACCTGCATCTGACCATTCGAGTGACTGATCCGGAGGAGCAGCAAACATCATAAATAAACGTGCAGTATCAGCACCATATTGTTTTATAAGTTGATCCGGGTCTACAGTGTTGCCCTTGGATTTGGACATTTTGGCCCCGTCCTTCAACACCATACCCTGAGTTAACAGATTGATAAACGGCTCATCATTTGTAATCAAACCAGCATCACGCATAAGCTTGTTAAAAAACCTTGCATAAAGCAGGTGCAATATCGCATGTTCAATACCGCCTATATATTGATCAACTGGCAACCAGTAACGAGCACGAGCATCAAGCATACTGTCAGCAGCGTCATAACTGGCATACCTTGCATAGTACCAGGATGACTCCACAAACGTGTCCATGGTATCAGTTTCACGGTGTGCATCAGACCCACATGCGGGACAGGGCGTTTCATAAAATTTTGGCATCTTGGCAAGCGGGTTACCAGCTCCTGTGACCGATACAGCTTCAGGCAGAACAACAGGCAAATCCTTCTCTGGAACCGGCACATCACCACAGGATGGACAGTGAATAATCGGGATAGGACAACCCCAGTAACGCTGACGAGAAATTCCCCAGTCACGTAACCGGTACTGGATCCGGCTTGACCCAAGGCCGATATTTTCCAGAAAACTGGCTATACGTGTAATAGCCTGTCTAGATTCAAGGCCTGAAAACTCACCTGAATTAATCAGTACGCCATATGCAGTCATTGCTGCCTCGACCGGTTCAGTCAAATCACCTGCCTCAGGTCGTATGACCGGTTTAATTGGCAAGTCATATCGGGATGCAAAATCAAAATCTCGCTCGTCATGCGCAGGCACAGCCATCACGGCACCTTCCCCGTACCCCATCAAAACATAATTAGCGACCCAAACCGGCAAGGATTCTCCGGTCAAAGGATGGCGAACAAAAAGGCCTGTCGCCATACCTTTTTTCTCCTGACTTGAAAGCAAAGCCTCAGAAACTCCCCCTTGAAGGCAAGATTTTATAAATCTTGAGAGTAACGGCTGGGTCTTTGCCGCCTCTTCGGCCAAAGGATGTTCGGCAGCCACCGCAACATAAGTAGCTCCCATAAGCGTATCAGCACGGGTAGTAAAGACTTTAAGCACTCCCTCACCAGACAGCAGCGGAAAATGAACTTCAACACCAAGACTACGCCCAATCCAGTTTCGCTGCATGGCCTTTACCTGTTCTGGCCAGCCCGGAAGATGATCAAGCTCTTGCAACAGTTCTTCTGCATATTTAGTTATACGCATGAAATACATCGGGATTTCACGCTTTTCAACTAGCGCTCCTGATCTCCAGCCACGACCATCAATAACCTGCTCGTTGGCAAGCACCGTTTGATCTACAGGATCCCAGTTGACCTGCGCAGTTTTTTTGTACACCAGCCCTTTTTCATACAATTTTATAAAAAGCCACTGTTCCCAGCGATAATAACTGGGTTTACAGGTTGCGATTTCCCGCTTCCAATCAATTGCAAGCCCTAAGCTTTTAAGCTGATTCCGCATAAAATCAATGTTGTCATAGGTCCAAACCGCCGGTGCAGTTCCATTCTTAATGGCGGCATTTTCTGCTGGAAGCCCAAATGCATCCCAGCCCATAGGCTGTAACACATTTCGTCCATTCAGACGATGAAAGCGCGCCAATACATCACCAATGGTATAATTACGTACATGGCCCATATGCAACTTACCTGATGGGTAGGGGAACATCGACAGGCAGTAGTATTTGGTCCGTTCTGATGACTCGTCTACAGAAAAAGCATGTCTCGACTCCCAGTCTTCCTGGGCATTTTTTTCAATTTCGGAGGGAATATATTGCGCTTGCATAAATGTCTAATCCTGGCAACAGAATATCAAAACGGTTATATTATCAGAAAACTGATGCTAACCATGGCCTCTGTGCCTAAAACTGATGTATCTGATACCTTTCTACCTTTACATCGATTTTTTTAAACCCTATGCCAGAATCATCCGTTACTGCACTTAATCCACAACAGCTACAAGCTGTAACTTTAGACCACGAGTCCGCCCTCATTCTTGCTGGTGCAGGTTCAGGCAAAACCCGGGTTCTCACCTCGCGTATTAACTGGCTGCTCCATACTGGAAAAGCTACCAAACAGGAAATTCTGGCTGTAACCTTTACCAATAAAGCCGCCAAGGAAATGCTTATACGGTTAGGCGGAACTGCGATCCTCAACCGTACCATGTGGGTAGGAACATTTCATGGGCTATGTAACCGGTTCCTCCGTCTCCATCATGTGGAAGCCGGGTATCCGGCCAGCTTCCTGATTCTCGACATGGCTGATCAGCTGAGTATGGTTAAACGAATAATCAAAACACTCAAGATCAATGAAGAAAAATATGCCCCACGGAAAATCCAGCACTATATAAACGCACAAAAAGAATCAGGTATAAGGGCTGGTGAAAAAAAGGCAGAAACGCTTGATGAACAGATCATGCTGGAATGTTACGCTGCATATGAAAGCCAATGTCTGAAAGATGGAGTGGCTGACTTTGCAGAACTGTTATTACGCACGGTAGAAATATTACGCGGAGAAACACTTTTACGTAAACACTATCAAGAACGATTTCGCTATATTCTTGTTGACGAATTTCAGGATACCAGTCTTCTACAATATGAATGGCTAAAACTTCTCTCAGGAAAACAAAATGCTGTTTTTGCCGTAGGCGATGATGATCAATCAATCTATGGATTCCGAGGTGCAAACTCGGATAATATACGACTCTTTGAAGTAGAATTTAATCTCAGGCATATCATCCGTCTTGAACAGAACTATCGGTCTCAGGGCAACATCTTGGATGCAGCCAATAGCCTAATAAGCCATAACCAAAAACGATTTGGGAAAAACCTTTGGACAGAAAAAGGAGCAGGTGAACCTATCCAGCTTCATGTTGCCATAAATGACATGGAAGAAGCTCAACACATTGTGGATGAGATACGCCATCTTCACCGTGCCGGACTCTCTTTTTCAGACATGGCATTACTATACCGATCAAATGCACAATCAAGAATACTTGAACATACCCTCTTTAATGCAGGACTGGCCTACAAAGTATATGGTGGGCTTCGTTTCTTCGAACGTGCAGAAATCAAGCATGCACTTGCCTACCTGCGGTTATCGGCCGGATTCAATGACAATGCCTCAGTTCTTCGTATAATTAATTTTCCGGCGAGGGGAATTGGATCCCGCAGTCTAGAAATATTACAAGAAACAGCTTTAGCACACGATTTGCCTCTTATGGAGGTAATTCAAAGAAGGTTATCTGCCGGAAAAACACCTATCGTTTTAGAGCGTTTTCTTCAGGTCATAAACACTCTTCGGCAGAAAACCGCTGAACTGGCCTTACCCGAATCCATTGAGCGGGTCATCGTTGAAAGTGGGCTTTATGCCTATTATGAAAACGAAAAAGAAGGGCGGGATCAACTGGATAATCTCAATGAACTGGTTAATGCAGCCAGCCTTTTTCAGGCTGAATCAGATACACCAACGCTTGAGGGTTTTCTTGCCCATGCAGCACTCGAGGCAGGTGATTATCAATTAAATATGACAAATGATGCCATTCAGCTGATGACAGTTCATGCAGCAAAAGGACTGGAGTTTGAGATTGTATTTGTTTCCGGACTTGAAGAAGGCCTCTTCCCCCATGATAACAGCCGCCACGAAAGAGATGGGATAGAAGAAGAGCGTCGGCTCATGTATGTCGCCATGACACGAGCAAAGCAAAAACTTTATCTATCCTATGCTCAGACCCGGATGTTAAACAATCAAAGAAGATGTGGAATCCGTTCACGATTTCTAAACGAAATTCCCGAATCATTAATTCACGCGACCAATTCTCACGGGCCGGGCCTGTCTAGTCTTCCCATGCCATCCAGTAACAGCGAATGGGGAATTGGGCAAAAAGTTATTCATCCAGTCTTTGGTGCCGGTGAAATCATGAATGTTGAAGGGCGTGGCGATACGACTCGAGTATTAGTAGGATTCAAAAACAGGGGATCGAAATGGCTTGCTGTCTCCTATGCGAAATTATCCAGGGCCTGAAGTATCAATATAATTATGGATTAGCCTATTTCTTATCTACCTCAAACAGTTTTATATAGCCTGCGAAGGTAGAAAGGAAAACAAGGGGGGCAATGATGAATACAGCAAACCCTGCACTAAGCAGGATAAGTATTCCCCCTAAAGTCACAAAAAACCCGTAAACGACTAAAGCACCAATATTACGGCAGCAGGCAAGGAAACTAAGTCTAAGGGCAGCAAAAGCACTCAGCTCATGAAACATAATTAGGGCTGGGGCAAAAAGTGTGGCCATTGATACTGGAAGAAGCACTACAAGCTCAATCAATGCTGCAATCAATAACCGTGTCGAATGGGTAATCAAAAAATGATATTCTGGAGTGCCCGGTTTGATCGAAGCGGGATTAAAACCAGATGGTAACAAACCGCTTAGTTGCAAATATCCAGAAAGACTGATAATACAAACAAGATATAATCCGCCTAAAGATACCAAACGCGCTCCTCGACGATCAAAACCTGAAAATAACAGCCGAGGTGTTAGCTTCCCGCCTTGAAAAGCTTCTCGCGCAGCTTGCATAAACCCACCAGTAAATACCGGTAATAAAAGAGGCAGCAAAAGAGTACCGAACACCCCAAGCTGGGCCAAAACCAGGCTTAATCCCATAAGTATGAATGTATAGAGTAGCCACTCCAACGGCCTGGCATGAAACAGCCTTAAAGCTTGAACAATCCAGCGCCATCCTTCTATTAACGGAATACTTTTTACTATTTTTATCTCTGTTTTCACTACGTTCGCCACGTTTTTATCATACCCACCACTCGCTCAATTGACTGGATCGAGAGATATAATATCTTAATAAGCGTTCAAATTGACCCGGATCCTTGGCGTGTGTTAAATCCCCTGGTCTAGGGAAATAAAAATCAAGCAATCGGGAAAGCCAAAATCGTAATGCGCCAGCTCGCAGCATACCCAGCCAGACTGCATGTTCTTCAGAGGTAAGAGGACGAATATGATGGTAGGCGGACAATAATGCTTTCATCCTTTTTTGATCCATCTGTCCACTTGGAGTGCACCAATCATTCACAGTAATAGCCAAATCATAAAGCAGGCAATCCTTACATGCGAAATAGAAATCAATCATCCCGCCCATTTCATTATTTTCAAAAAGTACATTATCCCGAAATAAGTCGGCATGAATAAAGCCGCGGGGAATACCTGCCTGCGCGAGACCCGCCTGATAAACAACTTCCTGACGTAGCAAAGCTGCCCGTTCATCATCAAGTAATGGGAGCACGCGTGGCGACTCTCGGGTCCACCAATGCGGGCCCCGCGGATTATCCATTGTCCCATTAAAATCATTGCCTGCAAGATGCAGTCTTGCCAATGCTTCTCCAACCTGTGCACAGTGATAAACGGTTGGCTTCAAAATGGAACGGCCAGGAAGACAAATAGAGAGGCACGCCGGTTTATTCTTGAAAGTTCCCAAATATCCTCCGGCGCGACGAGGTACTGGACCGGGACATGGAACACCGCGATAAGCAAGATGGGCAAGCAAATCAAGATAAAACGAGAGTTCCTGAGAAGTTAATTTTTCAAAAATCGTCAGTACAAATCGACCTCGGTCCGTCGTAAGAAAATAATTGGTATTTTCAATTCCTGATGCAATACCTTCTAGTTCAACTGGCATGCCAATATCATAATCAGCCAGCCATTGAGCCGTTTCCTGCATTGTTACAGTTGTATATACAGACATGTCATCGGAGCCATCAATTATTTGGAGCCGGGCAGCGCCCTCATTATCCATTACGTCAAGCTAATTGCCTAGACCGAGTTTTCCCTACCAGATATCGAACTAGCAAATTCTGGCCGGATTTCACCTAAAGATTTAGTTGTATTTCCCGTTCAGCCGCACTTGGCTCAAAACCACGGGTTTCATAATGGTGGAAAATTGCTGCCACAACCTCTTTTGGCTCATCGATAATCTTGATAAGATCAAGGTCGGCCGCATCTATCATGCCTTCTCTGACTAGAGTATTACGAAACCAATTAACCAAATCCTGCCAAAATACACTATTGACCAGAATGATTGGAATTTTACGACTTTTTCCGGTCTGCACCAGGGTAAGTGCCTCCATCAGCTCATCCATGGTTCCAAAACCTCCGGGCATAACAACATATGCGGAAGCAAACTTTACAAACATGACCTTCCGGGCAAAAAAATGACGAAACGTCTGGCTAATATCCTGATATCGGTTATTATTCTGCTCATGTGGTAACTGGATATTCAGGCCTACTGAAGGAGATTTACCATAAAATGCACCTTTATTGGCCGCTTCCATAATACCGGGGCCACCCCCCGACAGTACAGAAAAACCAGCATCAGACAATTGACGGGCAATTTCTTCAGTTAATTGATAATAAGGATGGTCTTCCGCAACTCTTGCACTACCAAATATACTTACAGCTGGGCTGATGCGACTCAATCTTTCAGTTGATTCAACGAATTCTGACATGATTTCAAATACTCGCCAGGACTCACGGGCATTATAAGGCTGATTATGCATATCAATATCAACGATTTTCGGAAGTTTGTCAGAAGTGCTCATTTAAGGTTTGCCTAATGAAAAAATTATTGTTAATCGATGGATCTTCATATCTATACCGGGCTTATCATGCACTCCCGGATCTACGGAGCCCTGATGGAACCCCGACAGGCGCAATGTATGGCGTACTCAATATGCTGCGACGAATTCATAAAGATTATACCGTTGATTACAGTGCGTGTGTTTTTGACGCCAAAGGCCCGACATTCCGAAATGATCTCGATCCAGAATACAAGGCTACCCGCCCCCCGATGCCGGACAATTTACGTGTACAGATAAACCCCTTATATGATGCTATTAATGCAATGGGATGGCCTTTTTTAGTCGTTAATGGGGTCGAAGCCGATGATGTCATAGGTACCCTTGCACATAAGGCTCGCAATCTCGGCATTGAAACTTTGATCTCTACTGGAGACAAAGATTTAGCTCAGCTCGTAAGTGCCGAAACAACCCTAATCAATACCATGACAGGGGAAAAATTAGATGAGGCTGGTGTCCAGAAAAAATTTGGGGTTCCCCCCGGTTTAATTGTCGATTTCCTCGCCTTGACAGGAGACAAAATTGATAATATTCGAGGCGTTAATAAATGTGGGCCTAAAACCGCTATTAAATGGCTATGCGAGTATGGCTCCCTTGAAAATCTCATGGAGCATGCTTCAGAAATTCCTGGTAATGTTGGAGACAACCTGCGCCTCGCCCTGGATTGGTTACCCCTTTCCAAAAATCTCGCTACAATCCGATGTGATCTGGATCTTGATGTTTCGCCAGAATCACTTATTCCAAAACCTCAGGATAACTCTTCGCTTGACAGAATTTTCAGGCAGTCAGGATTCAAATCCTGGCTTACCGATATTCAACCTTCCAAGTCAAACGAAGAAAAACAACCCATTACCCCTTATTCTGTAAGGAATTATGAAACTGTTACTACTGAAACCCAATTAGAACAATGGATAAGCAAGATTCAACAATATCATTTTGTCTGTATTGATACTGAAACAACCAGTCTTGATGCCATGGAAGCAAAGATTGTTGGCCTTTCTTTTGCCCTCATGCCACATGAAGCTGCCTATGTTCCCTTGGCCCATATCAATACAGACAATACCGAACAAATACCCATCAACACAGCCCTTAAATTATTAAAGCCCCTGCTTGAAAATCCCGACATTACAAAAATAGGCCAAAACCTGAAATATGATCGTCATGTTTTCTTGAACCACAATATACGTCTTGAAGGAATTCTCCATGACACCATGCTTGAGTCCTATGTTCTTGAGGCGCATCTTCCCCACAACATGGATGCTCTTGCAAAACGCCATCTCAATGAAACAACCATAACTTATGAAGAAGTGGCAGGGAAGGGAACGAAACAAATCAAGTTCGAGGAAGTAGCCATTGATCTGGCGACGGCTTATGCAGCTGAAGACGCGGATATTACCCTTCAGCTCCACCAGCAATTATGGCCTCAAATCCAGTTACAGCAAGGACTGAACCATATCTACAGTAATCTTGAAATTCCCTTAATCCCAATATTAGGAAACATGGAGCGTCACGGTGTGCTCATCGATACCCAACTCCTAATGAAGCAAAGCCATGACCTCGGGCTTCGCATGCTAAATCTTGAGCAGCAAGCTTACGAAGCTGCAGAAGGCAAGTTCAATCTAAATTCACCCAAACAAATTGGCGAAATCCTATTTGGACGGCTTGGATTACCCATTAAGCGCAAAACCCCATCAGGTGCTGCATCCACCGATGAATCAGTTCTTGAGCTTCTGGCCCCTGACTATCCACTCCCCAAAATTTTACTGGAATACCGTAGCCTTGCTAAACTTAAATCAACCTATACCGACAAGCTTCCTCGAAGTATCAATCTCCATACTGGCCGTGTCCATACCAATTACAGCCAGTCTGTGGCCATAACGGGGCGATTGGCGAGTTCTGATCCAAACCTGCAAAACATTCCTGTTCGAACCATTGAGGGTCGTAGAATTAGAGAAGCTTTTATTGCGCCTGCACATCATCTTCTAGTTGCAGCAGACTATTCACAGGTTGAACTGCGTATTATGGCTCACCTGTCTCAGGATGCTTCACTTATCAGGGCCTTTCGTGAAGGACAGGACATTCATCAGGCTACGGCTGCCGAAATTTTCGGCCATGCTCCGGAAGAAGTTACAGCCGCAGAACGTCGTGCCGCCAAAGCAATAAACTTTGGGCTTATCTATGGCATGTCATCTTTTGGATTGGCTAACCAGCTTTCCATCAGCCGGTTAGCAGCACAAAGCTATATCGATCGCTATTTCACTCGCTACCCAGGTGTTGCTGACTATATGCAAAAAACACGTGAATCAGCAAAGCGTCAAGGATATGTTGAAACCCTTCTTGGGCGCAAACTCTGGTTACCGGAAATCACCGCATCTTCCATGCCTAGGCGTCAGGCAGCAGAACGGGCCGCGATTAATGCTCCAATGCAAGGAACAGCGGCTGATATCATAAAACTTGCCATGATTGAGGTTGAAACATGGATTCAACACAATCATCTTGATTCGAGACTCATCATGCAGGTTCATGATGAACTGGTTCTTGAAGTCCCCGAGAATGAGGTAACGCCTATATGTCTAGCTTTACCAGAATTAATGTGCAATGTAATAACTTTGGACATTCCACTCGAAGTATCTGTTGGATCTGGGAACAACTGGGAATCTGCCCATTAAAACACCAATAACTTCCTGAACCCCGAGAATTCGTTTAGAATTAATCTCGTTACTTCTTAATGAGACCACATGCGTATCGGCCCCCTAATTCTAAACAACAACTTGATTATGGCGCCTATGGCTGGCATCACCGATCGTCCTTTCAGACAGCTATGCAAAAAATTTGGTGCGGGGCTTGCCATATCTGAAATGGTATCTGACAATCCTGAATTATGGGATACACGCAAAAGTCGTTTACGTACTGATCACTTTGGTGAAGTTACGCCCATTGCCGTACAAATTGCGGGGACGAACCCAGACATGATGGCCAAGGCTGCCCGTTACAACGAAGACAAGGGGGCCCAGATCATTGACATCAATATGGGGTGCCCTGCCAAAAAAGTATGCAATGTAATGGCGGGCTCTGCTTTAATGAAAGACGAACATTTAGTTGCCCGTATCCTCGAAGCCGTAGTCAGTGCTGTAACAGTACCCGTTACGCTTAAAACCAGAACGGGTTGGGATCCTGAACACCGAAATGCCATGACTATCGCAAAACTAGCTGAATCTGCAGGCATTGCGGCTCTTACCATACATGGTCGTACCCGCGCCTGTGGTTATGGGGGCTACGCCGAATATGAAACCGTAAAAGAAATCAAATCGAATATTAAGATTCCTATCATTGCCAACGGTGACATTAACACTCCTCAAAAAGCCAAGGCTATATTAGATAATACGGGTGTAGACGGAATCATGATAGGCCGGGCTGCCCAAGGGCGGCCATGGATATTTAAGGATATAATACATTATCTGGAAACAGGCCAGCTTTTGCCCTCTATGAGTTCTCTGGGTTATCAAAGTGTCATTATCGAACACCTTGAAGAACTCTATTCATTTTACGGGATTAACATGGGGGTACGGATTGCCAGAAAACATATTGGCTGGTACATTGCCGATCTGCCAAAAAGCGAAATCCTGCGAAAGCAGATTAACCAACTGGATTGCGCCCATGCACAAAAGCATGCGCTTGAGAGTTATCTTGACAGGTTGAAGGAGCAAATAAACATCCAGCTCCCCAAAACCGGAAATTTGGCAGCCTAATCCGATGAATGAAAATGATATTACAATATGTTTACGAAGGATGATGCAACAATATTTCAATGATCTTGACGGGGAAAAACCTTCTGGATTATATGAAATGGTACTCTCAAACATCGAAAAACCTCTTTTAGAGGTTGTATTGCATCATGCCGAAGGAAACCAAACGATTGCTGCCGAATATCTTGGAATTAACCGGCATACTCTCAGTAAAAAGATGAAGGCACATGGCCTTAAATAACCACTCACGTTTATTTATATATTCTAAAGTGTAAGTCATCTGTGACCCATTACGCCCTGCTTAGTGTTTCTGATAAAACCGGAATCATCAATCTAGCCCAAGCGCTCATCAAGCACGGGTATTCATTATTGTCTACTGGCGGTACATACCTTACCTTAACCAGCGAAGGGATTAAGGCGATAGAAATAAGTAGCTACACGAACATGCCCGAAATGTTTGAGGGCCGTATAAAAACCCTGCACCCCAAGATACATGGGGGGCTTTTAGCCCTACCCGACGATCCCAGCCATGCTGCATTAATGCATGAGCATGGAATTGAAGCAATTGATATCGCGGTTGTGAACCTATATCCATTCATACAAACAATAGCTAAAGCAGATACTGGCTTTTCTGAAGCAATTGAACAAATTGATATAGGAGGCCCTACCATTATCCGGGCGGCGGCCAAAAATCATAAACATGTCACCATTATGACCCATCCGGATGACTATAAATCTTTAATTGTTGAACTGGATGCCCATAATGGTCTAATTAGTGATAACTTTCGGCTTGAAATGGCAAAAAAGGCTTTCAGCTATACTGCCGCTTATGATGGTGCCATCAGCAATTATTTGACCTCGCTTAATGACAAAAAACAACGACAACTATTCCCCAACGTATTAAATATCCAGATCCATCTCGCCGACAGTCTGCGTTACGGGGAAAATCCACATCAAGTAGCTGCCTACTATCGAGATTCACAAACAATCTCATGGCGTCAGCTTCAGGGAAAACCATTATCATTCAACAATATTTCTGATGCCGATACAGCCTGGCGATGCGTAAACCGTCTCAATGGGATTGCCTGTGTCATTATAAAACATGCCAATCCTTGCGGTGCAGCCATATCAGATACTTCAGCAAAAGCCTATCATATGGCTTATTCCTCCGATCCTGTTTCAGCTTTTGGTGGCATTATTGCCTTAAATCAAGAATTAGACGAGGCAACCGCCGAGCTAATTTCCAAACAGTTTGCTGAAGTGGTTATCGCGCCCCATTTCAGTGAAAAAGCATTATCAGTTTTCTCATCCAAGCCATCATTACGCTTAATTCAACCAGACACCGCAGAAATGCTTGGGATGGATATCCGCAGGCTTAATTTTGGTTGGCTATTACAGTCCTTTGATGATCGGGGTCTGTCTGAATCTGATCTTGCAGTAGTTACTCAACTTGCTCCAGCAGAAAATCAAATGCACGATCTCCTTTTTGCCTGGAACATCGTTCAAGACGTAAAATCAAATGCGATTGTCCTTGCGCGCGGAAACCAAACAATTGGAATTGGTGCTGGGCAAGTAAGTCGCGTGGACAGCGTGCGGGTAGCCATTACAAAAGCCCAACAGGCTGGAATATCCACACAAGGTGCAGTGCTTGCTTCCGACGCCTTTTTTCCATTTGATGACGGAATAAAAGAAGCTGCCCAGGCAGGAGTCCGCACAATTATCCAGCCTGGTGGCTCCATTCGTGATCCTGAGATAATTGCGACCGCTAACACACTGGGTTTAACCATGGTATTTACAGGTATCCGTCATTTTCGTCATTAACTGCCTAAAAAGCGTTTTTGATATATATTAATCCTCTTTTTGAAAAGCTCATTTTTCATACAAAATTTAAATTTCAAAAAGAAACTGCGTACAAAATCAATGAAAATACTAATTATCGGAAACGGTGGACGCGAACATGCGCTAGCCTGGAAAATTTCTCAATCACCCAGAATCAGTGAAGTATTTGTCGCGCCTGGCAATGCCGGAACGGCTCTAGATAAAAACCTGACCAATATCGGCGCAAAAAATATCAAAGAATGGCTTTCTTTTGCCAAAAAGGAAGACATCAGTTTCACTGTTGTTGGACCTGAAACACCTTTGGCTGAAGGTATTGTCGATATTTTCCAGCAAAGTGGATTAAAAATTTTTGGGCCTACAAAAGCTGCGGCACAACTCGAAAGCTCAAAAATTTTTGCTAAATCTTTTATGCGGCGCCATGACATTCCAACGGCAGGTTTCGCCAGTTTTAATGACAAGATTAAAGCCCATGACTATGTACAGCAGCAAGGCGTTCCCATCGTTATCAAAGCTGATGGGCTAGCAGCCGGTAAAGGGGTTGTTGTTGCACATGAAAACTCTGTTGCACATGAAGCCATAGAACTACTTCTGGCGCAGGGAGGCAGCATTCTTATTGAAGAATTTCTAACCGGGGAAGAAGCAAGCTTCATTGTGATGTGTGATGGAATCAATATTCTACCACTCGCGACCAGCCAAGATCACAAACGCCTTCTTGATGGAGATAAGGGTCCGAATACCGGAGGTATGGGGGCATACTCCCCCGCACCAATCGTTACACCTGAGCTCCATGCCCGTATTATGCGTGAAATCATTCACCCAACAATCTCTGGTATGATGGAAGAGGGGATTCCCTATACCGGTTTTCTTTACGCAGGGATCATGATCGATCGCAATGGTAACCCAAAAACGCTGGAATTCAACTGCCGGTTAGGCGATCCTGAAACCCAACCTCTACTTATGCGCCTCAAGTCTGATCTCGTTGAACTACTTGACTTCGGCATTCACAGGAAACTTGATAAAATTGATGCGATATGGGATAGAAGGCCAGCCGTCGGAGTCGTCCTTGCCGCACCAGGTTACCCCTTTAATCCAGAATCAGGTGCCTTAATTAAAAATTTGCCTGAACCCCAGGAAGATGCATATGTTTTTCATGCCGGGACCCTGTGCCAAGGCAGTCAAATTTTGACTAACGGAGGTCGTGTACTGTGCGTAACTGCGCTAGGTGATACATTAAGGCTTGCAAGACAACGTGCCTATGAACTAGCTGATCAGATTGTATTTTCTGGTAAACAGATGCGACATGACATTGCTGACAGAGCACTTTTAAACAAACCCACATGACCATTTCAAGTCTTCATATTACGCACGCACCCTTGGCAAGACTGGCACGTCGGGCCCGAGTGACCATTGCTCAGGGTGGGTTGATTGCATACCCTACCTCATCCTGCTTCGGGCTCGGTTGTGATCCATCAAATCGACGTGCACTAAAAAAGTTATTGGCACTAAAAGGACGGCCTCAAAATAAGGGGTTTATTATTATTAGCAATGATTTTTCCCAATTCAGGCCTTACCTTCAGCCTGTTCATAACAAATTACTCGAACCTGCTCTTGCAACCTGGCCCGGCCCCCATACATGGCTTTTACCCGCTTCCAACAAAGCTATGGCTTTATTAAAAGGAAAACATCCTAATATAGCTGTCAGAGTGGAAGGCCATTCCTCGACTCGACGTCTATTGTCGTTTGTAAAACAACCCCTTGTTTCTACCAGTGCAAACCCGAGTGGTAAACATCCATATAAGACAGGGCGGGATTGCCATCGACGATTTGGGAAAAATGTATTGATACTTCCTGGTCGCGTTGGTCGCAATAAAACACCTTCAAGTATTCATGATTTGACCACTGGACAAAAAATTCGCTAATGATTAAACCCATGAATAAAAATACCGTTGACAATAAATGCTCACTTATCGAACCCCGAGATTATTTTACCGCGTTACAAAAAAAAATTGTTGCCTCTCTTCAAGAACTTGATGGGGGAATCTTTCGAAATGATTCCTGGGATCGCCCACAAGGCGGGGGAGGGATAAGCTGTGTTCTCGAAAATGGCCGGATATTTGAACGTGCGGGGATAAACTTCTCGTATGTATCTGGAAATATTTTGCCGCCATCAGCCAGTGCCCTAAGACCCAACCTTACAGATCGCTCATATGAGGCCACAGGGATATCTCTTGTATTACACCCTCTAAATCCTTATGTGCCAACAGTCCATTTTAATGAACGCTTCTTCGTTGCCAGGGCAATAAATAAACCGGATATATGGTGGTTTGGCGGTGGAATGGATTTAACTCCCTATTATGGTTTTGAAGAAGATTGCTTTCATTTCCATAATATCTGTAGACAGGCATTATTACCTTTTGGTAAAGGGTTATATGAAAATTTCAAGCGTTGGTGCGATGACTACTTCTTTATCAAACACAGGAACGAACCCAGAGGAATAGGGGGAATTTTTTTTGATGATTTTAATCAAGGGGGGTTTAATGCCTCATTTAATATGGTTAAAAATATTGGTGATCACTTCCTCCTGGCCTATGAACCAATTATCCAAAAACGCATGAAGATGCCGTACGGAAAACGTGAACGTGCTTTTCAAAAACTACGAAGGGGTCGTTACGCTGAATTTAATCTTATTTATGATCGCGGCACATTATTTGGACTACAATCAGGTGGCCGCACAGAATCCATTCTGGTTTCCATGCCCCCGGAAATTTCTTTCAGGTATGACTGGCAACCGGATCCGGGCACTCCGGAAGCCCGGCTATTAACGGATTTTCTCATTAATCGCGATTGGCTGAAACAATCTCCCTAATGCACATGTAACTCTATTAAATACTGAATACATATAAATAGAAAAGTAGATATGTTGTCAGGTATAAAAGTTGTTCTCCTGTATTAATAGAAAAACCCAACCGTTCAAACCTGTACCATATCAGAATCTATCGTACCCGCCCCGTGGGGTTTTCTGGTTTCCAAGCCCCATGAACAACTTTATAAAACGTTACCGGGCCATTCAAGACATCTCCTTCAGCATTAAACCGGATTCGCCCTGTTACCCCTTTCCAGTCAGTGGTTCGCAGCATTGGTAAATATTTTGAGGGATCCGAAGAGCCAGCCCGTACCATGGCATTGATTAATACATTAGTCGCGTCATAGGCATACGGGGCATATTGCTGTATTTTCCCGTACTTCTCTTCAAAGGATTTTTTAAATTTCTCTCCTCCTGGCATCCTGGATAACGGCAGACCCGGGCTTGAAGCAATCACCCCATCCGAATCGCTACCTGCCAAACGGATAAAATCGCCGGTTCGACAGCCATCTCCACAGAGAAATTGCGCCTTGATCCCTAACTCATCCATTTGGCGCTTCATGGGAGCGGCCTGGGTATCCATGCCCCCAAAAAAAACAAGATCAGGGGCCTTGGCTTGGATAGCGCTTAAAGTAGCCATAAAATCAGCTGACTGATCTGTCGTATATTCTCTATCAACAATCCTTCCTCCCTGCGCCATTACCGTTTTTTCAACTTGATCAGCCAACCCCTGGCCATAGGTTGTCCGATCATCAATTATCGCAATTCTTTTTGCGTGCAAGACATGAACAGCATAATTTCCTAATGCCATTCCTTGTTGACGATCATTGGCAATAACACGAAATGTTGTTGCATATCCTTGATGTGTAAATCCTTCTGCGGTTGCTGAAGGAGATATTTGTGGAACTCCTGCTTTTGCATAAATCTTAGACGCGGAAATTGAAGCGCCCGAGGTTAAATCTCCGATAACTCCAACCACACCTTCTTCTACAAGTTTCTGTGCAACCAATATTGCTGTTTTAGAATTTCCCTGATCATCTTCATTAACCAGCTTGAAATAAACCGGCTTGCCAGACAAAAAAACGGGCTTGCCATTTGCCTCATTCAAGGCAAGCTTAATCCCGTTGACATTATCTTTGCCTAGATGGGCAAAAGATCCAGTAAGTGGATTGGCTGCCCCTATCTTTACCACGGCTGCATCATTCGGAACATGATTGTGACTACAGGCAGTTAACAAGAGCAAAAAAATCAATATCCTTTTTGGCATGAACCCTCCTTTATTGCCCTTATTGTTCCAACCTTAAGATAAATTAGTCCGTAACCGCCCCCCTGCTAGCACTTGAGACTAGCCTGGCATACTTGTACAACACCCCCCGGGTATAGCGCGGTTTAGGTGGCTGCCAAAGTTTTCGACGCTGCTCAATTACTGTTTCAGAAACATTAAGCTGCAAAAGACGTTGGTAAGCATCAATAGTGATTGAGTCTCCTTCTTCAACCAAACCTATTAATCCGCCCATAACCGCTTCAGGTGCAACATGCCCTACAACCATACCATACGTCCCCCCCGAAAAACGCCCGTCAGTTATCAATCCAACAGACTCTCCAAGACCTTCTCCAATCAAGGCAGAGGTTGGAGAAAGCATTTCTCTCATTCCGGGTCCCCCTTTTGGTCCCTCATTACGAATTACGATAACATCACCTGCCTTGATTTTACGATCAAGTATTGCAGCCATGCAGGTTTCTTCTGATTCAAACACTCTTGCAGGGCCTGTAATTTTTGGATTCTTAAGACCGGTTATTTTAGCTACAGCCCCTTCTGGGGCAAGGTTACCTTTCAGGATTGCCAGATGTCCAGCAGAGTATAAGGGGTTACCCCATTGCCGTATGACATCCTGTTCACTTCCGGGGTTTTCTGGGATGTCCCTTAACGTTTCTGCTATGGTTTTACCTGTAACTGTCAAACATTCTCCGTGCAACAAATTATGGGAAAGCAACATTTTCATTACCTGCGGGATTCCTCCTGCCTGATGAAGGTCTGTTGCTACAAAACGCCCAGATGGTTTCAAATCACATAAAACTGGCACACGCTTTCTTATTTCCTCAAAATCATCAATCACAAGGGGAACTTCCGCGGCATGGGCAATAGCAAGTAAATGTAAAACAGCATTGGTTGATCCTCCAATTGCCATAACGACCGTAATTGCATTTTCAAATGCTTTCCGTGTCATAATTTGTTTCGGTAATATTTGTTTTTGTATTGCTCGTAAAAGAATTTGTCCACTTTCAGCCGCATTTTGTGATTTTTCATAATCTTCAGCCGCCATTGTGGACGAATAGGGTAAGCTCATCCCCAGTGCTTCAATAGCGGACGACATGGTATTTGCGGTATACATGCCTCCACAGGAGCCAGCGCCTGGGCAGGCATGTTTTTCAACATCAATCAGTTTTTTTTCATCAATCTTATGTGCAGTATATTCACCAACTGCTTCAAATGCGCTAACTATCGTCAAGTCCTTTCCATGCAGATGTCCTGGTTTAATCGTCCCGCCATAAACAAAAATTGCCGGAACATTCAAGCGTGCTATGGCAATCAGACACCCTGGCATATTTTTATCACATCCTCCAATAGCCAGGATACCATCCATACTTTGTCCGTTTACAACTGTTTCTATGGAGTCAGCAATCACTTCCCGAGACACCAGTGAATATTTCATTCCTTCCGTACCCATTGAAATACCGTCAGAAATTGTAATGGTTCCAAAAACCTGTGGCATTCCTCCTGCCATATGTATGGATTCTTTTGCCCGCTCAGCCAGAATATTGATTCCCATATTGCACGGCGTGATGGTGCTGTAGCTATTCGCAATGCCTATAATAGGTTTATCAAAATCCTGATCTTTGAATCCGGTTGCGCGTAACATGGCCCGATTGGGGGAACGCTGTATTCCTTGAGTAATAACTTGGCTTCGTCGATTACTGGGCATTCATGTCTCCTTTTTCCGTTCCGGCAGATTTTTTTTACATAATCATTTATGGGGTTTAATTTTAACAGATTTAGAATATCCTCCATGACCAATATCGACAAAATTAATGGTCTGTTTGGATGACAGGTTGCTTTTCCATGAAAAAACGTTAGCATGTAGACAAATGAGAATTAAGCTATCCGTCTGAATGAACACGAACCTCATTTCATGAACATTATTTGCTTGATGAAAATGAAGTATTTATCTGGATCCCTTTCCATATTCAATTTCTTCGATTAATCACTAACTTATGGATTTTTTTAATGTTTGTACATCCACATATTAACCCTGTTGCTTTTTCCATTGGCCCTTTGGAAGTTCATTGGTACGGTCTCATGTATCTGGCCGGTTTTTTGATGGCCTTATATCTGGGTCGTTATCGTATCCGTACCCGTCCTGAAGCAGGTTGGAAATATTCTGATATGGATGATTTACTTTTTTACGGGGTTCTTGGTGTTGTTTTAGGTGGTCGTTTAGGATATGTATTTTTTTATCAGCCTGGTTTTTATCTTTCTCATCCCATACAGATTCTTCATGTCTGGCAAGGGGGCATGTCATTTCATGGAGGGCTTTTGGGCGTGCTAATTGCCATGGGGTTCTACGCACGTAAACAGGGTCGAAAATGGTTGGTTGTAATGGATTTTATTGCTCCTCTCGTACCTTTAGGCCTTGGAGCAGGAAGATTGGGAAATTTTATTAATGGAGAATTACCTGGACGAGTAACCGATGTGCCATGGGCCATGGTTTTTCCAAGTACAGATAATTTACCCAGGCATCCTTCACAGCTTTATGAATTTGCTCTTGAGGGCGTGGTTCTTTTTATTATTCTTTGGATGTATTCAAGTAAACCCAGAGTTGCTGGAAAAATTTCCGCTCTTTTTCTGATCTGTTATGGAACAGCTCGTTTTTTGGTGGAATTTACAAGAGCCCCTGATCCTTTTCTTGGCTATCTGGCATTAGGTTTAACTATGGGTCAATGGCTTAGTCTTCCTATGATTGTTATTGGATTTATCATGTTTTGGTTTCTCAATAAAAAAACCGGGGATATTAATCCACCTTCATAGTTATATTTTCAGATTTTATTGCTGATCAGGATTTCTATTTTATTAATTGGGGGTATTTATTTCTCTGAACCCTGATAAAAAAGTCCAGTCATAAAATTTATGAATCAGGTTTATTCGTTAATCAGGAAAGAAAATAGAAAAGCTTTAAATGTTATTATTTTTATAATTTATAAATAATAATAAATAATAAAGGATCTATGTTTCTTGTATGGATTGGTTTAATTTAATTAAAACATATTGTTATATCGCCATAAAACTTAAAGATAAGCTGTGTATAGGGAGTGGAAGAAAATCGGATAAAAAAATAAATAAAAAAATGCTTTTTTTAAGCACAAGTTTTCCCGGAGTCAACCACAGGTTATGCACAGTAAAGCATTTATATTTAAATATACACAGGAAAAAGGAGGCTGAAGAAATCCTGTATTTTAATTTGTCTTTATTGAAAACGTATAGAAGAACGTTCAATTAACATTTTCTTAACTGCAGCCAGTGCAGAATTGATAGCCATAGATCTGCAACTAGAAGTTTTTTCAATGACCGGGTGATTTAAAACCATGGTTGGATTGGCTTCATACAATAAAATATTTCCATTTTTTCCTATTCCAAAATCAAAACCGCAATAATCCAGATTAAGTATTTGATTTGCCTTTTCTAAGGTTGCTATTATTTGTGGGCCTAAAAAATTATGAAAATCCTTTAAATAGTTTTCTTCTTCTTTATGATAAATTATGTTTTTGTCTGTATCAGAACTAAAATAATGAACCTTCCACTGCCTGGAAATAGCCATATGAATGGGATAAAAAAATCCATTAATGGACATGACCCGAAATTTTCTGAACAAGGAATCACTGGAGCGTGAATCAAGAAATTCTATGGCTAAAAGTTTTTTTCCTGGTAATTTTTGGTAAATGGAATGAAATGTTTTAGGGTTATCAATATAATAAAAATATTTTCCCCCATGAAAACCAGTGGAGCGGAGCAAAAAAGGAAAAATGATTTTTTCTTGCCATACTTTTTCCAATGCCTGATCAGAAGAAAACAGGGTTTTGGATAAAAGGGTCATACGGGGTAAGGTTATACCTGAAAACAAATCAAGACGTTTTGCGTTTATTAGCCGTCCAGTTTGAATGACTGCGTCAGGATGGTTAATAACGGGGGAAACTGATTTTTTAATAAGCTGGTTTGCAACTTTTAGGCCTTGATGGCAAAGATCTGCATCACCAATTGAATTGAAGATTAAATCATGAACAGGAAGATCAGTATCATTATTGAAAAATTCAACAGCAATAATTGTTGTTTTAAATATGAGGTTATCAACAAAACTACCCCACGGAACATTACCATCCCTGGCAGAGGCTAAAATCAAGAGATCTATAGGTTTACTAGCCCCACGGTAAACCAATGTAGAGAGGGCATTATTTTTATACCCCTTGTTTCTGTGAAAACTTGCTTTTCGTTCTTTTCCTTCTCTCCAGAATATACAGGACAAACCTTGATGGGCTTCTTTTAAATCTGGGTTTAATCTTAGCGCAATCTCAAAATGGTTTTTGGCAGTAGCTAAATTATTCAGATAAAGCAGTACATGTGCCAAATTGACCTGCGCGGAAATTTCTTTAGGGTTATAAGTTACAGCGGCAGAAAAGGCGGTTTGTGCTGCTGAGATAAATCCGGTTTCAAATAGAAGAACGCCCAGATTGTTCCAGGCTTCAAAATGTGTTGGTTCTGTCTTGAGAAGTTCAAGAAAGAGCCCTTTTGCTTCTTCTAAATTATAAGATTGGCCTAGTGTAGAAAGGAAGCTGGCTAAAAGGAAGCGATATAAGGAGGAATCATTATCAAGCATTAAGGCGTGTCGATAACAATGTTCGGCTTCATTCAAACGGTTTTGTATTTCAAGAGCTTTGCCGAGTCTTGAATAGATGAGAGCATTATCAGGGGTAAGCGTTATTGCGTGCCGAAAAATGTGTTCAGCATCAACATGGGATTGATGAACCATGAGAAGATTGCCCAGATTTACCAAAGCATTTACATTGCCAGGATCGATTTTCAGGGTTTGACGAAAACAGTTTTCGGCTTTGTCATTTTGACCTGTTTCTGTATAGAGTAAACCAAGATTAAGCCATGTTTGAAAGGCAAGAGGATTAAGTTTAATTACTTGTTTCCATAAGATTTCAGATTGAGATGTATTTTTGAGTTTATAGGCACAAACTCCAGCAAGATTCAATATTTCAGGATTAATATTCCCGGTTTCCAGGTAGGGGTTCAGAAGATCATAAGCGGATTGGTATTGACTGGAAGCGAGAAGAGATAAAATTTGGTCTTTTAACTCTATCATTAACATTTCTTTATCCCTGATTAGACAATGTGTGCAACATCTTTTTATAGGACTTTGCCTTATTATTGCAATGAATCAAGAAACGCGGTGTAAAAATTTTTGCTGAAGCCAATTGGCTTCTGGTCGTTTTCCAGGGCAATGAAGACAGATAACATATCTGCAAGAAATAAACAGTCAGCTTTTTCCGGCAATTTTTAACCATAACGGCAATTTTTGCCGTTATTTTTTTTATAGCCCAAAATAATTACTAATAGTTAATTTAAATTCAGCAAGTTGTGTTTTATGCCGAGTTGGCATGATTCCTGCTAATCCATATTTAACAAAAACAGGAACCACAAGATGTTAACAGATCCGGTTATGCAGTTTTATAACACTGCCCTGAATGTGCGGGCTTATCGAGAGCAACTGTTAGCTTCGAATATTGCCAATGCGGATACCCCGAATTATCAGGCAAAGGATATTGATTTCAAGACTGCATTAAAAGGAGCAATGCATAACATTTCAGGTGGCTTGCCTCTTTTAAGGAATTCAGTTCGCCAATTATCCGGCCAAAGCAGCCAAATTTATCCGGGGGTTTTTACCATGCCGGCACAACAGTCAAGGCTTGACGGGAATGCAGTAAACATGAATCAGGCCCGCGCTGCATTTACAGATAATGGACTAAAGTACGAGGCGACATTGACATTTATGACCCAAGAAATTAAAACCATGCAGCAGGCTATTACGGGATAAATCATGTCATTATTTTCAGTCTTCAATATAGCTAATTCTGCACTTTCTGCTGAATCTGTTCGTTTAAACGTCGTCGCAAGCAATCTTGCCAATATAGATAGCATAAACCCGGTTAACCATCAGCCATATCAAGCAAAAGAAGTTGTTTTTAAAGTGAATACAACGGCGGGTTCTGAAGATGGTGGGGTTAAGGTGGCAGGAATAGTTGAGGATCAATCTCCACCGCAAATGGTTTATGAGCCGAATAATCCCTATGCAAATTCAAAAGGGTTTGTTGCAAAACCTAATATTAATCCTATTAATCAGATGATTGATATGATTTCAGCTTCCAGGGCATATGACACCAATGTAAATGTGATGAACACAGCCAAACAGTTATTGGTGAAAACATTGACACTGGGCCAATAAACAAGGAATAACCATGAGCGTCCCTGCAACATCGCCGACCAGTTCCCCTTCTTCTAGCGCGTCATCATTATTGACTGGAAGCTCTGCACAGCAGATTCAAAATCAATTTATAACTCTCCTGGTTTCACAGCTACAGAATCAGGACCCGCTTAACCCGATGGACAATTCCCAGATTACTGCCCAATTGGCACAAATTTCTACAGTTAGCGGAATTCAGTCTTTGAATTCGTCAGTTTCGAGCCTGATTTCAACAATGAATTCCAATCAATCCTTACAGGCAGCAAGTTTGATTGGTAGAACTGTATTGGTACCAAACAACCAGATTAATCTCTCCAATAGTGTGGCAACAGGCGCTGTTAATTTAACTTCTCCAACAAACCAGTTGCTGATCAACATTCAGGATGCTTCGGGAAATACAGTTCAAACTATAAATCTGGGTAGCCAGGGTACCGGGACGATCCCATTCTCGTGGGATGGAAAAACAGCCTCTGGGCAGACATTGCCAGACGGTTTGTATTCAGTAACAGCTTCGGTGCTTGAGAATGGAACCCAAACAACGGTTCCTGTTTTAGCAAGTGGAACTATAGGCAGCGTTTCCATTAATAATGGGACATTGGGTGTAAATGTTGACGGATTGGGAAGTTTTGCAGCCAGTAATATCCAGCAAATTATGTAATAAGGGGGAAGCATGAGTTTTCAGCAGGCTTTGAGTGGATTGAATGCAGCTGCTCAGAATCTTGATGTGATTGGCAATAATGTTTCAAATGCCAATACTGTAGGATTTAAAAGCGGAACAGCAGAATTTGCAGATGTATATGCCAATGCTTTAAATGGTACTGGGGGCAGCCAGGTTGGAATAGGCACAACAGTTTCTGGTATATCCCAGCAATTTACTCAAGGGTCTATTACCTCAACCAACAATCCTTTGGATCTGGCAATCAGTGGTGGAGGATTTTTTCGAATGAGTTCCGCAGATAATACGGTTACTTATTCTCGAAATGGCCAGTTTTCCGTAAATAACAATAATAATATAATTAGTTCTGATGGGTTAAAATTAACTGGATATCCAGCTGATTCGAGTGGCAATATTATTAAGTCCGCCCCCCAGGTGCTGCAATTATCTCGAAATTCATTGGCACCAATTACAACTTCAGCTGTAACGGTTAGTTCGAATCTGGACGCGAACACCCCGGATCTTTTACCGGCAAATTTTAATCCAAGTGACCCTTCCACATATACCAGCTCTACCTCAACAAATGTTTTTGACAGTCTGGGTAATTCACATGTGCTTTCCCTTTATTGGATGAAGACAGATACAAGCACGAACAAATGGAATGTTTATGGCGCTATTGATGGAACAGCACTAGCTTCAAATCCCATTGAGACGATGGCATTTGATACAAATGGGGCCATGAGCGCCACTACATTGGCAGCCCAGCCAGTTAGCATTACTGCGAGTGTGGGTGCAAGTGCTGCACCATTGACCTTTACTTTGGATCAAACAGGAACTACACAGTTTGGAAGCAGTTTTAATGTCAATAATTTAAATCAAAACGGATATGCATCAGGCCAGCTTACGGGTTTCAATATTGGCAGCAATGGAAATATTCTTGGAAATTATTCAAATGGGCAAACCTTAACGCTAGGCCAGGTGGCACTTGCTGATTTTGTTGATCAGCAAGCATTGCAGCCTAACGGGAATAACCAGTTTTCAGAAACTGCTGATTCAGGCCCCCCTTTGGTAGGGACTCCCGGGACAGGCACACTTGGTGTGCTTCAGTCTTCAGCGGTTGAACAATCCAATGTCGACCTGACCACTGAACTCGTAAACATGATAACTGCTCAGCGGGTTTATCAGGCGAATGCACAAAGCATCAAGACTGAGGATGCCATTTTGCAAACCATTACCAGCCTCCAATAGGATTGATTAATCGATGAGTCTGCTTTATGTGGTGATGGCCGGAGCCAATCACGTTGAATTGGCTCAGGAAATGGTGGCCAACAATCTTGCTAACGTTAACACAACAGGATTCAGAGCAGATCAGGAAGCGTTCAGTAGCTATATTCCAGCCCAGAGCGGATTACAAACAAATGCTTATGTTGTTAACACAGCCACAACCTCCGACCTGTCAAGTGGTACGATCACCTATACAGGCAATCCCCTGGATGTAGCGGTTACGGGGCCAGGATTTATAGCAGTAAAAGACAAGGCTGGCAAAGAGGCCTATACCCGGGATGGAAACCTGGTTATCGGCAAGAAAGGGATCTTGCAGACAAAACAGGGAGATACCGTTATGTCTGATGGAGGGCCCATTACGATACCGCCCGCTACCACCATTTCAATAGCTTCGGACGGGACGGTCTCAGGAGTTCCAACCCTTTATGGGCAGACGCTTAATTCGGTTAATGTGCTCGGACGTATCAAGCTTGTTAATCCCACAGCACAGCAGATAACCAAAGGATCCGATGGGTTGTTTTATACGAATAATGGACAGCCTCTGGCAGTAGATGACACAGTGAAGATCAAGGGGGGCGCGCTGGAGGGAAGCAATGTCAACATTGTTGACGCTATGACACAGATGATTGATTTGGCAAGACAGTTTGATATGAATATGCAGATTATCAAGACCGTTCAGCAAAGCGGTACTAATGCCGGCCAGATTCTGGTGTTGAATTGATTTAGAGATAAAGGAAAACACATGTTTGGAGCGCTTGCCATTGCTAAAACAGGTCTTGAAGCCCAGCAGACAGAACTGGATGTGATTACAAATAATCTCGCTAACGTCAGCACGGATGGGTATAAGGAATCAAGAGCTGTTTTCCAGGATTTGCTTTATCAGACGGTACGACAAGCTGGAGCTCAGTCATCACAGCAAACCCAGTTACCGAGCGGTCTGCAGCTTGGAACTGGTGTGCAGACGGTTGCTACGGAGAAAATATTTACCCAGGGTAATTTACAAAAGACCGGGAACAATCTGGATGTCGCAATAGACGGTCAAGGTTTTTTTCAGGTATTAATGCCAGACGGTTCAACTGCTTATTCACGTGATGGAAGTTTTCAGCTGGATAATCAGGGTGAAGTGGTTACATCAAGCGGATATGTGGTGCAACCCGCCATAACAGTACCGCCTAACTCTTCCAATTTGACTATTGGTAGCGATGGGACAGTAACCGTTACTGAACCCGGATCAGTAACACCGGTTCAGGTAGGTTCAATTCAACTGGCGACTTTCATAAATCCCGCAGGATTACAGGCGATTGGCCAGAATCTGTTTCTGGAAACGGCTGCGAGTGGATCGCCGACTACCAATACCCCGGGAAGTAATGGTATGGGCTCTCTTGACCAAGGTTTTGTTGAAAATTCAAATGTTAATGTAGTAGAAGAACTCGTCAATATGATTCAGGCACAAAGATCTTATGAAATGAATTCGAAAGCGATTAGCACGGCGGATCAAATGCTTCAGACCTTAAGTCAGGTTTAGGAGAGGCTAATGAAAAAAGCTGCCTATATTCTGTTACTGGGTTTAGGTGGTTGCGGGATGATCCCCCAGACTTCTATCATGAAACAGCCACTCACGGCTGTTGCTTCGCCGCCGCCAAAACCTGATCGAAGTGGTGCCATTTATCAGGAAGGCGACAGGATGTTTTTTGATGATCGTCGAGCACATCAGGTAGGAGACACCCTGCTTGTGCAAATCAATGAAAATATGGCGGCCAGTAAAAATTCTGATACTTCTGCAAGCCGGGTTGCAAAGGATAGTTTTACTGTTCCATTGGTTACAGGAATACCTGGTAAAACTTTTCAGGGGGCAGGGCTTACGGCAAATTCAGATAGTGAATTTGCCGGGAAAGGCGCTTCGGCAAATAATAACAGTATTGTAGGAACAATAGCCGTAACAGTTACGGAAGTCTTGCCTAACGGAAACCTGAAAGTTGGGGGAAGCAAAGAGCTTCATATGAATCAGGGGATTGAAAATATCAGGTTTAGTGGTGTTGTCAACCCTGACAACATCACTGCGGATGATACCGTCGAATCTTATCAAGTCGCGGATGCACATATTGAATATATAGGCAGCGGTTATATAAATGAAGCCCAGAAGATGGGCTGGCTGCAGCGTTTCTTTTTATCTGTGTTGCCTTATTAGGGTAAAAATGTTTAAACGGCTTTTTTATGTAGTTATTATGTTTTCCGTAGCACAGCCTGTCTGGGCAACCCGGATAATGGATATTGCAAGCCTGTCTGGAGTGCGTAGCAATCAGCTTATTGGTTACAGTCTAGTGGTCGGTCTGGACGGCACAGGCGATCAGACAACGCAAACCCCGTTTACGGTTCAGAGTCTGCTTAACATGATGGGTAAACTGGGTGTTTCCCTGCCTGCTGGGACCAATATGCAGCTAAAGAATGTTGCAGCGGTCATGGTAACGGCAAACTTACCCCCCTTTGCTCAACCTGGTCAGAAAATAGATGTAACAGTCTCGTCTATAGGTAATGCTTCATCTTTAGTGGGTGGAACACTATTGATGACTCCTCTTAAGGGGGCAGATGGCCAGATTTATGCCATGGCTCAAGGAAATATGCTGGTTGCAGGAATTGGAGCCAAAAGTGGTGGGTCAAGCACGGTGGTTAATCATCTTGCTGCAGGAAGAATTCCTGATGGAGCAACGGTAGAAAAAAAAGTTCCAACCGAATTTGTAAGAAATGGTTTTATAGGAATTGAACTGAATCAGGGTAGTTTTATTACAGCGAGTCGAGTTACCGATGCGATTAACGCCTTTTTTCCGCTGACTCAACCAGCCCAGGCAATTAACGGCAGGGTCATTGAAGTGCATGCCCCGTTAAATCCAGATCAGCGGGTTAATTTTCTGGCCCAGATAGAAAATATTCCAGTTGATCCCGATGAAGGGCCGGCAAGAATCGTGCTTGATGCCAGAACGGGTTCTGTCGTGATGACGCGAAGTGTTTCTGTTGATACCTGTGCCGTAGCGCATGGAAATTTAACAGTTACCATACGGAGCACCCCGCTCGTTAGCCAACCTAATCCTTTTGGTGCCGGTCATACTGTGGTGTCACAGCAATCAGAAATCAGCATTAATGAGGAAAAAGGTAAACTTGTCACAATTGAAGCTGGAGCCAAGCTTGATGATGTAGTTCGTGGCTTGAATGCCCTGGGGGCAACACCACAGGATCTGCTTGCAATACTCCAGGCAATGAAAGCAGCAGGAGCCCTTCATGCTGATCTGGAGATCATTTGATTATGTTGCCAACCATTCCTTCAGGGTTTTATTGGGATACTCGCAATCTTGCCAGCCTGAAGGGCTTGGCGAACAAGGATCCCGCCCAGGCTGCCGGCAAAGTCGCCCAGGAGTTTGAAGCCCTTTTTCTCGCTGATATGCTTAAGCAAATGCGTTCAGCTAAATTGGCTTCAACCCCTTTTGATACGCAAGCTGACAAGATGTATGGTCAGATGCTGGATAACCAGCTTGCTCAGTCTTTGGCAGGGCGTGGACTTGGTCTTGCAAAAATGCTTCAGTCCCAGTTAATCAGGCAACAGATAGATATGACGTCGCTCAAGATTCCTAAGAGTGTGCCGATAAATCCACAAGGTGGAGAATAATCATATGGCGGATATCTTCAGTATTGGGTTGGGAGCGCTTAATGCGGCGGAAATTGGCATAACCACGACCGGGCAGAATATTGCCAATGCCTCAACCCCGGGCTATAGCAGACAGGAAGTACTTCAAAGTGCGGCTCAGCCACAAAGCACATCTTATGGGTTTCTGGGTGGCGGCGTACAGGTTGATTCGATTGCACGGGTTTATAACCAGTTCCTGGTTGATCAGTCCATGTCTGCCCAAGCGCAGGCCGCAAGCTATAATACCTATTATTCACAAGCTCAGCCAATCGATCAGATGCTATCTGATCAGACTTCAGGTCTTCAGCCTGCCATTCAAGGCTTTTTTACCAGCCTTCAGAGTGTTGCCAATAGCCCCCAGTCTATTCCTGCAAGGCAGGCATTTTTAAGTAATGCCCAGTCCCTTGTTTCCCAGATTAATGGTGCGGCCAATACATTAACCAATACCAGTAATGGAATTAATAACTCGATAACCAGCACAATTCAGAATATCAATAGTTTGGCTACACAGGTTGCAAACCTGAATCAGCAGATACTTCAGCTGCAAACCGCGGCCAATAATAATCCCCCCAATGATTTGCTGGATCAGCGTCAGCAACTGATTAGCCAGATTAATCAGCAAATTGGTGTAAAAACAGTCACAGAAAGCAACGGTAATGTTGATTTGTATATCGGGAGTGGGCAATCCCTTGTTATCGGAAACCGCTCCATGACGCTCAAAGCCGCTCCGGATCCGGCCAATCCAACAAATACCGAAGTTGCATATGTGCTTAATGGGGCAACAGGGGTTTTACCTTCCTCTACCTTAACGGGAGGGAACCTGGGTGGAATGCTTCAGTTTCGTAATCAGACCCTCGAAACTGCCCAGAATGCAATTGGGCAATTGGCTGTAGTAATGTCACAAACCCTGAATCAGCAAAATCAGCTTGGGATGGACTTGAATGGTAATCTTGGCGGTAATTTGTTTGTCCCGCCCCCAGCCCCCCAGGTTTTGGCTAATGCTTCCAATACTACCCCGGCCTCTGCGTTGACTGTAAGCATTTCCAATGCATCGCAGTTGCAGGCAAGTGACTATCGCCTATCCTATGACGGAACCAATTATACAATTACGCGATTGTCGGATAATACTTCGACGACCTATCCCAACACGACGACCTTTCCCATTTCCCTGGATGGAATGAATATAACAGTCAATACTGTGCCTAATCCTGGCGAAAGCTTTCTTATACGTCCGGTTGCGAGCGGGGCAAGCTCCATGGCGCTTGCTATTACTGATCCGGCCAAGGTTGCCGCAGCAAACCCTGTCGCTACTTCTGCCAGCAGCGCCAATATTGGCAATGCGACCATCAGCCCTGCCACAATCACTGCCCAGGCGGCACTGGCTGAGGTGACCCCGCCTGTTGTATTCACTTATAACGCGACCACAAATGCTTTAGTTGATAATCAGACACCCTCAACAAGTATTCCTTATGTTTCGGGGCAGTCAATAACTTACAAAGGAAACATCACCTTTACGGTGACAGGCCAGCCACAGAATAACGATACGTTTACCCTGCAATCTAACGCGGGGGCAACGGGGGACAATACCAATGCCCTGGCCATGGCAGGAATGGAAACCCAGAATCTGGTCCAGGGAACAACTTCGTTTGAAGGAGCCTTTGGCCAGCTTATCAGCCTGGTTGGTACCAATACCAGTTCCGCCAACGTGAACGGGCAATCCCAGCAGGCACTCTATCAGCAGATACAGAATTCCCAGCAGAGTGTATCTGGGGTCAACCTGGATGAAGAAGCTGCAAATCTTCTTAAGTATCAGCAAAATTATCAGGCGGCCGGAAAACTGTTATCAATTTCAAGCCAGTTGTTCCAGTCGCTTCTGCAAATCTAGATGAGGTGAATCATGAGGATTGCAACCAGCACAATTTTTGAAAATGGCTTGTTAGGAATTCAAAATGATACTGTTGCACTAAATAAAACCCAGTTGGAATTATCTAGCGGCAAAAGTGTTAATGAAGCAGCGGACAATCCAGTTGCTGCTGCCCAGATTGTGAGCATCAATCAGGCAATTGGCATAACGAACCAGTACAGCAGCAACATTACTTCAGCACAGAATCTTCTGAATCTGCAAAGTAGCGCCTTGTCGAGTGTAACCACCCTTTTGCAAAGTATACAGTCCTTAAGCGTACAGGCTTCGGATCCTTCTTTGGGGCAATCAGGACGTCAAGCCCTTGTTTCTCAGCTTAAACAGCAGTTTTCTGATCTGGTTGGCCTGGCAAACAGTGGCGACGGGCAGGGAGGTTACCTCTTTTCCGGTAACAAGGTTAATACCGTTCCCTACGCATTGAATGCATCTGGAAGCGTAACGTATCAAGGAGATAGTGGGCAGCGTATGGCACAGGTCAGTTCTGGGCAGCAAATTCCCACAAATGATCCCGGGAATGCCATTTTTGACAATGTCAGAAACGGAAATGGCACCTTTGTGGTACAGTCTGCTTCAGGAAACTCAGGTTCAGGGGTAATTAGCACCGGAAGCGTAACGGACTATACCGATCCAAATTTGCTTCAGCCCTTGACTGTCCAGTTTCTTTCACCTACAACTTATAATGTTGTTGACCATTCCGGAAACATAATCCTTGCCAATCAGAATTATGTTTCTGGCGGTACGATAACAGCACAGGGAAAGTCTTTTAGTATCAGTGGCAGCCCTGCTGGCAATGATACTTTTACAGTAACGCCTGCAACAAACCAGAGTATCTTTGATACCGTAAACCAATTGGTTACCCAGCTTAATCAATATGTTTCAACCCCTGCCGGGGAAGCGCAGTTCAACGGACAGCTTGCGCTAATCCAGCAGAACCTGTCTAATGGCCTGAACCAGATATCCCAGCAACAGGCTTTGGTTGGATCCAGAATCAAGGAATTAACAACACAAACTTCCATTAATGGGAGTTTGGAAACCCAATATCAGACGGCATTATCCCAAAATCAGGATGTTAATTTCGCAGCTGCGGCTAGTGCATTGACTCAGCAGCAGTTGACATTGCAGGCCGCTGAACAATCCTTTGTCAAAATCCAGAATCTTTCTTTATTTAATTTTCTCCAGTAATGAAAAAAAAGCAGGAATAAATATCAGGTTTATAGAGGTTTAACGGTGAAAATTTTTTATCCGGTTAAAGATTTCTTTTCTTCTGCCGTTATTTAACCTGACGGCGGTTTGAGTGTAGTGGTCACAGGAGAACCAAAGTCGTGGCATGATGCTACAAAACTCAAACATCGAAGGAGAAGAGGAATGTCTTCATTTATTAATACAAATATCAATTCGCTTATTGCACAGCAGAATCTGAATAATACCCAGAATTCTCTGTCTACAGCGTTACAGCGCCTGTCATCAGGCCTCCGAATCAACAGCGCAGCCGATGATGCGGCAGGCTTGGCTATTTCAAATGGCCTTACCGCACAAATTAATGGCCTGACCCAGGCAACACAGAATGCCAATAATGCCATTTCGGTGACCCAGACCGCGGAAGGTGCGGTGACTTCCATTACCAATGACTTGCAGCAGATTCGTCAGCTGGCGGTAGAGTCAGCAAACAGCTCTAATTCCAGCCTTAACCGTGGCCAGTTGCAGGGGCAGGTGTCCCAGTTGCTTGCTGAAATCCAGCGCGTAGCAACGACCACCCAGTTCAATGGCGTGAATCTTCTGGATGGCTCATTCCAGAACCAGCAGTTCCAGGTGGGTGCCAATGCCAATCAAACGATTGCTGTTAGTATTGCAAGTGCCCAGACATCAGCATTGGGCGGGGGATCTGCCGCGTCAGTTTCTTCACGCGGCACCACGACCGGGACTGCGCTGTCATCAGGCGATCTACTGATTAATGGGGTAATTGTTGGGGCGTCGGTAGCTTCGTCGGATACCGCATCTAACGCTAACCAAGCGGATAGTGCCATAGCCAAGGCGGCAGCGATTAATGCCGTGTCCAGCCAGACCGGAGTCACAGCGGCTGTGGAAACCAATACTTATGCTGGTACCAGCATGGCAGCAGGAACGCTTGGAACAACCGGTACCATAACTATTAACGGGGTTGCAGTAACTGTTGCCCTGGGTTCTAACAACTCATCTACCCGTGCTTCAGTCGTGGCAGCCATTAATGCCGCCTCAGGACAGACCGGCGTTACGGCCGCTGATACGGGGTCAGATACAACCGGCGTCACCCTTTCTGCTGCGGATGGTCGTAATATTACTGTTTCCTATGGAACTGTCACAGCTGCCCAGACCGGCGTTGGAGCCGCAGACACGCATTATGGCGCCTATACGCTTACTTCCGCCAATGCCATTACGCTGACGTCATCCACCGGAAATTATAGTAATGCGGATTTGACATTAGGTACTTATCAACCCAACACGGCTTATGTGTCCTCTGCGACAGGTTCAGCCAATGCACTGGCTTCGGGCGATGTGCTCATTAACGGGATTAGTATTGGCGCTTCTTTGTCAACCAGCGATACAGCTTCTTACGCCAATGCTGCAGATAGTGCCATAGCCAAAGCGGCTGCGGTTAATGCCGTATCCAGCAAGACTGGTGTCACGGCTACCGTAAACGCAAATATACTTGCGGGCGGGACAGTTACTGCTGCGAGTGCTGCACACACTGGCACTTTGGTGATTAATGGCGTCTCGACGGCACAAATCTCAGTTGCCAATGGAGAAACCACTGCTTCACAGATTGCAGCTACGATAGCCGCAGTCAACGCGATTTCAGGACAGACCGGAGTGACGGCAACTGACACCTCATCCAGTGGGAATGGCGTCACGTTAACTGCCGCCGATGGCCGAAACATCACTGTCGCACTTGGAAGTGGAAGCAATCTGACAGCCACTGATGTTGGTCTTGCTACAGGCTTGAGTACAACGGCAGTGACAACAGAAGGCACCTTTACGCTTTCATCGGCAGGTCAGATCGCGATTACCGCTGGAACCAATAATGCCTCTACAGATTTTGGTATTGATGCAGGCACCTATGGTTCAGCAAGAAGTGGACAGGCATTAAGTAGCCTGGATATTTCTACGGCAGCGGGTGCCAATGCAGCGATGGTTGCTGTAGATAATGCTTTGGCGAGTATTAATAGCCTCAATGCTCAGCTGGGCGCGTTTCAGAACCGGTTCACTGCGGCCATTAGTGATCTTTCGTCCACACAAACCAATTTGACTTCGGCAAGAAGCCAGATTATGGATGCGAATTTTGCACTGGAAACAGCTAATCTGTCGCGGGCACAGATTCTGCAGCAAGCAGGCACTGCAATGTTGGCCCAGGCTAATGCCTTGCCACAATCAGTACTCAAATTGTTGCAATAAGTTGCAGCCTTGCCCCGCCCAGGCCAGAATACTGGTCTGGGCGGAATCTATAGGGAATGAGCCATGACGACCATCAGTTCATTGAATACTGCTCCACCGCCTGTTGCTTCAGGTGAAGAATTAGTCAGGAGTTCCTCAGTAACAGGTACATCTAGCGTTGCCCAGGCTTCAGAGACACTTGCACAGAACCCGGCAAAAGCGGTCGTTCCCACACAGTCAACCGTTGATACGCAACGGTTAAAAAATTTGGCTGAGGAGGTTAACCAGATAATCAGTAAATTCGCGAATGCAGGCACGGTGCAACTCGCTCTGAATACATCGGATGCACAGAATCCGACCATCCAGATCCTGAACTCAACACGCCAGGTGATGCGTGTGGTCCCGGCTGAAGAAATGATGCAGATTGTTCAGGCACTTAACGTATTACAGGGTGTCCTGATTTCAGTTCAGGCCTAGGGAGCAATCATGACCATATCAACGCTTGCAACACCTTCAGCAACGAGTAATGTTATTCCCCCTATTTCCTCGCCAGGAATTGGCTCCAATCTGAATGTAAACTCGATCATTACCCAGCTGATGGCGGTTGCATCTCAACCGCTTAATCAGCTCAATGCCCAGGAAGCAAGCTATCAGGCTGAACTGTCTGCTTTTGGCACAGTGAGCAATGCGCTTTCAACCTTTCAGACCTCCATGAATAGTTTAAGTACGGTGAGCCAGTTTCAGCAGATGCAGGCGAGTTCCAGCAATACCTCTGTAATTAGTGCAACAGCCGGATCAGGTGCAATTCCCGGTAATTATAACCTATCCGTGACGCAGCTTGCCGCCTCGCAAAAACTGGTTTCAGCTGGACAGGCGAGTGAAACAGCCTCAATTGGATCTGGTGCCACAACAACGTTGACTTTTGATTTTGGCACCATCAGCGGGGGAAGTTTTACTGCATATAACGGCACAGCGGGTACGGGGACCTATAGCGGGGCAACATACACTAGCAGCGGGAATGGGACGAAAACGGTTACGATTGGCACGAACAACAGTCTCGATGGAATTGCACAGGCAATCAACAATGCCAATATTGGGGTAACAGCAAGTGTCATTAATGATGGCAGTGGCACAAACCCCTATCATCTGGTTCTGACTTCAAATAGTTTGGGTGCGGCCAACAGCATGAATATCAGTGTGAGCGGGGATGCAACACTAGCTTCCCTTCTTACCCAGAATCCTGCAGGAACGCAGGATATGTCTGAATCAGTTACGGCTGCCAATTCGAGCTTTACCCTGGACGGCCTTGCCATCTCCCGAGCAACAAATACAGTTACTGACGCTATCAACGGCTTGACCCTGAATCTTGCAGGAACAGGTTCAACTAGCGTGAGTGTTTCAAATGATCCTGCTTCTGTGACGAGTAGCGTCAATTCCTTTGTCAGTGCCTATAATGCATTGAATACAGCCTTGTCGGGGCTGGATAGCTACAACTCAACAACCAGTACCGCAGGGCAGTTGCTGGGTGACCCAACCGTCAATCAGATTGTGGGAGAAATCAATACAGCATTAAATAGTAGTGTTACAGGTCTTACATCCGGGTTTGCCAATCTTGCTGATATCGGGGTTTCTTTTCAGAAGGATGGGTCGTTGGCAGTTGATCAGACGACCCTGAACAATGCCATAAGTACCAATTTTAATGGGATAGCACAGCTGTTCGCACAAACCGGGAGCGCAACCGATCCCCTGATTCAGTATGTTTCTGGATCAGGTTCGACCCAACCAGGTAGCTATTCCTTGGCGGTTTCCCAATTAGCTACCCAAGGCTCAGCTACAGGAAATGCTGCAGCTAACTTAACGATAACCCAAGGAAGCAATGATACGCTTGATTTGAGTGTAAATGGTACAAACGCCAGTGTAGTCATTCCTGCGGGTACTTATGCGAATGCAGCTGCACTGGCTACCGCTGTGCAATCTGCAATTAATGGGAATTCTGCCCTTTCGGGTGGCAACATTAAAGTCAATGTGACCCAGAATTCGGGGGTATTGACCCTCACCTCCAATACTTATGGTTCAGCTTCCACAGTTGATATAACCGGGGGAGATGGTGAAACGGGTCTTTTTGGCACACCAACTTCTACTGCGGGTGTAGACGTGCAGGGGACGATTAATGGAGTTGCTGCGACAGGTAGCGGTCAATACCTCAGTGTAACTGGCACTAATTCGGCTTCCGGTTTATCCGTTCAGGTTCTGGGTGGGGTAACCGGTAATCGGGGCAACATCAATTATTCAACCGGGTTTGCATATCAACTCAATCAGATGGTCCAGCAGATGACGGACCCGCTTAATGGACTTATAGTCAATGCAACCAATGGGATCAATAATAACATTGCTGATATTGAATCGCAGAAAACATTCCAGAATCAGCAGTTATCCCAGTTACAGCAACAATATCAGCAACAGTATACAGCCCTTGATGTACTGGTTGGACAATTGACATCAACAAGTACTTTTTTAACATCGCAGCTGAATTCAATTGTAAGCATGCCTAACTATTTAAGTAGCTCAACCTCGGGGGGTTGAGTGATGCAGGTAGACGTTTTCTTCGGCAATTTGATAAGGAATGATGTATGAATGCCCTTTTGAAACAAAGCGCTATCAAGGCTTACGAGAAAATTGATGTAGAAACCGGTGTTGTGGCAGCCAATCCTCATAAACTGATTATCATGCTGCTCGATGGCGCTATTGTTTCAATCAATGCAGCCAAGCAAGCCATGATGTCTGGTAATATTCCGGGTAAGGGACAGTTGATTTCAAAAGCCCTTGGTATAATCGAAGGCGGGTTAAAAGCCAGTTTGGATGAAGCAAAGGGAGGGGAAATCGCAGGTAATCTTGGCGCACTTTACGATTATATGTGCCGACAGCTTATTGTGGCTAATATGCGCAATTTACCAGGAAAACTGGATGAGGTTTCTGGTCTTCTCAACGAAATACGTAGTGCCTGGCTAAGTATTAACCAGGTTGAGCGCTCACCCAGTTTGGATGAGCCTCCGGTCCGGTCTGCAGTTTCCTATGGCAAAGTCTGATCTTGACAGGCAAATTAGCGTTATTCATGATTTAACGCTGAAGATGCTTGAGGCTGCACAAAAGGGAGAGTGGGAACATTTGACAGGGATTCAGGGCCAGCGTGAACCCCATATGCAGTCCTGGATTAATCTGTCTACGGATGATGCGAAAAACTTATCAGAGCCTGGACGCTTACAGCTTGCCGAGGTGCTGGAAGCGGAAAGAAGGGTCGTTGAGTTGGTTAAAATACGTATGGAGTCCTTGTCGGGAAACATTCGTGAAGTAGCCATGGAATATAAAGTAAGAAAGGCTTATACCCGAGGATAGTTGACTTCATTGATACCCGATTGCATGATGCGCAACTAGGGGGCATACATGCAGATAAATGACTGGATCTGGATAATTTCCGCAATTGTTGGAACCTGGATAGTGGTAATAGTTGTAGTTTTGTATGTTTATCGAATGGCCAGTAAAGCAAAATCGTTTGATCCCGAATTTTTGCTGCGGGAGGATCTGATAATACTTCGCCAAGAACTTGATACTTTGCGTAAAATAGTGGAGAGCCAATCTTCAGACTCCCGTCAGATTACAGATGTGGCTTACAGTGTAGCTATAGATCTTGCTCGTCAAGGACGGTCAGCACAGTCTCTCGCATCTGAGTGCGGTATTTCTAGGGCAGAAGCGGAATTGATTATCGCCCTGCATTCCAGGGGATAATAGTGGGGTAGTGCGATGATTCAGGATAATCTGGTTACTCAGTTGAGTCAGATGATCAAGGCTGTTGAACCCCCTTTACTTCAAACGGCTGAAATTTCGGTTGATTTACCCCAGTGGCAAGTGGGGCAAAAACTGCCTGCTGTGGTAGTAGCAAGTCTTCCAAACGGGCGGTTTCAGGTACAAGTTCAGAATCAGTTGCTGGATATGAACCTTCCGAAAAACACTCAACCTGGCATGCATTTTGATCTGGTTTTTGTAAGCAATACTCCCCGACCAACTTTTTTGCTACAGCTATCTAATCTCGAAACTTTTTCTCAAGCGTCTTTATCACAACAGGATCAGTCGCCACCTTCTTTGGCTCAATCCGGGAATACGTCACAGGCACAAAATTTGGCAACACCCAGGCCAGGGCAAATTGCTTCTCCTGTGAATCTTCAAGCAGAAAATCTAAATATTCCTTTCAAGCCAATAAGCCCGACACAGACTTATCCACTGGCCACATCAGCATCGCAGCCCGCGTCTACTCTCTCTTCACAGACTACAACTATTAGTGAAACAGCCCAGTCTTTAGTTGCCCTAATAAGAAACCTGCAGGAAACAAGTGTACCTAAACTGAAACCTCAGCCTGCTTTGCTTTCTGAGCCTACACATGAAGCAGCACCGATTGCCTCCGCTCTGAGCCAGGCGATTGGCCGAAGCGGATTGTTCTATGAGGCACATCTTGCGAAATGGGTTGAAGGGAAATTAAGTTTGACAGATCTACAGCAAGAGCCACAGGCGCAACTCAAATTAACGCCTTTTCAAGCAAGTTCTGCGAACTTGTTAACGTCTTCGTCGACACATATCCTGGATCAAGGCCTTTCCTATGTCCAGGCCCAGATGAATTTGCTTAACTCGGGAATTGTTGCCTATCAGAGTGAGTTATGGCCACGACAAAAAATTGAGCTTCATATTTATGGACATTCTACTGAGCAATCCCAGGAAGGCCAGTCCTGGCAGACGCTTGTAGATATAACCTTGCCGCGAATCGGAAAAGTCCGGGCATGGCTTGTATACCACGGCGGGGCTGTGAGCATCCATTGTGAAACAGCCGGATCATCAACCAGAGATGAATTGACCGCCTCAGAGAAGTTACTATCCCTGCAGATGGAGTCAGCAGGATTAAAACTCAACAAATTGACAGTCAAGACTTATGGAGAGTAATAACAAGCCGTTGGCTTCAGCTGTTGCTCTTGCTTACCAGGAAGAAGATTTGGCTCCCAGGGTTGTTGCCAAGGGGCGTGGGCTTCTTGCAGAAATGATTATTGAAAGGGCAAGAGAAGCAGGCATATATGTGCATGAGTCTCCTGCTTTGGTATCCTTGTTGATGCAGATAGATCTAGATGCTCATATTCCTCCGGAACTCTACCGTGCCGTTGCAGAGTTATTGGCTTGGCTCTACCAATTGGAGGAGAAGGATGCTTCAACACTGAAAAGTCAGTCTGAGTAAAATTTTTCGGAAGGTTTCAAGCATCGATGTCCTTTCTTTCCTGTATGTAACAAGACGATTTCGATCGAGATTGATAGGAACGCCTCGGAATGTCTTGATACCGAATATATCCTCAATGAGTGCCGCACAGGTTTTATCCTGGCCTGTTTCATAACTTAACGATTCGGCAGAATGAAGAGCGCACAGGAATGTGGATAGGGATAATGCATTCACATTTTTATAGGCCTGAATTTTTGAGATAGCTGCATCTTCTTTCCAAATTTCATCCCCTGCTTCAAGAAACAGGTTAGAATCTGCAACTCTTGGTGTGAAGGCATTAACTAGCCAGTCACCGAAATAAATAGCGTGGGGAGCCCCTTTAGCCTGCCTTAGGTCAGAAGATGTGCGGGCAAACCAGAAATCTAGCAGATCCAATATCCGTTCCAGCTGAACCCCTTCTATCGTTTCTTCAAGGCCAAAAAGGCCAATTCTTCGAGGGGAATGCTGCAGAAGCTGGAAAAGTGGCTCAGTAAATGCATTCGCACTTAAACTCGTTCCGACACCCAGTATAATTAAATCAAATGGGCCGTTATCAGGAAGTTTCCATGGTGAAAGCTGGCCAAGTGAGAGACGGATGGATGCAGGCAGAACAGATTGTAACAGCATTAAACCTATCTGTGTTTCCAGGTCTTCGGGATTTTCGCATAGAACAAGCACATTCCGGTTTGGAGGTAAGGAAAGGAAGTTGAACAGAGACTGTGTTGGGGTACTCCAATCCTGAGCTTGCGATTGGCGATACAATCTAATACTTGGATACCAGGGCGAATCAGTTCGGTTAAGCAGCCATCGCCAGTCAGTTCCAACTGCAGGAAGGAGTACATGGGTTGCTACACCCAGGGCACCAGCCAGATGTGCCATACCAGAGTCAATTGTAACAAGACAGTCAAGGCCGAGAATAAACGCCGCAGTTTCCGTAAGTGATTGTAGGTAAGGCTCAAGATCGACGATTTGCATACCTTCAGGCGCAGATTTAATCTGGTTTGATGGGTCTTCCTTTTGAAGGCTAAAAAAAACCGTATCCTTAAGTTTGGCCAGGGGTTTTAAATCCTCGAGGCGCATGCTCCGGTTTGCGTCGTTGGAATGCTTGGGATTGCCCGCCCAGATAAGACCTATACGTCTTATGGCGCCAGGCGATAAGCTATCGATGATTTTTGCTGCCTTTAGAATTTCCTGCTCATCAATATGGATATAGTTTGTTGATTCAATGTTATAACAATCCAGTTGAAGCCGAAGACCCAGGCTTAACAGGGGCAACCAGTAATCAGCAGGGTATTCTGCGGCTTCAGTGCCTTTGTCAATGATAAGTTCGGGGTCTGTTACGAATGTGAGTAGAGGGCGAATTACTGGTTCGCATGCGATAACAAGATTTGCCCCCATGGCTCTGAGGTTTGGCAGAAAACGGATAAATTGAATTGTGTCGCCTATACCTTGTTCACACACGATTAGTAAGGTTTTGTTTTGAAGAGGTTCACCATGCCATTCCGGTTGGGACATGGTAGGCATGTCATCTTTCCAGAGAGCGGTTTTGCGGCGCCATTCATATTCAATCCAGCCTTTTTTGAAATCTCCGCTTATAAGAAGAAGAACACTATAATTAAAATGAGCTGTTTCATATTCAGGTGCTTTGTGAACTACCTGTTCAAGCATGGGTAAAGCGAGGTCTGGACGATTCATTCTTCCATAGACACAAGCAAGTCCCGTTTGGATTAAGGCAGAAGCAGGATCAAGCCGCTGGCCCTCAAGATAAGCTCTTTCTGAACTTTCCAGTTGGTTCGCTTCGTTAAATGCTGCTCCCAAATTATTCCATACCCGGGGATCAGAAGAATGTTGTGCCTTCGATTTTTCGAATAGCGTGATTGCAGAGAATGGATTTTTTAGTGCGAGTTCGCAATTACCCAAAGCCATTAGCGTTTCAAAATCGTTGGGTCTTAAAGCAAGGGAGTTCGTATAGTAAACCGCTGCTGATTTGAAATCCCTGAGTTTTTCAAAGAGCACTCCAAGGTTGAACTGGTGTTCAGCAGTATGGGGCATCAAGGGAGCCACATCCATGGCAAGTTTTTGTGCCATTGTATCTTTACGTTCTGCTGCGATCACAGCCAGGATGTAATGCGCATCTGGTTGTTTAGGATGCTTTGCGATGATTCGTTTCGAGAGAATCTCCGCCAGGTTATTGTCTCCTGATTCATAGGCGAGACCTGCCCTTAGCAAAATTTTTTGATCTTCGGGCTTAAGGATGGGGGAATGGGTTTTTGGCATTTGTTATGCTGGCAGGTGTTCCAATGCTGGCAGGAGTGAGTCCTGAAGTTTTGTCGACATGAAGACCAGCCCCTTCAGTTTCAGCTAGATCCGAGGCTTGTTTTGTCATAACCAGAATGGAAATACGTCGGTTCATTGGGTCAAGAGGGTTTTTGGGGTCAAAAGGAACGGCATCGGCTGTTCCAATGATACGCAAGACCTTATTTTCTTTGAGCCCCTGTTGCATCATGATTTGCCTGCAGGCATTAGCGCGATCGGTTGAAAGCTCCCAGTTGGAATAACCTTTTTCCTGGCCGGAATAAGGGGCGCTATCAGTATGGCCCGTAATGGCAATCTTATTATTGACCTGATTGATAAGTTTGGTGATCTGGGCGAGGATTTTTATGGTGTAGGGCTTTAAATTTACTGAGCCCAGATTAAACATGGGCCGGTTTTTTTTGTCGACAATTTGGATGCGTAGCCCATCTGGTGTGAAATCCATAAGTATTTGATCTTTGTATTTTTTTAATTCAGGGCTGGTATTTATTGCTTGTTCGAGCTTTTGTTTAAGATGGAGGAATTTGATTCTTTCATGCTGACCCACTATGGCTTTTGCAGTGTTCAGACTAAAGACGTGTTTATTTATTTTTTGGTCGGTCTTATCCACCTGGCCCGTTGATCGGGTCAGATCGGTCCCCCCGCCTTTGATGATTGAAGAACTATCTCCGCTACCGTCTCCTCCTGACAGGGCGACTTTAAGCGGAGTCTTGAAATAATCGGCTATTCCCTGGAGTTCGCCCTTGGTGGTTGAACCTAGAAGCCACATTAAAAGAAAGAAGGCCATCATTGCGGTCATCATGTCAGCCAGAGCAATTTTCCATGCCCCTCCATGAAAAGGAGCGGCTTGCTTGCGTGAGCGTTTGATGACGATCAGACTTTGTTGTTTGCTTTCTGCCATTGGACTGCCTTAACGCGCACGACTGCGCTGAACATGATCTTCAAGCTCTACAAATGTGGGCCTTTCGGTTGAGAATAATACTTTGCGACCAAATTCAACAGCTACTTGAGGTGCGTACCCATTGAGGCTTGCGAGCAAAGTGACTTTAATGCATTGAAAAAATTTTGTGGATTCATGAACTTTGTATTCGATAGCACTGGAAAGAGGTGAAACAAATCCATACGCAAGCAATATACCAAGGAAGGTCCCAACCAGGGCATGAGCAATCAGGTTGCCAAGTGCGGCAGGGGGTAGTCCGACTGATTCCATGGTATGAACAACACCCATTACAGCTGCAACAATACCGAAAGCAGGAAGTCCATCCCCTATTTTGGCTATGGCGTGGACTGGAACTTCCCCTTCATGGTGATGGGTTTCAATTTCGTTATCCATGAGATTTTCGATTTCGAACGCATTAAGCTTGATGCTGACCATCATACGGAGGTAATCGGTAATGAAAGTGACAGCATGATGATCATTTAGAATCAATGGGTATTTTGCAAAAATAGCTGATTCATTCGGGGCATCAACATCCTGTTCGATAGACATCAAACCTTCTTTTTTGATTTTATTGAGAATTTCGTAAAGCAAGGCCAACAATTCCATGTAGACAGCTTTGGTATAACGAGAGCCCTTGAATATGGTTGGAATGGCGCTAAGGGTAGAACGTATGGTCTTGCTATTATTTCCAATGACAAATGCCCCGCTTGCTGCTCCAGCAATCATCAGCAGTTCTATGGGTTGGAGTAATGCTGCGATGTGCCCTCCCCCAAGGGCAAAGCCACCAAAAACTGCGCCTATGACAATAAGTGTTCCAACCATTACCAGCATTAATTCATCCTTTCAGCCTTGAATTATCTTTCTTGTGAAACATGATTGGGGAAATTCGTAATCCGCAGTATTTGAGAATCAGGCCGCTTTATTGACCAGGGTTTCCATGTCGAGTACCAATACAATACCTCCGTCTCCGGAAAGAGTTGCTCCAGCAACACCTTCAGGTTTGATGTCAAGTAATGGCTTGATTACCACATCATCTTGTCCAATGAAGCGATCTATGGTCAGGATAAAAGAAGTTTCAGCTGAATGCATGAGCACTCCGAACGCAGGATTATCGGAATCTGGCCAGTGAATAAAGCTTGCAAGGGAACGTACAGGAAGGACCTCATTTCTTAGAACCATGGTTGCACGTCCAGATACTTCCTGAATTTGACTTGGGTCGATGGGAAGGATTTCGCGAACCATGGATAAGGGCACAGCAAAAGGTTGTCCGCTAACTTCGACAATCAATACCGGGAGTATCGCGAGAGTAAGAGGAAGGGAAATAAGAAAATTGGTTCCCTGATTGATGGTTGAGCGTACATCAATCCGGCCATTTAATTTTTGAATATTGGTTTTGACCACATCCATCCCAACTCCACGGCCTGAAATATCTGAAATTTCCTGTTTAGTTGAAAATCCTGGCATAAAAATTAGGTTGCACGCCTGTTTGTCATCAAGAGACTTTGCGCTAACGATATCAATCAGCCCTTTTTGTACAGCAACGTTTCGTATGGTTTCGGGGTTTATCCCGCGCCCATCATCATTGATTTCAATAAGGATATGATCACCAGATTGCATGGCACTGAGGCGGATGATTCCACAAGCTGGCTTTCCTTGCGCCAGGCGTTCATCAGGTGAGTCTACCCCATGGTCAAGAGCGTTCCTGATGAGATGAACCAGGGGGTCATTGAGATCTTCGATCATTGTTTTATCTATTTCAGTGTCTTCACCCTCAATAACCAGTTCAACTTCTTTGCCAAGTTGTCTAGACAGATCCCTGACCATGCGTGGAAATTTCTGAAAAAGCCGGCCTATGGGCTGCATCCTTGTTTTCATTACCGCATTTTGAAGGTTTCCCACTAGAAGATCGAGCTGGCTTACGGCTTCATCAAGTGCGTGTAGGGTATCCCCATCGTTAGTCCCATTGAGAATCCCGGTTCGTAAACAGGTCAGGCGATTTTTGGTTAATCCGATTTCACCCGCAAGGTTAAGAACCATATCAAGGCGGTTGATATCAACACGGATACTCGCTTCTCGTATTCCTGAGTTGGATGCAGCAGGTTGAATTGTGGAAGGTCTAGATGCTGGTGCTGGCTTTGCAGGAGGTGGCGAAGTATTGCTGACCTCATTTAATGGCTGAATGAGTGTTTGAATTGTATCGGTGATTTCAGGCGGCTTCCTTACTGGGCCATGTTGGTCAGTAAGGGCATTATATAATGAGTCCCAGTCTGGTTGAGGTTTCTGTTGATGTGAAGGCTGATGGGTGCTGGGTACGGTAGGGAGGGCAGGTTGATTGGAAAGTGCGGCATCCAATGCTAAAAGGACTGCTTCATCAGCTGCGGGAGGCATTTGATTTTGGGTTAGAAAGCCGAACATGTGACGGACTGCCGCAGTCGCGTCCATGATATGGTCCATTAATTCGGGAGAGAGTACAAGTGTTTCCGTTCTTAATTTATCAAAGAGGTTTTCAGTTCGATGACACAATGAAACAAGGGGGGTGACATTTAGAAAGCCTGCCCCGCCTTTTATGGTATGAAAGCTTCTGAAAATATCGTTTAGAAGTCCTCTGTCATTGGGGTTCTTTTCGAGCTCAACAAGCTTATTGTCCAGATCAGAGAGAAGCTCCCCGGCCTCGGTCAGGAAATCCCCCAATAGATCAGTCATGGCTCCAAATGGACTACTCATCATCGTTTTCCTTAAAAACCCAGACTTTCAAGAAGCTCATCCACTTGTATTTGGTTATGGAGAACATCATTTGATGAAGTCATGGCTGGACCGTTAAGCAGGGTGCAATCGTGCTTTTCCCTTTTTTCCATCGGAGTGCTGGCAACAAGAATTTTAAGTAGTTCTGTTTCAAGATCCTGAGCCAGTTCAGTTACTTTCGTAATGACTTGCCCTGTTAAATCCTGAAAATCCTGGGCCATCATGATTTCCATTAGCTGCGTATTTGTAGCGGCACACTGCTCAGGAATTTCGCCAAGAAAGCTTCTGGTTTTTTTAGCGAGGAGTTTGAAATTTTCAACATTCATTTGATTTGCAAAAAGCGCATCCCATTGTGACCCAAGTTCTTTTGCCTGTAATGCAAGAGCATCCTGGGTAGGTTTGGCCGTTTCAATTGCGGTTAATGTACGGGTTGCAGCTTTTTCGGTCATCGTGGCAATATAGTTCAGTCGTTCCCGGGCGTCGGGTATTGATTCGGCAGCACGCTCTAGCGCCTTGTCATATCCGAGACTACGTAAAGTATCGTGTAGTTTACGTGTCATATGTCCGATTTGGGTATGCAGGTTTTCGGCATCTAATTGCTCAGTCTGAGCAGGATCGGATGTTTCTGATTCAGGTTCTTCCATACCTTTTGCAACTAGATCGAACAGATCTTGAAGCTCGTCTGAATCTCCTTGTGCTGTTTGTTGATCACTCATGAATCAGATCCCTTTGTCCATGGTTTCAAAGATTTTATTCAATTTGGCTTCAAGTGTTGCTGCTGTAAAGGGTTTGACAATATAACCTGACGCCCCGGACTGCGCGGCCTGAATGATGTTTTCTTTCTTTGCTTCGGCGGTAACCATCAATACGGGCAGGTGCTTAAGTTCGGTTGAAGAGCGAATCGCTTTGAGAAGTTCCAGGCCGGTCATGTTTGGCATATTCCAGTCACTGATGACAAAATCAAAGTCGCCTCCTTGGAGTTTTAGCAAGCCGGCGTTGCCGTCTTCAGCTTCGTCTGCATTGGTGAATCCTAGTTCTTTTAGTAAGTTGCGGATTATTCGTCGCATGGTAGAAAAATCGTCTACTATCAGAAACCGTAGATTTTTTTTATCAGACATTGCATATCCTCAGCACAATTTCAAAAAAACACTATACGATAACTCTGGCAATTGGGATATTATCCTTATAAAAAAGGCCGGATTGTTTCTGCCAGGACTGCAGCGTCAAATTTGGCTACATAAGCATCTACCCCGGCTTGTTTTCCCATGTCTTTATTAGCTTCAGATGATAACGATGAATGCATGATTACAGGAATCCCTTCAAAGCGATAATCATTTTTGATATGTCCGGTTAGGACATATCCATCCATTTCTGGCATTTCTGCATCAGTGAGAATAAGCCTGATTTGCTGTCGCAAAGGCATGCCGGTGGCTTGGGCGCGTGCAGCAAATTCCTTGAGTTTCTCCCAGGCTTCACGACCTGTAGAAGCAATCTGGAATCGAACATTCATCCTGTCCAGTACAGAAGCAATTTCCTTTCGTGCCACTGCGGAATCATCGGCAACAAAAATCATTTCTTCCGGCATCATTTCTACAGGGGAGAGTTCAGGAATATCCGGCTCGCCCATTGCCTGAGCGAGTATCTGTTCAACGTGCAACAAGGATATAAGTCGTCCATCCGAAAGCGTAATGACAGCGGTAATCATGGAACTGTTATCAGACAGCATCCCTTCTGGCGGGCGGACATCTTCCCAGTCTACCCGGACAATCCGGTCAACCGCATGAACGAGAAACGCCAAGGTCCGTTTGTTATATTCCGCAACAATCATATATGAAGGGAGGCTATCAGTGCGCTTTTTTTGCTTCACGAAATACTCGAGTGAAATTACAGGAATAATATTCCCTCGTAGGCTGATGACGCCTTCTACCCCTGTAGGCATATTCGGGGTTTTGGTAATATGCGGTGTTCTGGAGACTTCCCTAATTTTGAAGACATTTATCCCAAAAGTTTCCTGACTTCCTAAGGAAAACAGCAGGATTTCCATTTTGTTGGAACCGGCAAGGCGTGTTTTTGCTTCGACTACTTCCAGCAGTTCGCTTTTATGTGCTTTCATCCTTTTTCCTTGCGTACAAGTAATGAAGCCAAGGTATCAGCCAAAGCATGAGGTTCAAATTTCGGAACATAGGCATCAACCCCTACGTTTTTCCCAAGCTGCTGGTTGGAAACGCTTGAAAGTGAAGAATGCATGATTACTGGCAAACCTGAAAACCTTGGATCACCCTTGATTAGTTTTGTAAGAACATAACCATCCATCTCAGGCATTTCAATATCAGTCAGAATGGCCTGAATATAGTTTGATACGGGTTGTTGCAGGCGTTCAGCCTGTTGGGCAATGGCTTGTAGTTTTTCCCATCCCGCCCGGCCATTGGCGGCACTAAGGTGTTTTAGGCCTAACGCATCCAGTGTTTTTGTGATTTGTTTACGGGCTACGTGACTATCATCAACAAAAAATACACAGTGGTTCTCCAGATTGAGAGGATTGATTCCGGTAAAGAGGGTTTCATCATCAAAATGACTGGTTTCAGAGAGGACTTTCTCAACATCAAGCAACATTACCAGTCGCCCATCTTCCAATTCGGTTACAGCAGTTACAAGTCCGCCAAGACGGGTGCCAATCATTTCGGGAGGGAGGCGTATTGCCGACCATTCCAACCTTAAAATTGTGTCTACGTTCTGAACCAGAAACCCCTGGGTATTGCCATTGTATTCAGTAATAATGAGTATTTCAGGCCGGGTTTCTGGTTTCATGCCCGCATAACGTGCTAAATCGATAACGGGAACCAGGAGGCCTCTAAGTGATACCATGCCTTCAACTGCAACCGGCATCTCCGGGGCACGCGTTATGCCCGGCGCCCTCATTACCTCTCTGACCTTGAATACATTGATGCCAAAGGTTTCGGTTCGTCCTGAAAGAGGGTCAGTGCCGAGATTGAAAAGCAGAATTTCAAGTTTGTTGGCGCCAGCAAGACGCGAACGCGCCTCGATATCCCTGAAAAGTTCGGACATTTTGGTTTTATTCCCCTGTCTGGCAACCTGGTTTATATAGTTGCGGTAGTTTGTATGAACTTAATCGGCCTCATCTGGTAAAACTTTAACAGAAATCTCCTTGCCCTTGCGAGGTTGAAGTGGTGTCGGGCTGCATGTGAGATAGAACTGGGATATGATGGCGCATATGAGTAACGGAACGATAGACCAGAAAGAACTTGAACAGGCATTTAACCTGTTCAACCAAGCCTCCGCCGAGTTGACAAGATCATATTCTGTTTTGACCGCACGTGTGGCAGAACTTAAAGGTGAACTCGCAGAAGCCAATGTCGCCTTGCGAAATGAGCTATCGCAGAAGGAAGCATTATCAAGAAGGCTGTCTCTGTTACTTTCTTCACTGCCTGCAGGTGTTCTGGTGCTGGATGGTGAAGGCAAAATCTTAGATGCCAATCCTGCTGCGCGGTCCGCTTTGGCTGGCGTGGAGTCGGGTGGAGATTGGGCGATAATCAGCCAGTGTCTTGAAGCGACTCGCACACCCCACGAGTGGATTGACGGTAGGGGTCACAGGTATAATGTGATGATGGCAGCGCTTGAGGCAGCAGGGGAACGGGTCGTTCTTATTAATGACATTACAGAAGATTATGCTGCCAAGGAAGAAATTGATCGCGGGCAACGTCTTCTGGCAATGGGAGAAATGACTGCAGCGCTGGCGCACCAAATCCGAACACCACTTTCAACCGCATTGCTTTATGCTTCCCATCTTGGTAAAGATGGGCTGGAATCTGCAGATCGGCAACGCTTCGCCCAACGCCTTCGAGACAGGTTGCTACATCTTGAAGGGCTAGTGAGCAATATGTTGGTTTTTGTCCGTGGCGAGCAGCAGGACAAGAATGTGTTTCTGGTCTCGGAGCTATTTACTTCGGTTGAAGAAACCATGGCGCCACATTTTGCTGAGCGAGGAATAAAATTGAATATTTCTTGTGAGGGAGATGCTTTGCTTGAGGGTAGCTCCCAGTCCCTTGTTGGCTCACTTACCAATTTGTTGGAAAATGCTGCAATAGCCTCCTCTTCGGGTAAGAAAGTGCAATTATGTGCATCTTGTTGTGACAATGGGATTATTATCCGGATTGAGGATGAAGGTTGCGGCATGTCAGAAGAAACCTTGAACCGGCTCTTTGAACCCTTTTTTACAACCCGCGCTAATGGGACGGGTCTGGGGCTAGCCATAGTTCGACAGGTTGTTGAAATTATGGGGGGGCGTATTGAGGCAAGTACAGTCCCTGGACAAGGCAGCACCTTCTCAATATATCTGCCTGCCGAGAAGGTAGGATAGTCCGTGCAGGTTTTATTGGAAAACTGATTCATGCTTCCTGTTCTGGTTGTTGAAGATGATGAAGCGCTTCGTGATGCGCTCATAGAAACCTTTGCCCTAGCTGGGTATGAGGTTATTACCGCCACTGACGCGATTCGTGCCATGCATATTATTCGGCAACGTCCTTTGGGTTTGGTTTTGACAGATGTACAGATGGAGAAAGTAGACGGTCATGAATTGCTGGCCCAGATTAAAGCGGGATGGCCATCGTTGCCTGTCATCCTGATGACGGCATATGGTGTCATTGATCGTGCTGTAGATGCAATGCAGTCTGGCGCTGCCAGTTATTTAGCCAAACCTTTTGAACCTGAGCGGTTACTTGCTGAAGTTGCGAGGTATATGTTGCCTCAAGAAGGTGAAGCAAAAGAAGCATACCTAGGTGATGATCCTGGCCTGAAACAGATTTATGATATGGCGCTAAGGGTTGCTCCCAGTGATGCTACCTGTATGATTACTGGCGAATCCGGGTGCGGTAAAGAGTTGTTAGCCAGATTTCTTCATATTAACTCCCAAAGGAAAAATAACCCTTTTGTAGCGATAAACTGTGCAGCCATTCCTGAAAATCTTTTGGAATCTACCCTTTTTGGATATGAAAAGGGAGCTTTTTCAGGGGCCCTGGTCGCCCATGCCGGAAAATTCGAGCAGGCACAAGGAGGGACATTACTTCTTGACGAAATATCGGAAATGCCTTTGTCTCTGCAGGCGAAACTGTTACGCGTCCTACAGGAAAAAGAAGTTGAGCGGATAGGTTCGACACGAACCTTGCACCTGGACGTAAGGGTACTTGCAACCTCAAACCGGTTGCTGGCGGAAGAGGTCAACCAGGGCCGCTTTCGCGAAGATCTTTATTATAGGCTAAATGTCATTCCGCTGGAGTTACCCCCACTTCGTGCAAGACCTTCAGATATCATTCCCCTGGCGGAACATTTTCTGAAGAATCGTAAAGGGGGTCATTCTCTTTGGCAGTTAACCCCTGCAGCTAAGCTTCAATTGACGCAATATGACTGGCCGGGTAATATTAGAGAACTGGAAAATGTGATGCAGCGCGCAGCAATTATGGCGCCATCATCAATAGTGGATGTTGAGCACCTTTTCCTGCCGGCGCAGAAACCGGTGTTACGGCAGCAGACAGTGGATATGCGCACGTTGGAACGTGATCATATCCTGGAAACGCTGGAGCGAGCGAAGGGATCAAGGAAGCAGGCAGCAGAACTGCTTGGGATGAGTGAGCGTACCTTGCGCCATAAATTAAGGCAATATCGTCTCCAGGAATCAGAAGGTGCAAAGGCATCTGGGGGTAAGTATGGATATTCGGGGAATTGATCAGCTGTTAAGCCAGTTGCAGACTGCAACTGGAAGCGTACCAGCGGATGCAGGTGCAACATCAGGTTTCGCATCTATGCTCAAGCAGTCAATTGATCAGGTTAATACCCAACAGCAGGGTGCCAACCAGTTGGCTCAGGCATTTGCAGCGGGTAGTGGTCAGGCCAATCTGAACGAGGTCATGGCATCTCTTCAGCAGGCAAGCTTGTCTTTCCAGACTATGGTGCAAGTGCGAGACAAACTGGTTACAGCCTACCAGGACATTATGAATATGCAGGTATAAAGTCTGACGGGTGTAGAACAGATTCCGGGCCTCATGATCCGGCATAAAAACAGGGCAAGCTAAATCATGGCTACCCCCAAGCAAACCTTGCTGGCGCGATTTCAATCTTTTGGTCGATTGAGCAGTGGGCAGAAGCTCGCCGTTATTTTCGGCACAGCTGCATTTATTGCTTTTGTCTTTGTGGCCTGGATGTACGTTAACAGGCCAGAATGGCGAGTTTTATATAGTAATCTCAATGATCGGGATGGCGGCAATATTATCAGTGCCTTATCCCAGCTCAATGTCCCCTATAAGATGGCCGAGGGGGGTAGTGCAATTCTAGTGCCATCAAATTTTGTATATGACACGCGGCTTAAGCTTGCCAGTAAAGGCTTGCCTCGAGGCTCTGTAGTGGGTTTTGAGTTGCTTGACAACCAGAAGCTTGGAACAAGTGATTTTATTCAGCAAGTAGATTATCAGCGTGCTTTGGAAGGTGAGCTGGATCGTACCATCTCATCTATTTCAGCGATATCGGGTGCCAGGGTGCAACTGGCCATTCCACGACCTTCGGTGTTTGTTTCAGAGCAACAGTCACCCAGTGCTTCTGTACTGGTGAGTCTGTATCCCGGCCGTGCTCTGGATACTGCACAGGTTGCAGGTATTGAACGGTTAATAGCTGCTTCAGTACCACAGCTTAAGGCAAATAATGTTACTGTGGTTGATCAGAATGGTGATGTACTGAGCAGGCCCCAGGGGAATACCGATGGCTTGAATCTCAGTGCGTACCAGCTCGATTATAAGGGCCAGGTAGAAGAAACCCTGGCACATCGTATTCAAGCGATTATTACACCGATTGTTGGGAGGGATAATGTTCGCGCTGCAGTTACTGCAGATTTGAATTTTTCTAGGGTTGAACAGACTGCTGAGACTTATAAGCCTAATGGCAACCCTGCCGATGCAGCAATTCTTAGTCAGCAAACCAGTGAATCTACAAGTAATTCTCCAGCACCCGGTGGAGTTGTCGGTTCAGCCGCTAACCAGCCCCCGGCACAACCTATATCTGCTTCATCGGTAACAGGGCCAGCTACTACCTCTGGAACTATGAGTAATTCAAATGTATCCCCCTCCAGTACTCATAAATCTTCTACTACAAATTATGATGTGGACAAGACGGTACAGCATTCAATTGTAGCAGCGGGAGCGATTAAACGGCTGAGTGTAGCTGTTGTAGTCAATTATAGGGCTATAGCTAATCCTGATGGGAGCACCAAACTGGTTCCTTTGAGTCAGGCAGAAATGACGGAAATCAGTAATCTGGTTAAAGGGGCCATGGGGTTTGATACAAACCGGGGTGATAATCTGAACATCGTAAATACGGCATTCAGTAAGAAACCGGTATTATCCTTGCCCTCAACGCCGTTTTATAAAAACCCTGATAATATTGCTTTGGCTGAAGGAGTGCTTAAGGACCTCTTGACCGCAGGCGTAGTTCTTATCGTGTTTTTAAGTTTGAGACGGATGTTGTATGAAATGCTTGCTAAAGCACCTAAACCTGTTCCACAAGCAGCTGCGACTTCACCTGAAATGGCCCCTAGACGCAAAGAGGGCTATGAACAGAATCTGCAGGCAGCAAAAGATATGGCCCGCCAAAATCCTTCCATAGTAGCAAACGTAGTAAAGGACTGGATGGGCAATGAGTAGGGATGGGCTGCAAAAAAGTGCAATTTTGTTACTTACCCTTGGTCAAGATGAAGCCAGCGAGGTATTCAAGTTTTTAGGGCCGAAGGAGGTTCAGAAACTTGGTGCCGCCATGGCTGAACTGTCTAATATTAGCCGTGATAAAGTTGTAGAGGTTCTTAAGGATTTCCATGAACAGGCGGGTGATCAAACCGCTTTTACGGAAGATACAGACAGTTATATCCGTCAGGTGCTGACTAAGGCACTAGGTGAAGATAAGGCGCAAGGACTCATTGATAGAATTTTTCGCGGAAATGATATCAGTGGTATAGAGGACTTGAAATGGATGGATGCCAAAACGGTTTCAGAATTGATCCAGAATGAGCATCCACAAATTATTGCTACGATCCTTGTGCACCTTGAGCGTGATCAGGCGAGTGATATCTTGAATCAGTTTACCGAAAGGCTAAGAAATGATGTGATGTTGCGCATTTCAACACTTGATGGTATCCAGCCTCAGGCGCTAAGGGAGCTTAATGATGTTTTGGCAAAGCTTCTTGCTGGAAGTAGTAAAATGAAAAAAAGCGCTGCGGGTGGGGTTAAGGTTGCAGCTGAAATCTTGAATTTTCTGGGAGGACAGAATGAAACGGGTGTATTAGCCGGAATTCGGGACTACGATCCGGATCTTGCACAGAAAATTCAAGATGAGATGTTTGTTTTTGATAATCTGATAGAAATTGATGATCGAGGTATTCAATTGCTTCTGCGTGAAGTGCAGTCTGAAGCTTTGATTGTTGCTCTTAAGGGTACAACTGATGCATTGCGGGAAAAAATATTCCGTAACATGTCTCAAAGGGCCGCCGATATGCTTCGTGATGATCTTGAGGCAAAAGGCCCGGTTCGGCTTTCTGAAGTAGAGGCACAACAGAAGGAGATCCTCAAAATCGTGCGTAGCCTGGCTGAAAAAGGCGAAATAATTTTGGCTGGCAAGGGAGACGATCAGTTTGTCTGATACAAAAATTATACCGAAAGAAGCACTTTCTGCCTACGAGCGTTGGGAGATGGCGGTTATTGATGACCCGTCAACCAAAACTGTTACATTAACTACTGCAAATGAAGTTGAGCATATTCAAGAGCTGGCTTATCGGGAAGGCTATTCCACAGGGTATGCTGAAGGTATGCGGGAGGTAAATGAAAAAGCCAGGATGCTTGCCCTTTTGCTCAATGGGATAACTGCAGCCAGGAAAAAATGGTCAGAGGAAATTGAAGGAGATACACTTCGACTGGTTATGGCGCTTAGCAAGCAGTTTCTTCGTCGCGTCTTGCCAGCAAAACCCGATCTTGTGTCAGCAGTCATAAGGGAAGCGATTGCCAGTTTACCTTGGCTTGAATTGCCTCCCCGTCTTTTCCTCCATCCCGAAGATGCCCGTATTGTTCGCGAACTAATGAGCGAGGAACTGGCTGAAGGAAAATGGCAGATTATAGAAGATGCGCTGATAAGCCGGGGGGGAGTAAAAATCGAAACCGTGCTAAATACTGTGGATGCAACCCTTGAAGGGCGCTGGAAGCATCTATTGGCTGCATTTGATGAGCCGGGCGCCTGGGAAGAATGAGTGACCTAGATCTCAAGCAGTACATGACTGATTGTATTGTTCAGCTTGAACAGATGCCCCCTTGGGGGATTTATGGTCGATTGACCCGCGTAGTGGGTTTGGTAATGGAAGTAGTGGGCCTTAATCTGCCAATCGGTAGTAATTGCAGGGTGCATCTGCCTGGAGGGGGTGCAGTTGAAGCCGAAATCGTAGGATTTGCTGGTGATCATCTTTATCTAATGCCTTCTGGGGAGGTGCATGGACTTATGCCGGGTGCGCTGGTTTCTCCCCTGGACAGTAATATTCCATATCCATTAAAACCTGGCAACCGATTTCGACCTCGGAGACGTAATATTGATCGGGTTAAGCAGGTTCCAGTCGGAGATTCATTGCTGGGTCGGGTGCTTGATGGCCACGGTCAACCCCTTGATGCTTTAGGTCCGATTGATTATACAAGTCAAATACCACTGCAAAGCCGGCCCTATAATGCTTTGATGCGTGCACCGATTAATCAGGTGCTTGATGTAGGCGTTCGTGCAATTAATGCATTGTTGACAATAGGCCGAGGTCAGAGGATGGGACTTTTTGCAGGCTCTGGCGTAGGAAAGAGTGTATTGCTTGGAATGATGGCGCGATACACGAATGCTGAGATCATTGTGGTAGGGTTGATTGGTGAACGTGGTCGTGAGGTGAAGGAATTCATAGAAAATATACTGGGTTCTGAAGGCCGGCGAAGATCTATTGTTGTTGCAGCACCTGCTGATACCCCTCCACTCCAGAGATTGCATGGCGCTGCGTATGCAACTGCAATTGCGGAATATTTCAGGGATTGCGGCAAACACGTTTTACTTATTATGGACTCGTTGACCCGTGTGGCGATGGCACAACGAGAGATTTCACTTGCAATTGGTGAGCCCCCAGCTACAAAAGGTTACCCACCTTCAGTATTTGCCCGTATGCCCCAGCTTGTTGAGCGAGCAGGTAACGGACCACCTGGTGGCGGATCAATCACAGCATTTTATACGGTTTTGACTGAAGGAGATGATCCTCAGGATCCGATTGGAGACGCGGCAAGGGCTATACTGGATGGTCATATTGTTCTCTCACGTGAACTTGCTGATTCAGGACATTATCCTGCTATTGATGTCGAGGCATCGGTTAGTCGGGTTTTCCCGGATATTGCTCAACCCGGGCAATTGTTGACCGCACGGCGATTCAAGCATTTGTATGCCCGTTATCGTCGAAGCAGTGATTTGATAAGCGTTGGAGCTTATAGCCCGGGACATGATGCTGAACTTGATGAAGCAGTTGCAAGGTTTCCGAGCCTAGCAGAATTTCTTCAGCAGGATATGTATATACGCGAAACATATGGAACAAGCATTGCGGCACTGGAGGCTTTATTTGCTTGACATAAGGCTTTCAATTGCCGAGGATGAACCTGCTGAAAAAAAGATAAAAAAATATGCCTCAACAACAGTCTTTAAATTTTTTGATTGATCATGCAGAGATGATGGTGCAGAACGCTGCAAAGACTATGCATGGTGAAAAAATTTTATTTGAGGAAGCAAAAAGCAAGCTTTTGATGCTAGTTGAGTATCATGCAGATTATCGTTCCCGTCTGACTTCACCGGACAGCAAAGCATTGAGTGCAAATGCCTGGAGAGATTTCTATCTTTTTCTGAGTAAACTTGAAGAAGCCATAGAACTGCAAAATTCTCTTGTCAGTAAATATCAAAAATCTTATGAAGAGGCAGTTTCTGAATGGAATCACGTAAGACAACGTCATAAGGCATTTCTTGCTCTTCAGAAGCGTCAGCATGCAGCAGTCCGGCAAAAAATCGGTAAACGTGAGCAGAAGGAGACAGACGAATATGCGGCTCGCAGAAAGCAATAAAAAATGGCACAATTCTTGCATGAAAATATAAGAATTTGTGTAATAAGGACGAAGTATGCCAGGTGTTTCACTTGCCAGCCTAATATCAAATCTTGAAGTAGCTGGTCAGGCGCAGCCTAAGGGTCTGTCACAGGGATTTGAAGCCATTCTCTCTTATCTAAAAGGGAATGCAGGTGTCAAAGTTCCATTACCGGCCTATTTTACTCAGATTTTATCTGATTTGATGAAAACCAGTTCAGGCTCAGCTCAAGATCAGGCAGATCAGGTTAATGTTAAGGTAAATGATAGTTTATCTGCCGGTCCCCCGAATAAAAAAAATAATCCAGATTCAAAGATGCTGATAGCTTCTTTGCAGGCACTCATGCAGCAATTTCCTGGAATGGCCCAAGCTGTTTATGGTGTCAATTTGCCTTCCCAGGTTCAAACGGCTCAAATGGTGGCCTCGGGTTCAGATGAAGTTACGCTGGCTAAAGGTTCACCTAGCCCCTCTGTTCAACAGCCTTTGTCTCAATCACTGACTATTGATCAATCTGGATTTACCCACCCAAAGGGCGGTCAGGAGGCGCTGAAAACAGGGATTCAAGGTAATTTTCAGAATCAGGCTTCTCCCGTTCCTGCTAGCGCTACCCAATCTACAATCATGACTCCACCGGCAAATCTTGCCGATTTTCGGCAATTTCTGCCACAAATGAAGGCTCATGTTTCAAGCAGTTCAACGAATTCTTTGCAGGGTTGGACATCTGTTTCTCCTTCCTTTAGTGCAACATCTCAATCCCCACTGCCGGTCCATCAGGTTAATGCTGTAGTTAATACCCCATCATGGCCGGATTCTTTCGCCCAGAAAGTGGTTCTGCTTGTTGGGCAACAGACACATGTAGCAAGCCTGCATCTTAACCCACCAGAACTGGGACCTATACAGGTACATCTCAGTGTTCATCACGGAGAGGTTAATGCAGTTTTTTTAAGCCACCAGGCGGGAGTGCGTGACGCAATAGAAGCCGCCTTACCAAAACTTCGTGCTCAAATGGATGCCTCGGGAATGACGCTTGGACAGACACAGGTTTCGAGTGATAATGCAGGGCGCCAGCAAGGCCAAAGCCAGGGAAGCTATGTCATGCCATCAGCTTTAAAGAATAATGGTGTGGGAGTTGATGCAGGAAATGTTTTTGCTTTAACCCTGGCCGGACTAGGAAATATTGATATGTTTGTCTAGTTTTAATTAACTGGGTTTGGATCTGGAAGTTGCGTAGTTTTTCGCTCAATGGTAGGGTTATAAAGGGAAAGAAATAGGGGAAAAAATGGCGCAAAATGAAGTTACGGAGGATGATGCTGAAGAGTCAGCGCCATTAAAAACAAAACCTAAGCGATTCATTAAGCTTTTGTTGCTTGTTGTCTTGCTTGTAGTTATTGCAGGCGGGGGCTGGTATGGCTGGAAGGTATACAGTAGCAGGAACAGCAAATCCAAAACTGGCCAAGCCCGCATCAACAATGTAGCCCCCGTGTTTCTTAAACTTGATATGTTTACAGTCAATTTAGGGGATACGGACAGTGATCGCTATCTGCAGGTAGAAATTAATCTGCAGCTATCAGATCAATCTGTTAAAGATAAGATAAAAACTATTATGCCAGAGGTGCGCAACACATTGCTTCTTTTGTTGAGTAGCCAGAAGTCAAGTGATATCCGGACGGCTGCAGGAAAGCAGCAGCTTGCAAATCAGATTCGACTCAACATCAATAAGTTGCTTATGTCTTCACCTGGAACCGGAGTGCAAAATGTATTCTTTACTTCATTCATAATCCAGTAATGTCAGAGATACTTTCACAAGAAGAAATTGATGCCCTATTAAAGGGTGTTACTGGCGAGACTGATGAACCTTCGGCTGAATCGGCCTCATTAGGTATACAAGCCTATAATTTTGCCAAACAGGAACGAATTGTACGTGGTCGTATGCCAACGCTTGAAATTATCAATGAGCGCTTTGCAAGACAGTTCAGAATTGGCCTTTTTAATTTCATGCGCCGTAATGCTGAGATCAGCGTGGGCCCTGTAAAGGTTGTCAAATATAGCGAATTTATTCGTAATCTGATTGTTCCAACCAATATGAACATTGTTCAGGTTAAGCCACTTCGTGGCTCGGCTTTGTTTATCTTTGACCCCAATCTTGTTTTTTTAGTGGTTGATAATCTTTTTGGTGGGAATGGGCAGTTTCACATGCGTGTCGAAGGACGAGACTTTACTCCTACAGAACAGCGTATTATCCAGAATATGCTGCGCGTGGCGTTTGAAGAAATGGAGTATGCCTGGAAAACAGTTTATCCCATACAGTTTGAATATGTTCGCTCTGAAATGAATACGCAATTTGCGAACATTGCATCTCCAACAGAAGTTGTGGTGGTAACTACATTCAATATTGAGTTGGGCGGTGGTGGGGGTGATTTTCATGTCTGTCTGCCCTATGCTATGATTGAACCGATTCGCACTCTTTTAACCAGCACGACTCAAGGCGACAGAATGGAGTCAGATGATCGCTGGCTGGGTTTGTTGCGTTCCCAGGTCAGGCTTGCCGAGGTTGAATTGAGTGCTTCTTTGGGCCATGCCGAGTTGACTCTGGCTGATGTGCTTGGAATGAAAGCAGGGGATCTTATCATGATTGACATACCCCGAGCGATTAGTGCTACAGTCGATGAAATCCCGGTTCTTGAGTGTAGTTACGGTGTGAGGAATGGTCGTTATGCCCTCAAGGTCGAAAAAGTGATTGATCCGGCCTTGCAAAAGCTGGGTCAGGGAGACTTTAGTGGCTGAGCAAAATGAATCCATTTCTGCTGATGACTGGGCAGCAGCCTTGAATGAACAGAGCACTTCGGAGGCTACTCCTAAAGTTTCATCTTCTCAGACCCAGCCTGTATCAGATACCCAGTCCGCCAATGTTTTTTCCTCTCTTCAGGAAACTGCATCGATGGGTGTTGGCGCACATAGTCTCGAGATGGTTCTGGATATTCCTGTAACCTTGACCGTAGAAATGGGTAAAACCCGAATACCTATCCGTAACTTGTTACAGCTTGCACAAGGTTCGGTGGTTGAACTAGATGGTCAGGCAGGAGAGCCCATGAATGTACTAATTAATGGACGTTTGATTGCCCAGGGTGAAGTGGTGGTTATAAATGATAAATTTGGGATTCGGCTGACTGATATTATTGAGCCTTCCCAACGGATGAAAAAATGAGGCTTTGGCGTCTGGTTTTTTTAGGCGTTGCGTTTTTTTCACGACCGGTTTTTGCTACTGAACCTGATTTTTCAATTATGGGAAGTGTTATTCAGTCCTTTTTTGCTTTGGCAATTGTCCTGGGTGCGATAGCTCTTACAGTATGGATTCTTCGCAGGGTGGGCGTAAAGGGCGTGACAGGTGGGCCGATAAAGGTTGTTAGTGTTGTTTCACTTGGTGCAAGAGAACGTTTGGTGATCGTCGAAGTCAAGGGTGCTTGCCTACTTCTTGGTGTGACTTCACAAAACATTACCTTGATTGATCGGTTGGATACCACGTCCACCAACATAGGCGCGCTTTCTGAAGGGCGATTTCAGCAACTGATCAAGCAGGTAAAAAAACGTGTCGGCCTGTCTATATGAGACGTAAAACGTACTTAATTCTAGTGGGGCTGCTTTTTACTTCCCCTGTACTGGCTGATGGTCTTGTAAGCTGGACAAGTAGTCCGGCGGCGGGTGGCACGACTTACACACTCAGTATACAAACACTGCTTTTCTTGACCTCGCTTACTTTTCTTCCGGCGATTCTTTTAATGATGACCGCGTTTACCCGGATCATCATTGTTCTTTCATTGCTTCGTCAGGCATTGGGAACACTTCAGACACCGCCAAATCAGGTATTGGTAGGACTGGCATTGTTTTTGACTTTTTTTGTTATGTCTCCAGTTTTGAATAAAATGTATGTTGATGCCTATCAACCTTACTCAACCCATCAAATTGGGTTCACTGAAGCGCTTGATCGCGCAGAGCCCCCTCTTAAAGCGTTCATGCTGCATCAAACCCGGGAATCTGATATTGCATTGTTTGTAAGAATTGCACACCAGGGCCCTATTGCTAAGCCTGAAGATACTCCGATGAAAATTCTTGTCCCGGCTTATGTCATCAGTGAATTAAAAACGGCTTTTCAGATAGGCTTTGTTCTTTTTATCCCGTTTCTTATTATTGATATGGTGGTCTCAAGCGTTCTGATGTCCATGGGGATGATGATGCTGTCCCCCGTTATTATTTCCTTACCCTTTAAAATCATGTTGTTTGTTCTGGTGGACGGCTGGAGTCTTGTCATTGGCTCCCTTGTAAAGAGTTTTTCCTGAAAATAATCATGACCCCTGATACGGTTATTCACCTTGCACAACAAACTGTTTATTTAATGCTCCTGTTGTCAGCACCGATGCTGTTGGGTGCACTTGCAGTGGGGCTAATCGTGAGTATTTTTCAGGCGGCTACCCAGATTAATGAATCAACGCTTTCGTTTATTCCTAAACTTGCCGCACTTTTTATTATTGTTGTAGTATTCGGCCCCTGGATGCTGGGACAGTTAATGGATTTTACAAGAAACCTGTTCATGAGCATTCCTTCGCTTATTGGTTGATATGGTTACTTTTAATACTGCATTGCTGATTAAGTCCTGGATGGCCATAATGTGGCCTTTTTTAAGGATTCTGTCGATGCTTGCAGCTGATCCTATATTAGGCAATACAGCAATCCCGGCCAGAGTTAAAATAGGCTTGGCTGGTTTTTTAAGCATTTTGTTGGCACCGATTCTTCCAACCCCTCCGTATATTGATCCTGGATCACCTGAAGGTCTTTTGTTGATGGCCCAACAGGTATTTATTGGTCTTGCTATGGGGTTGGCTGTTCGCATCCTTTTTGTCGCCTTGGAGATGGCTGGAAATCTTATCGGTTTGCAGATGGGTTTGGGATTTGCGACTTTTTTCGATCCACAAAATGGGACTCAAGTTCCAGTTGTTGCACAGTTTATCGAGCTTGTAGGTATTTTGCTTTTTCTTTCGGTTAATGGACATTATCTTGTGCTTGAGGCGTTAAGCCAGAGTTTTAATGTTTGGCCGGTTGGTCCTGGACAATTTCATGTGGGGGGAATTAAAGCTTTGCTGGGTTGGGCCTCGGTAATGTTTAGCATTGGACTCAAAATTGCTATGCCAGCGATTGCTGCGCTTCTTGTCGCCAATATTGCAATTGGTGTTGTTAGCAAGGCCGCCCCTCAGTTGAATCTATTTGCTATTGGTTTTCCCATTACACTTGCTATTGGTTTTGTTGTTCTTGGACTTGTCTTGCCCTATTTATTTCCGTTGCTTCACCCGCTTTTTGATGAGGTGGCGGGAATAATGTTGACCATTGTTCATTTGACTGCAAGTGGTTGACGCTGGCTATCGAGCTTAAGCAGTGGCGCACCGGGACAACTGCATGCAGGTCGCGGGCTTTGGACAACCCATGAGCTGGCGGTTTTCATAGCCTTGTGCACGGGCAGCTTGGGAGCTTATGGCGAAACTGGTTAACTTCATCTTCATGGTTGAATACTTTGATGATCCCGGATCCTAGGCTTGCATGGTCTTAACCTATAGATTTTCCTGGTGCGGATCCGCATGCTGGGTGATGTGGCAGGGATTTAGCTTCGCGGCTGTCTACCCCATGGCGCCCATCAAATGTTTTGAATCCAAGGGATGGGTTTTATTTCGATATTCCGTTAACATGGGTAACGTGCTTTATTGCTTAATACTCATGGGCTATGATGATTAAGTTCTGCCAAAAAGCGTCGGGGGGGAAATGGCGGAAGAAAGCGATCTAGAACGAACAGAACAGGCGTCACAGCGCCGGATAGAACAAGCAAGAGAAAAAGGACAGGTTGCCCGTTCACGTGAGCTGTCAACGATGATCATGCTGCTTGCTGCAGGAGGGGCGCTGGAAGAATTGTCACCAGGCCTTCTGGATCACTTGATAAGTTTGATGCGTGCATGTATGGGTTTTACCCGTAATATGGCCTTTGACCCAGTTTCTCTGATGAGCGAGTTCCATGCTTTATTTAATGGAATTGCTTTGGCAATCTTTCCTTTTTTTATCCTTATGCTGATTGCGATACTTGCTGGCTCAATGGCCTTGTCCGGGTGGCTTTTTACGTTTGAATCATTAAAACCTGATTTTTCCCGATTAAGTCCGATTGAAGGTATAAGTCGGATGTTTTCCAAAAATAGCCTTGTGGAATTGTTTAAGGCTGTGGTGAAGGCTACTCTGATTACAGGCGTTGCTGTTTGGGCAATTTGGCATGAGTCTGGGGCATTGTTTTCCCTTATATTTGAATCAGCACCCGTTGCAATTATTCATTGTGGCCAGATGTTGGGCTGGTCATTTCTTGTTACTGCATCAACCATGATATTCATAGCTGCTGTGGATGTTCCTTTTCAGCTTTGGGATTATGCTAGCAAACTTAAAATGACTAAAGAGGAGATCCGCCAGGAAAGTAAAGAAACAGAGGGTGATCCTCAGGTCAAGACACGCATCAGACGATTACAGCGGGAAATGGCAAGAAGGCGTATGATGAGCAAAGTTCCAAAGGCGGATGTTGTAGTCATTAATCCGACACACTATGCCGTTGCCCTGCAATATGAAGAAAATCTTATGCGGGCTCCAAGGGTTGTGGCTCGAGGGAGGCTTTTCCTGGCTCAACAAATTCGTGATTTGGCAGAATTGAGCGGGGTGCCGATTCTTGAGGCACCAGAATTGGCGCGAGCACTGTACCATCATGTTGAACTTGATGCCGAGATCCCTTCGCCGCTTTATGCCGCCGTTGCAGAAGTCATGGCCTGGGTGTTCCAGTTGCGTCATTACCAGGATAGTGGTGGCCAACCACCAATGCCACCTACAGATGTCAATGTACCATTAGGAATGGATCCGGGTATTGTATGAGGACTGAGTTATGAGCGATCGGATGCAAATAAGTAAATTTGCACCGCCAATTATCATCATGCTTATTCTGGCTATGATGATACTGCCTCTCCCGCCTTTTGTTCTCGATATTCTATTTACTTTTAATATTGCAGTAGCTGTCATTGTGTTAATGGTAAGTTTATACACCTTGAAGCCACTTGATTTTTCTGTGTTTCCGACGGTCTTGCTTATTACGACCATGTTAAGGTTGTCGCTAAATGTTGCTTCAACCAGAATTGTTCTTCTTAATGGTAATACTGGTCCAGCGGCTGCTGGTCATGTAATTGAAGCATTTGGCCATTTCTTGGTTCGAGGGAATTATACTGTCGGGCTAGTTGTTTTCCTTATTCTGGTTATTATCAATTTTGTTGTGATTACAAAGGGTGCGGGCCGTATTGCTGAAGTATCAGCCCGGTTTACACTTGATGCAATGCCGGGTAAGCAGATGGCTATTGATGCTGATCTGAATGCAGGATTGATTGGAGAGAATGAGGCTCGAACGCGACGTCTTGAAATCAGCCAGGAAGCAGATTTTTATGGCTCTATGGATGGTGCGTCAAAGTTTGTTCGTGGTGATGCCGTCGCTGGTATTATTATCGTAGCGATTAACATCATTGGTGGTTTGACAGTAGGTGTGCTCCAGCATGGAATGTCTGTTTCACAGGCTTTCAACAATTATACTCTGCTGGCAATTGGGGATGGTTTGGTTGCACAGATTCCCGCTTTAGTCATCTCCACTGCAGCAGGTTTGATGGTCAGCCGTGTTACTACCAATCAGGATATTGGTGAACAGCTGCATCAGCAGTTATTTAATAAGCCAGGGGTGCTGGGTCTTGCTGGAGTGGTGCTGGGTTTGTTAGGCGTCATTCCCGGAATGCCTAACCTTGTGTTTTTGACTTTTTCTGCTGCGTTGGGTATATCTGCATGGGCATTACGGGCTAGTGAAGAAGGAAATAAGGAAGAAACGGCGGATACTTTTGGACAGCCTGTATCTTCATCAGCTCCAATCGAAGTTAGCTGGAATGATGTTTCACCAGTTGATGTTGTGAGTCTCGAGGTTGGCTACCGACTTATTACTCTTGTTGATGAAGCGCAGGATGGAGAGTTGTTGAGACGTATCCGTGGGATTCGGAAAAAATTTGCTCAGGAATTTGGCTTCCTGGTTGCACCAGTTCATATCCGGGATAATCTCGAGTTGAAACTAAATGCCTATCGTATTGCTCTTAAGGGTGTTGAGGCAGGTAATGGTGAAATTCAAGTCGGACAATATCTGGCGATTAATCCTGGAAGGGTTTTAACCCCTTTGCCAGGTATTGCTACGACGGATCCTACCTTTGGCCTTCCTGCTCTTTGGATTGAGTCTTCCCTGAGAGAGCAGGCACAAAGCTTAGGCTATACTGTGGTTGATGCGAGCACTGTAGTTGCCACTCACCTCTCACAGATTTTTCAGTCAAATGCAGCGGAGTTGCTGGGCCGTGAGGAAGTTCAGCAACTTCTGGATCATACGGCAAAAACTTCGCCTAAATTAGTTGAAGACTTAGTTCCCAAACTTATATCAATTAGCACATTGCAGCGGGTACTACAGAGGCTGCTAGAAGAACGTCTTAACATCCGTGATGTTCGCACGATACTTGAAACTCTCGCAGAATATGCCCCCAGAATCACTGACCCTGAGGAATTAACAGCTAAAGTGCGCGAAGCAATGGGCCGATCAATTGTCCAGCAAATATTTGGAGGGGCGCGTGAATTGCCTGTAATTGCCCTTGATGGGGTACTTGAGAAATTATTGATGCAGGTTGTTCAGAATGAAGTATCAGTACTAGAACCGGGGCTTGCAGAAAACATAATGCGTCAGACGCATACTGCTACAGAGCAGTTGGAACGTCAAGGTCTGATTCCTGCGCTGATTACTCCCCCGTCTCTTCGCCCTTTCCTCGCCCGCTTTTTAAGACGTGCTTTGCCACAGTTACATGTCATTTCCCATGGAGAGATACCCGATGCTAAAATTATCAAAGTGTCTGCCATTTTGGGAGGAAGTAGATGAAAGTCAGAAAATTCTGCGCCCCCACATCGCGTGAAGCTTTGAGGCTCGTAAGAGAGAGCCTTGGTGGAGATGCTATTATCCTTTCTAACCGGCAAACGGTAGACGGGATTGAAATTATGGCTGTTGCCGAGCAGGAAGTCACTGCTGTAACAGAGGAAGCAGAAAAAGCTGCACCTGCGTTTCGACAAAACAGGGCTGAGCCGGGGCGTCCATCCCCTCCAGCCGAATCTGTTTCCGGGGTAATTAATTCTGCATTTTCTCCTTCAGTTAACCATGATCCTTCTGCTGAAATTGTTCAGGAAATGAAGTATATGCGCAGCCTGTTACAGGGTCAGCTTTCAGGTCTTGCATGGGGTGAGATGGGTAGATCTGAGCCAGTTCGTGTAGAACTGATGAAAGCCATGCTAGGGGCAGGATTTAGTGTAGGCCTTGCACGTGAGATTACTGCCCACTTGCCCCGGGAGCTTGATATACCAAAGGCTTTTGCCTGGCTAAAGGCTGCGTTTGTTCATAATATGCAGGTAGCAGAAGCTAGCCAGGATATTATTCTTCAGGGAGGTGTTTACGCTTTGGTAGGTCCCACTGGTGTAGGTAAAACCACTACAGTGGCAAAACTTGCTGCACGTTCTGCCCTTGCTCACGGCGCATCGCATATTGCCTTATTGACGACCGATAATTATAGAATTGGCGCCCATGAACAATTGCGAATTTATGGCAAAATACTTGGCGTACCTGTTCATCCAGTCAGCGACATTGCCGATTTACATGGCACACTTAAAGATTTTAGACTTAAACATCTGGTCTTAATTGATACTGTTGGCATGAGTCAACGCGATGTTCGCCTTACAGAGCAAATTGCACTTTTATCTGGGGATGACAACAGGGTGCACCGTATTTTACTTTTGAATGCGGCAGCCCAGGCAGATATGCTTGAAGATGTTGTCGGGATTTATTCGCGTGCGGGTGTAGACGGGTGCATTATTACTAAAGTGGATGAAGCATTAAGTCTGGGTGGAATTTTAGATGTTTTGATTCGTTACCGGTTACGGCTTTATTTCATGACTAATGGTCAGCGAGTTCCTGAAGATCTCCATCCAGTACAAGCCTCATATCTCGTTGATCGTGCTTTCAGACTGCGACCACATCCTCTTTTTGCTTTGGAAGATGCAGAATTTCCAATTGCAATGGCAGCAAAGGACAAACCCGTAAATCAGGAGGCGGGGGTTTGACGATGATATTTGCTGATCAGGCTGAAGGCCTAAGAAAAGTGTTGGCTGGAGAATATGTACATACCATGCTGGTAGCATGTGCACTGGGTCAAACAGGGGGGCTTGGATTTACATCAGATTTTGTTCGGTCCCTTGCTCTTAATGGCCGTAAGGTTCTGGTTATCGATTTAAGCAAAGATGGAGGGCAGCTTGCCCAGACTTTTCAAGTTTATCCACGTTATGATTTACAGCATTTTATCGAAGATCGTGCTTCATTAGAGGAGGCGCTCTATCCGGTAGGTGAAGGTGTGCTTTTGTTACAGGCATCCCGGGGACTTGACCGTTTAGCAGGATTCTCACCTGCTATACATCAGGGATGGATTAATCGATTAGAAAAAGGCTTGCAAGGTGTTCAATTCATACTGGTTTATACAGGTTTGACATTGTCTGACGCAGCTTTGCGTGCTACTGATGCCTGCCAGGACTGTTTACTTCTTTCATCCACGCAGAAATCAACCGTAACCGCAGCCTATGCTTGGCTCAAGGCTGTTCGGCATAAAAGGCGAGAGTTCTGGATCTATTTGAATCAAACTCCAGCTTTTGAGGAAGCTTTGAAGGTATTTGATAATATGGCTTATGCAGCGCGTGATTTTTTGGATGTTTCGTTAAGGTTTGCCGGAGCCGCATCTGGAAAGGACGGGATTAATACGCTTGTAGAAGCCATTGCAGATTGGCCTTGTCCAAAAGACGCGGCCGTGTCTCTTGCTGCTTTTCTTCAAAGACTATGTATGTCTGGGGTTGATAAGCGGGTATTTCATGAAAGTTGATCCTTATCGTACAGCGAGCCAAGAAGATCTGGTCCGTGATCATTTGCCCTTGGTGAAACGTATTGCTTATCGACTGATGGCCAAATTGCCGCCCAGCGTTGAGGTGGATGATCTGATCCAGGTAGGTCTTATGGGTTTGCTAGATGCGGCGCAGCATTTTGATGAGGAACAGAAAGCGCCTTTTGAAATTTATGCAAGTCAACGGATTCGAGGGGCAATGCTGGATGAGCTTAGGCAGATGGACTGGTGGCCCCGTTCGGCCCGCAAGCTTATGCGAGAAATCGAGGCAGCAATGCAAGAATTGCAGCAATCGCTTAAACGTACACCTTTGGAAAGAGAGGTAGCTGATCTTCTGGGAGTAAGCTTAGGCGATTATCAGCAAAAATTACAGGAAGCTGCAGGCCATCAACTACTTTATTATGAAGATTTTTTTAATGGCGACGAAGCGGGATTCCTTGACAGACATGTCTTTAGTGATGCGATTAACCCGTTGGTTGTTCTGGAAGATGATGGATTCAGGCAGAAATTGCTGGAGGCTATACGTTTATTGCCTGAGCGGGAACAATTACTCATGAGCCTTTATTATGAAGAAGACCTGAATTTGCGTGAAATTGGACTTATTCTCGAGGTTACTGAATCTCGTGTCTGCCAATTACATACCCAAGCTATAGGTCGTATTAGGAGCATGTTGCGGGACTGGATTAAATGAACACGTATCGGTCTGGATTTTTACTGATTTCTCTTTTTTGCTTCTTTGTTCACAATGTTTGGGCGGGAAATATTAACCTCACCGAAATCCCAGTCTTGGTGCGAACTTTTGTGTTATCTCAGACAGCTAATTTACCTGGAAAGGTGAGAGTTTCAGTAAGTACACTTGATCCTGAGTTAAAACTTGCGGAATGTAAAAAACTGGATCCTTATGTGCCTGCAGGATTCCGTTTGTGGGGTGAGAGTACTGTGGATGTGCGTTGTGTTGAGGGAGCGCATTGGAATATCAGCGTACCTGTTCACATTAGCGTAATGGGGCATATGCTGGTTGCAGCTAGACCCCTTGCGGCTGGGCAGAGAATTAATTTAGCAGATCTTGATATGCAGAGTGCGGATTTAACAAGAATGCCATCGGATATCCTGAGTAGCCCTGAAGAAGCGGTAGGTAAAGTAACATCAAGCCCTATTATGGCAGGATATGTGTTACGTTCTTCAATGATTCATTTGCCTTGGGTAGTGTTTCAGGGAAAGCCGGTAAAACTTGTGGCTGAAGGTTCAGATTTTAAATTGACCTCACTAGGCCAGGCATTGGGAAATGCATGGCCGGGTCAACAGGTTAGGGTTCGTGTGGAATCCGGAAAAATTGTGACAGGGGTAGCCCAAATGGATGGGTCGGTTCAGGTGTCCTTTTAGGTATTTGGCAAGTAAGTAAGAAAATTTGTTTTTTTTGAATAAAAAACCCTAAAGTTTTTTTGTGTGATGCCGTAATATAGATTAACCAGTACTCTGCCGGCGTACATTGAAGGAAATATTGTGAAAATTGATCGACCCGTTCGAACCGGAACACTTAATACTGTTGTAACGTCTAATGGGAATGCATCAAGTCGTTCAGGTACTTCGACGCCTTCGCCTGCTGCAACCAGCGATCAGGTTAGCTTGACCCAGTCTGGGAATCATATAAGACAGTTAGAAACAGTTCTTGCTGGAACAGACATTGCGAGCGCGGAACGGATTAGTGCGATCAAGCAAGCGATAACCGAAGGTCGTTTTCAAATCAAACCGGAAGCTATTGCAAGTGGTTTAATTGCTTCAGTTAAAGCGCTATTACAGGAGAAGAAGTGAGCAGTGCTCTTCTGGCCAAAATAATTACTGAAGAACATGCAAACTTTGTGTCTTTTTTGGCTTTGCTGGATGAAGAATATGAAGTTTTGTTGAGGGGCCAGGTCGAAGCTTTAACCCCCTTATTGGTTAAACTTGAAACGGTTGCATCCAATCTTTCAGAGTTTGCACGCCAGCGTGAGGCATTGGTTGGACAACATAATAATGTTAATCCCGCTGATATGGTTAACTGGATAAAAGCTAATGCGGGGCCAGATTCTTCCCATTTGTTGGGTTTATGGCGAACATTAATCGATATTGCTGAAAAGACTCGTTTAAAGCACCTCGCTAATGGATCTCTTATAGAAACTCTGGCACGGAATAATACGCATGCTATCCAGGTTCTGGCTGCCGCCAGTCAAATTAATAGCCTTTATGGCCCGGATGGTAAATTGCAGGGTTTTTCAAGTTTTCAGTTGCGGGGCCAGGCTTAGTTTTTTCAGTTCTACGTAAAAATACTTCCATTTCTTTTGCCGCTTGAATATTACCTTGTTTACGAGCAACTAGAATGCCTTCTGTCCATGCTGCTTTGGCACCTGGAAGATTATCAATTGCTGCTAATGCCTTTCCAAGCGCTTTCCATGCTGCAGCGAAGTCTGGCTGCATTTCTATAGCTTTTTGCAATTCATATTGAGCAAGTTGTGGTAATTTATCATCCATATAGGCAAGTCCAAGACCATAACGTAACGAAGCGCTGTCATGTGTTTTGCTTAGTTTTAGCAGATGATCAGTTTGGGAACTCATGAGTCCTCTCTGGCTTTTCCAATATTTACGCCGAGCTTCTTGAGTTTTCTGTACAGATGGGTTCGTTCTAAACCAATTCTTTCAGCAACTTTGCTCATGTTTCCCCCGGCTTGTTGTATATGGTGTTCAAAATAAATTTTTTCAAACGCATCACGTGCGTCCCGAAGCGGCATGTCAAGGGGTAAAGGAGGTAATAATAGCTCACGGGTGTCTTTAAATTGAAGAAGTGTTTGCATAACGTCATGTGTGCTGATTTGTTCCTTCAGACTTACCATGGCTAAAGTTTTGATGACATTATAAAGCTGGGTCAGAGTAACTGGCCAAGGATCATCCCTTAATAGGGTAAGCGCTTCTGGAGAAAATCGACGAAGTGGCACCTCATCCTGCTCAATTAGTTCGGTAAGTATAAGTTGCGCCAAGCTAGGGATTTCTTCACGGTGCTGTCGCAAATTTGGCAAGGTTAAGACTAATCTGGTCAGCTTGTTAAAGAGGTTGGCATCAAAATGTCCTCCATCAACAAGTTGCGAAAGCTGATGCGTTGTAGCTGTAATTAACTGGACATTAAATTTCTCAATTTTACCCAGCATCAGCAGTAAACCTTTCTGCTCAAGGCGGTTGAGATTACCAACTTCGGAAAGGAATAACACACCATTTTGTGCTTCGGCTAAAAGATCAAGAGGTTGATAGGCGAGCCATGCAGTCGTATCTGGGGCGACAAAGGGCTTGCCATGCTGCCTTAGGAATCTTGCGCATAGCTCAGCCCCTGAACCGACTTCACCCATCAGTAGAAATGGGGCTCGATGTTCTGCTACCTGAGTCAGCCTGTGAGCCAAGGGAGTGTATACTGTATTTTCCGAAAGTCGTGCAAGACCCGTATAGTGCTGAAGCGCACCTTTATGTTCGCGGAAGGCCCGGTCAATTGTGGCAAGTAGTTTTTGCAGGGCAACAGGTTTTTCAAGAAAATCAAAAGCACCAAACCGGGTTGCTTCAACAGCAGTATCTATGGTTCCGTGCCCACTCATCATAATAACTGGCATTGTAAGAAGATTGTGGTTTGCCCATTCTTTAAGTAGGGAAACCCCATCAAAATCAGGCATCCAGATATCAAGCAATACCAGATCTGGACGCCTATTGCGTCTGAACTGGCGTGCTTGAGTAGCATTTTCTGCCAAAGCCACCTGATAACCTTCATCCTGAAGGATTTCTTTGAGCAGGTCACGGATGCCTGCTTCATCATCCACAACAAGTATGTGACGTGCGCTCATTCTGTTGCTCCTGAAGCTTCAAGTATAACGCTTACTTTAGCGCCATGTGGTCGGATGTTTTCGATATGCATACTTCCGTTATGTTCCTCGATAATTTTTTTGACAACTGCGAGCCCTAGCCCCATGCCTTTCGGATTTGTCGTCACATAAGGTTCGAAGGCGCGAGCAATCAGATCTTTTGGAAATCCATTGCCATTGTCTTCGATATTTAAAATAACCTTGTTTTCCTGTCGCAAAGTAGAGACCTGAATGCGGGGGTTCTTTTTTCCGTTTAATGCATTTTGAGCGTTTTTTAAAAGATTATGAATTACCTGACGCAATAGAGTCATATCGCCTGGTATTTGACCCAAAGATGGGTCAAGATGGGCGTCTATCTGAATTCCCATAGGCTCATAAAGCGATAAAACTTCTTTTACAAGGCTGTTAAGATCGAGAGGTTTGAGATCTGGTTTTCGCATACGGGCGTAATCGCTAAAGTCGTCGACCATGGCTTTCATTGCATTGACCTGGTTGACAATAGTGGTGATTGCCCGCCCAAGCATTTCTGTTTCGTTAGGGCCAAGTTTGCCAGATAATTTATGTGCCAGATGCTCTGCAGATAACTGGATGGGGGTAAGAGGGTTCTTGATCTCATGTGCGAGTCTTCGGGCTACCTCTCCCCACGCAGCATTTCTTTGGGCCTGTAAAAGATGGGTGATGTCATCGAAGACGACGATGCAGGATGCATTGGGCAAGCGGGTGCCACGTATGAGTAATACTTGATTCCCTTTTTCACCATGATAAGTAAATTGCTGATCCCATTGCTCATTTTCTTTGTTTTCGAAATTGGCATAGACTTCTCTGGCAAATTGTCCAATTTGTGAGTTTTCTCCCCACTGGTTTAGAGGTTTGTTTGTTAGATTAGAAAAATCAACGTCTAAAATAGTTCGAGCAGCTGGATTGGTGGTGCGTAGCATGAATGTTTCATCAAATGTCATTACCCCCGATGAAAGATTAGACAGTATATTTTCAAGATAGGATTTTGCAGTTTCAAGTTGTTCTTGATGAAAATGGGCTGCATGGTGAGCTTCAGATAATTGGCGGGTCATGCTGTTAAACGATCGCATGAGTAACCCTAGTTCGTCACGACTTTGTACGGCTATTCTGGAAAAATCCCCTTTAGCTACGGCTTTAGTTCCTTCAGCCAATAAGGATAGTGGTGCACTAAGTCTTTCGCTCATAAGAAAGGCAAAGGCTACGGCAGAAAATAGCCCAAGCAGCAAAGTAAGAGTTAAAGACAGTCCAAATAGTCTCTTTAGCCCGAGTCGCGACAACACCAGTTCTTGATAGTTACGATATCCTGCTTGCACAGTATCGGCATCCCGGGCTAATTGGCGCGGAACGGGTTCAATTAGTTGTAAGGCCCGAATGTCTTCATGCAGGCTAAGAACATTTACTGGAACGACAACACGGAGCAACATGTCTCCTTGGTGAGTATACTGAACTTCGGAGTACGGCTGCTGCTGCCTGACTTGTCGCATGATTATATCATTTAGAAAGTCATCAGGAAGGAGTTTGCTTTGATTGTTGCTCGAAAATTCAAGAACATTGCCATGAGCATCAAATAAAGTTGCTTCAGATACTCCGTTTTGTTCGCGTAAAAGATGAAGTAGCCCCAAATTGCCATTTGCAGGTTGAATTGAGATCTCATAGGCCATTGAATTGGCTTTTTTGATAAGTTGGGAGCGCATATTATCCAGTGCGCTCTGGCCGAGATTTAGTCCTCCCTTTAAGGCATGTTCAACTCGGACATTAAACCATGTTTCAATACTGCTTTTAAGGAACTGTACGCTCATGCCGAATACCAGAATGCTTGGTACAAGGGCCATTAAAGCAAACATCCACATTAGTCTTAATGTTAATTTTGCACCGAAGACTTGTGCTTTGAGTTTACGGCGAAGTACGAACAACTGATAAAGGATTAGACCTAGAAGTAATAGTGATAATACTCCCCCTCCAATTAAGAGAAGGGGGAAATGGCGTGAAAATTCTGTAGTATTGCCTGTGGCAAGTGATAAAAGGTATAGTAGGATACCGCCACTTGCGACAAAAATAAACAGAAGGGTGCGCATTACCCCTTCCACCCTGGTGACAGGTTAAAATGATACCAATGTGAATCAAGAAGCCAGTCATTATTCGTCAGAGCATTTACTTGAAGAGGTTTGGGTAGTTGGGATGTATCCAGCCACATACGTACTCCCGCAATGTACGGGATATTTTTTTTAAGTAAAACGGCATCAACAACTTGCCACTGACGTACTGAACCAAGAGCACGAAGGGCATCAGAAAGATCAGGGTAGTTGGAAACAAGTCCATTAATCGTGAGTTGGTACTGGCGGGTCAGAGCATGATAGGTAAGGGTGCGCTGCTGGCGAACATCCGCAATTTGATCACTAAACCACCATGTTCGATGATGTACCAGATTGAATTCGATAGTGAAGGTTAAGCTGACCCCCTCTTGCAACGCCTCATGCTGAAAATTGCTTAATGTTAACGTAAAGGTAGAATTTAGCTGGTAGACATTATCAACAAGACGTAATTTGCTATGGTTGACCTGAATAGTGCTTGCCAGGGCAGATGAAGCGCAGACAGTCAGCAGGCCGACTAAAGCCGTACGCAGTATGCAGCGCTTGAAGTTAGTGTAGGCCAGCATTCCGCTCAAACAGCGCGTAATAAAAACCATCCTGTTGGGCATTAGGTAAAAGTTGCTTATCTTTTTCGGACAGCTTGGTTAGCGGTAATAACCGGGCATCTGGGTGCATTTCTAGAAATAAGGCTGTCTGATTGGCGTTTTCCTGTTTGAATACCGAGCAGGTCGCATAGAGCAATTTACCACCAATGGCAAGGCATTGCCACAGGGCGTCCATTATCTCAGCCTGGGCATGCGAGAAGGAGTCCAGATCTTCAAGCCTTCGATTCCATTTGATATCTGGATGTCGCCGAACGATTCCAGATGCCGAGCAGGGAACATCTGCAAGAATACGATCGAAAGGGATTCCATCCCACCATGTATCAATTTCTCTGACATCTGCCTTAATGAGAAAAGCCTTTAACCCAAGTCGGTCAAGCGTTGAACGTGCCATGTCTAGACGATTGGAATCGGAATCAATTCCTGTCAGATGTACATCTGCTAATTCCAGAATATGGGCAGACTTACCACCGGGGGCACAACAGGCATCAAGAATCCGTTGACCCGGTGACAGATCAAGTAAATGTGCTGCCCATTGAGCACTTGAATCCTGTACGGAAACCAGCCCTTCAGAAAACCCGGGCAGATTATGGACTGATTGGGGTTTTTCAAGAATAAGGGCGTTATTTTCATAACGGGAGGTCATAACTCCTGCCTTGTCCAGCATAATAATATATTCATCTAAACTGATTCTCCGTTTATTGGTACGGAGGGTCATTGGGGGGTGGGTCTGGTTTGCAGACAGGATTGACAGCCAGTCTTGAGGCCAATCCTGTTTGAGCAGGTTTATCCACCAAATTGGATGATTATATCGGCCCAATTCATTTTCCACTATGACCTGGTTCAGGGTTTCTTGCTGGCGTAAGTAGCTTCGTAAAAGTGCATTTGTATATTTCTTAGCCCAACTTCTGTTCAGAGGTTCACAGGCGTCGACAATAGCATTGACAATGGCATAGGCTGGTCGCCCTAGCGCAATCTGGCTGATTCCGATATATAGCAGTGCTTCAACACGCGCATCCTGGTTCAGTTGTCGGGAAAGTTTCTGGATAATTACTTTTGACTGGCCTAAAAATCTCAGAGCGTTACTGGTCATATCGCGTACCGCTGCAGGGTTAATTGAAGATTGGAAATCTTGTTCGGCTAGCACATGGGTGAGCGTTTGACCTGAGAGGGTGCGAGAAACCGCTAAGGCGGCGAGGCTATAAGCTGAATGATTCATTTTATAAGCCTGTTAGTTTTAATGGGATGGCCTGATAACCAAGCTGAAATGTTCATTGGGCGTTTCCCGGCAGACTGGATGGTCTGGATTTCGAGAGACCCTTTCCCGCATGCGATAATAAGCTGATGATCCCGAGCAAGGATTTCTCCGGGCATACCCGAACTCTCACAAGTTTTAGCCCCCCCAATTTTTACTGGCTCACCATCAAGAATAATATTGGCGCCTGGCCATGGATTCAAAGCCCGTATAAGACGTTCAAGAATAATCGCATCTTGTGTTAGATCAAGATGTGATTCGGAGCGATTTAGCTTTGTAGCCCATGTTGCTTTGGTTTCATCTTGGGTTATGGTTTTAATGGAGTCATGATCAAGTCTAGCCAAGGCTTCAATAATAGCACAGGCTCCTAATAATTTGAGCTTATTGTATAAACTGGAGGATGTATCGCTTGATTCGATTTCAATTTGTTTTTGAAGAATTATGCCACCTGTATCTAATCCTGCATCCATTTGCATGATACTGATTCCAGTAATCTTATCCCCTGCAGCAATGGCACGTTGAATTGGTGCGGCACCACGCCAACGTGGTAAAAGGGAAGCATGAATATTAATCCCCCCAAATCTTGAATGAGAGAGTAAGCAGTAAGGTATGAGCTTACCATAAGCTACAACTACGATTACGTCTACATCCGGTAGTTTGTTCGATTTTAGTTCATCCAGATTTACCGGAGTCATTACGGGAATTCCAAACTTTAAGGCGAGGGTTTTGACTGCGCTAGGGTGAAAGTTTTGTCCTCGACCTTGAGGTTTGTCGGGACGTGATATTACAAGTTTAACTTCATGGCCTGCGGAGACAATGGCTTGAAGTGAGGTGGCAGCAAAATCTGGTGTGCCGGCAAAAATTACCCGCATCCTAGGCCAGCCTTCTTATGGATTTTTCAAGTTTTCGGACAATTCGCTCTTGTTTCAAACGCGATAAATATTCAACGAATACCCGGCCTTTGAGATGATCCATTTCATGCTGAATGCAGACTGCAAGCAAATTTTCAGCTTCAAGGGTATGGTAATTTCCGTAACGATCCTGGAATTTGACTTCAATAAGAGCAGCACGTCTGACCCGCTCGTAAATGCCTGGAACTGAAAGGCATCCTTCTTCACCAACAATGTCTCCAGAAAAGTTCATAATTTCAGGATTTATGATCTCAAGGCGATTGTCATGCTTTTCTGACAAATCAATAATGAGCGCTTGAACATGAACATCGACCTGGCTCGCTGCAAGACCAATACCTTGGTTTGCATACATAGTTTCTGCCATGTCATCGAGCAAACGGTGCAGATTCCCATCAAACTGTTCAACAGGACTTGCCTGAATATGCAGTCGTGTGTCAGGGTAGCGTAAAATGGTTAAGAATGCCATATCGTTCTTGCCAATTAGTTCGATTGCTATCACAATTTGTGCATGGGCCGGGATTGAAGGGCGTTTTAATGCCGCAAGAAAATACAAAATAAAAGGGCCACTATGCGATCTTATATTATACCGGTTATTGTTATTGCAAGTCTTGTGTTTTGCACACAAGCTAGTGCTGACGTTAAATTACGTCCGGATCATCCTGCACAGTATACGGTAAGAAAAGGAGATAGCCTCTGGAAAATCGCGGGTCGTTTTCTTTCAAATCCTTGGCAATGGCCTAAAATTTGGCATGTTAACCCTTCTATTCAGAACCCTAATCTTATTTATCCTGGGGATGTTTTGGTTTTCAGTATGTACAAGAATCAACCAGAAGTCACCCTTGTGCCTTTGCAGCACCCTCTTGAAACGGTAGTGCTCTCTCCCACTATAAGATCAACGCCCATAAAGCCTGAGCCTATCCCGGGCTTTAATGTCAATTCGATTTATCCCTTTTTGTCTTATTCATTATTAATGTCTAGTAATTTGCTTAAAGATGCGTCAAAGGTTGTTCAGGTTGAGGGGCATCATCTGGTTGGCTCGCCTGATACAGTTATATATGTGAAAGGATTGACGGCTACAGCAGGTCAGGTGCTAGCCCTTTATAGGGTTAGCCGTAGGTTAAAGGATCCAGTGGACGGAAGTTATTTGGGTGTAGAGGCGGTATGGTTGGGAAATGCAAAGGTTATAGTTCCAGGTAATCCAGCCAAAGTCAGAATATTATACGCAGTGAAAGAGGTTGATCCGGGAGACCGATTGGTTCCGCCACCTGCAATGCCTGTTCCGGTTTTCCCATACCTTCCCCATGCTCCCATTGACGCAAGAGTTGTAGCCATGGGGCATGGAATTGGAGAAGCTGCAACTAATTCAGTTGTAATACTCAATCGGGGAGTTGAGGATGGACTTGAAAACGGGGCCGTTTTGGAGGTAAAAAACATGGCTGTCTCGGGAGGGAGAAATGAAAATGCCAAAGTTGACGGTCTTCACCGCCATTCCCATATTGTTTTATATATATTTCATGCATTTGCCCACCTTTCTTATGCGGTTGTAATACAGGCAAACAGGCCTGTAAAGATTGGAGCTGAAGCATTTGTCCCTGCAGCGTGATCATCGATTTCTTGACGTCTGGCCCCCTTTCGGACATGCTTGAAAATAAGCGCAATCTTCCGCAGCCATTGTTGGCCGGACATTAAACAAGAGGGATTAATGTTTGATATCCTAGTTTATCTTTTTGAAAATTATTTTGAAGCGGATATCCATCCTGATCAAAATGTATTGACCCGTGAATTAACACAGGCTGGGTTTGATAGTAAAGAAATTAATCTTGCTTTTGATTGGTTACGGGGTTTGGAATCATTGCCACAAAATCAACCTTACCCTGAAAGCCTTGCAAATAGCGCTTCATATCGGATATATGCCGGGCCTGAACTACAGGCGTTGGATAGTGAATCGAGAGGCTTTCTCACATTTTTAAGTATTTCTGGAATTCTAAATCCTATTCAACGTGAATGGATTATTGATCGTGCGCTTGCGATTAAGGATGAAGAAGTAAGCCTTGAGCATATTAAATGGATCACCCTTATGGTCCTGTGGTGCCAAGGGCAAGCGCATGATTATCTTTTCATAGAAGAATTGCTGTTTGGTGAGGGCGATCCATTGATGCATTGATGCCTTTTTCTTGCAGTATCTTCAAAGCCAAACTATCATCACCCGATTATTGTTTATATGGTGTTTACATGCCCACCAGTTTGCTTATTGTTGAATCACCTTCCAAAGCTAAGACGTTAAAAAAATATCTAGGATCAGATTTTGAGATCCTGGCGTCATATGGCCATGTTCGAGATCTGGTCCCTAAGCAGGGCGCAGTTGATCCTGAACATGAATTTGCTATGAAATATGAAGCGGTAAGTCGCAATGTTAAGCATATTGATGCTATAGCTAAAGCGGTTCGTGGTGTAAAAAATATTTATCTTGCCACTGACCCAGACCGTGAAGGTGAAGCCATTGCGTGGCATCTTATTGAAATATTGCGTGATAAAAAACTCTTAAAGGACAAGATTGTTCATAGGGTAGAGTTTCATGAAATTACCCGATCGGCGGTTTGTCATGCTGTGGAACATCCTAGGCCCTTGCTTATGCCTCTTGTAAATGCCCAACAAGCTCGTAGAGCATTAGATTACCTTGTTGGCTTTAATCTTTCCCCACTTTTGTGGCGAAAAGTGCGTAGAGGGCTTTCTGCTGGACGGGTACAATCACCCGCTCTTCGACTCATTGTTGAGAGGGAAATTGAGATTGAAGCTTTTGAATCGCTGGAATATTGGAGTCTACACGTCGATTTATCAAAGACCGGGCAATCATTTACAGCCAAACTATCCCAGTTGAATGGACATAAACTGGACCAGTTTGAAGTTAATACTGATAAGGCTCACCAGGACGTCCTATCACAATTGACTAGTTGCATTGAAGATGGCGTAACTGTAAAGAAGATTGAAAAGAAGCGAAAGTTACGCTATCCAGCTGCTCCATTTACAACTTCAACATTGCAACAAGAAGCCGTAAAGAAGCTTGGGTTCACAACTGATCGTACCATGAGAATTGCCCAACAACTCTATGAAGGGGTTTCTATTGCTGGCAATGCGGTTGGCTTGATTTCATATATGCGTACAGATTCCGTTAATTTGGCAACGGAGGCAATTGAAGAAATTCGTAATTATATTGAACAGAAATTTGCCCCCTCTTTTCTTCCGAAACATCCTAATTCATATAAAAACAAATCTAAGAATGCACAGGAGGCACATGAAGCTGTTCGTCCTACCTCTATTGAGCATACACCAGAGTTAGTTCGAGAATATTTAACGTCTGATCAGATGAAATTATATGAAATGATTTGGAAGCGAACAATCAGTTCTCAAATGAGCCCGGCCGAATTTGATACGGTTTCAGTTGATTTGTCCATGGGTGGCGATACGGCCTTATTTCATGCCAATGGCCAGACTTTAATGTTTCCTGGCTTCATTTCTGTCTATCAGGAAGATGAGGAAGAACCAGCTGATCAAATCGAAGGCCGTGGGAAACTACCTATTCTTATAGAACAGGAAGTTTTGCAAGTAGATAAGCTTTATGGAGAGCAACATTTTACGCAACCACCATCCCGTTATGGTGAGGCTAGTTTGGTAAAAACACTGGAAGAGTATGGAATTGGCCGCCCTTCCACTTATGCTTCGATTATTTCGACTTTGCTTAATCGCGAGTATGTTACGCTGGATCGGAAGCGATTTGTTCCAACTGATGTAGGTCGAGTTGTAAATCGTTTTCTTTCTGAACATTTTGCTCGTTATGTGGATTATGATTTTACAGCCAAGATGGAAGACGAGTTGGATGAGGTCGCAAATGGTAGGGCGGAATGGCGCCCCGTTCTGCATGAATTTTGGAATCATTTTAGTCATCAGTTACTTGAAAAACAAAATATAAAACGGCAAGAAATTACGCAGGAACCTTTAGACGAACTTTGTCCAAAATGCGGCAAACCTTTATCTATTAGATTAGGGAAAAGAGATAAATTTGTGGGTTGTACGGGTTACCCTGAATGTAACTACACTCGCAATTTGAATGGTGACATTGCAGAGGAAATTAAACCAGAGTCTCTGGCAGATCGTTCTTGCCCCACTTGTGGAGGCGAGCTAGTGATCAAGTCTGGCCCTTATGGAAGATTTATTGGATGTTCAAATTATCCGAAATGTAAATTTATCGAAGCAATTGAGAAACCTAAGGATAGTGGTGTGATTTGTCCTGTTTGTAAATCTTCCAATCTTATTGAACGTAAAAGTCGTTATGGAAAGATGTTTTACTCCTGCGCTTCTTACCCAAAGTGTAAATATGCCACGTGGAATCCACCCATTGATACGCCTTGTCCAAAATGTGGTTGGCCAATATTGACGTTAAAGATTACAAAGCGTAGAGGCGTTGAACGAGTGTGTCCACAAAAAGAATGTGGATTTGTGGAAGCTGTGGAAGCTGTGGAAGCTGTGGAAGCTACCACAGTGAATTAATAGATGCAATTGAGTTTTGTTAGATTACTTAATTAAACTGGTGTCTGGCTGGTTCTATAATAGAATCTCAACTCACATTCCTTGAAAAATGAAGAAAGCGTGTATTAAGGAATCCCATTATATGTTTTTAATACATGTTTAGACTGATTCTAAAAGATATCAATACCAACGACATGATTTTACCTTATTATAAATAAGGTTGGCTAATTGATCCGTTCATGGTGGAAATTATCACTTCTAGGAAGTGCGGCTCGAATATCTATCTGTTTTTATAGTGTTTTCAGGTACATTTTCTGGGTAATCAGTGCTAGGTGGTCTGCGTCCTGATGCCACAACCCCTCTTTACAGGATACAGAACGCCGTTAAATTTGCTGTAACATTTAGATCCCGCTTTCCGTTTCGTATATTACAAAATTATTCTTAATTTAGTTCAATCGCATTAACAAATATTTTGCGGATTTTTTGATCAGGGTAATGCACTATGACATCATGCAATTTTTAGTAAAATAAAGCGGTAATATTTGGCGGGATACCCAGAAAATTTGTCGCCGAACATGCTGTCTCGTCTCCACAAAAAAATCTCATTCGCAGCAATCACTGTTTTATTAAATTACCTTATATAACATATGGCTATCATCTAGGTTTTCTATGGTTTTATATATCGAGATTACAGGCTACGAGGGCATTTTCTTCAATAAAGTTTCGTCTTGGTTCTACTTCATCACCCATAAGGGTAATAAATATCTGATCAGCAGCTATCGCGTCTTCTATTTGAACTTTAAGCAGGCGTCTGACATTTGGGTTCATGGTGGTTTCCCACAATTGTTCAGGATTCATTTCCCCTAAACCTTTATAACGCTGGATATTCATGTTCCTACGAACATCAGCAAGAAGCCAGTCTAATGCTTCACGAAAATCGTGGATACCTTGAATTCGTTCGCCCCTTTGAATTGTTGCGCCATTGTGAATAAGCCCAGACAAGGCTTCTCCAGTGCGTAATAATTGTAGGTAATCACCACTAGTAACAAAAACATCATCAATAGAGTTAATGCGAATATTTCCATGTATATTTTTGCGAATGATGAGCCGCATTGTATCTCTAAGGCCATCCTCTTCTGTCTGAATTTCATATTCATGAGGTAAAACTGTTCTTAAAATGTTCACGCTTTCAAGAGCCGTTAGGCGATTGGATAGATTAATTCGTGGCAAATAGATAAGGCTATGAAGAATTTCAGGATCTATCATGCGGCTTAGACGATCAATGACTGCCTCAGCCATGAGATATTCACGCGCCAAGTGTTCAATGGCTTCAACAGTAAGAGGTTCGGTATCACTGCTGGTTTTAAGCGATGCACCTTCGAGTGCCAAACGAAGAAGATGCTGTTTAAGTTCCAGATCATCTTTAATGTAATGTTCTTGTTTTCCATGTTTAACTTTGTAGAGCGGGGGTTGAGCTATATATATGTGTCCCCTTTCAAGGAGTTCTGGCATTTGTCTGTAAAAAAATGTTAGTAGCAGTGTGCGAATATGAGATCCATCCACATCTGCATCTGTCATGATTATGATACGATGGTATCGTAACTTTTCAGCACTGTATTCCTCTTTTCCTATGCCAGTCCCAAGCGCAGTAATAAGGGTTACTATTTCATTAGAAGCGATGAGCCGATCGAAGCGGGCTTTTTCTACATTTAAAATTTTACCCTTGAGTGGCAAAATTGCTTGGAATTTTCGGTCTCTTCCCTGTTTAGCAGAGCCACCGGCAGAGTCACCCTCAACGAGATATAGCTCACAAAGTGCTGGATCCCGTTCTTGACAATCAGCTAATTTACCAGGCAGCCCGAGCCCGTCCATGATTCCTTTACGCCTTGTCATGTCACGTGCTTTACGTGCTGCTTCGCGAGCACGAGCCGCCTCTATGATTTTATTTACTATATTTTTTGCATCAACTGGTTTTTCAAGCAGGAAAGCGGACAGTTTTTCAGCTATGATTTCTTCAACAATGGGTCTAACTTCTCCCGATACCAGCTTGTCTTTTGTCTGGGATGAAAATTTTGGATCTGGTATCTTAACAGATAATATGGCCGTAAGCCCTTCGCGCATATCGTCACCTGCCAGTTCGATCTTGGCTTTCTTGGCAAGCTCATTATCAACTATGTACTGATTTAGGGTGCGTGTTAGAGCGGCACGGAAGCCGGTTAGATGAGTTCCGCCGTCACGTTGGGGGATATTGTTTGTAAAGCATTGTACAGTTTCTTGATAAGCATCTGTCCACTGTAATGCAGCTTCTACAATAACGCCATCCTTTTCTCCTATGGCGTGAAAGATATTAGGATGAAGCACATTACGGGTTTTGTTCATGAATTCAACAAAACCCGCTACACCTCCTGTAAAAGCAAAATTTTCTTCTTTTCCATTGCGGTGGTCGATTAGTGTTATTGAGACACCATTATTGAGGAAAGAAAGTTCCCGAATACGTCGGGCTAAAATGTCATAATGAAATTCGATTTGGCCGAATGTCTCTTTTGCTGGCATGAAATGAACTTCAGTACCCCGTTTTTCGGTCGCCCCAACTGGAATCAAGGGCGATACAGGCTCCCCGTGCTTGAATTCCATTTGGTGGATTACGGAGTCACGGCGAATTGTTAGCCGTAGCCACTCTGATAATGCATTGACTACAGAAACACCTACCCCGTGTAGTCCACCTGAAATTTTATAACTGTTATTGTCAAATTTACCCCCAGCATGTAAAACAGTCATAATGACTTCCGCTGCAGATCTTCCTTCTTCTTCATGGATATCTGTTGGAATACCTCGACCATTATCGGTGACACTGATTGAATTATCGTCATGTATGCTTACGCGTATTTCATTACAGTGCCCTGCTAATGCTTCATCAATTGCGTTGTCGATTACCTCAAAAACCATATGGTGCAGTCCAGTGCCATCCGATGTATCTCCAATGTACATGCCCGGGCGTTTTCGCACTGCATCCAGACCCTTTAGTACTTTGATGTTACTGGAATCATAAGTCGACATGGATACCTCGAGTACTTAAATCTTGCCCTAGAAAAATATCTTAGCTTAGGGCATTTTTTTGAAAAATATGATTGGAATGGGTGCAAGGCCGAAAGGGTAAATCCGATCTTTCATTTATAATCCCCCAACATCGATTATTATATCAGAAATCACGGTTTAAACCTAACTTAACCCCTGTTTCACGTGGAACATTAAATTCGCATAGGCATGACCACATACTTGAATTGTTCGTCTCCAGGCATAGTAACCAGACAGCTTGAATTGGCGTCTCCAAATGAAAGATTAACCTCTGTAGTGTGAAGGTTGTTCAGGACGTCTAGCAGATAAGTAATATTAAAGCCAATATCAAGGGGTTCGCCGTGATACTGCACGTCGATCGACTCTTCGGCTTCTTCCTGTTCCATATTGTTACTGATAACTTTAAGGCTCATTTCACTAAGGAGGAGTCTTACACCACGGAACTTTTCATTTGAAAGAATCGCTACTCTTTGCATCGCAGAAAGCAATGTGAGTCGATCTATACAAACATTTTTAGGGTGATTGATGGGAATTACACGTGTGTAGTCTGGAAATTTGCCATCAATGACCTTTGAAACAATGGAAGTGTTGCCAAAACTGGTCATGACCTGGTTTTTAGAAAGCTGGATTACCGCATCCTGGTCAGTGTCTACCATAAGGCGGGCTAATTCCAGAACTGTTTTACGGGGCAAGATTGCTTCTTGAACCGATGATCCGGAAGGGAGGATTGCCGCGCCAACTGCCAGAGGATAACTTGCGTAACTTAAACGGTGCCCGTCAGTAGCAATGAGTTTGATTGCGGCTTCATCCACTACCATAAGTAGGCCATTAAGATAATAGCGCATATCTTGCTGGGCCATTGCGTAAGACACCTGGGAAATAAGCCTGCCAAGTTGAGTCTGCGGGAGCCTGAGTGTTGTGAGTACATCGTCGGACAAAGTAAGTACTGGAAAATCTTCGGCACCAAGTGTCTGCAGGGTAAAACGACTGGTTCCAGCACGAAGTACAAGTTTTCCAGTTTCTTCTTCAATAACAATTTGAGCGGTATCTGGAAGCGCACGCAGGATTTCTTGTAGTTTTCTAGCTGAAACTGTTACAGCAAAAGGTTGCTGTACTTTTAGTGTATCCGAATTCGTGCGTACCTGGATTTCAAGATCGGTTGCAGTTAAACGCACACCCTCACCACCTTCAATCAGGACATTTGATAATATGGGAAGTGTATGCCTACGTTCAACAATGCCTGTTACAGTTTGTAGAGGTTTTAGAAGCGCATCTCTTTCAGTTTGTAGAAGAACCATAATTAACCCTTGATCTCGATTGGTTGGGTGATCCTGTTAGCCGCGCAGCACCTGTAGAAGCATGTTAAATTCGCGCATAAGGGTGGGATCGATAGCTGTTAGTTCTACAATTTTACGGCAGGCATGTAGAACAGTTGTATGATCTCGTCCGCCAAATGCATCTCCGATTGCAGGTAGGCTAAGGTTTGTTAGTTCCTTGGCAAGGGCCATTGCAACTTGCCGAGGTCTTGCAATCTGTTGTGATCGTTTACGGGAATACATATCTGCGACTTTAATTTTATAATAATCCGCGACGGTTTTTTGAATATTTTCTATGGAGATTTGTCGGTTCTGGACTGCCAGCAGATCTTTAAGCGCATCTTTAGCAAGCCCAAGCGTTACTGGCAGACCTGAAAAACGAGAAAATGCTAGAACTCTTTTGAGTGCGCCTTCTAATTCTCTTACATTTGAATGAATTTGTTTTGCAATGAAAAAAGCAACGTCTTCATTCAATGTTATTCGTTCTGTTTTGGCTTTGTTAATAAGAATTGCAACTCGCATTTCAAGCTCTGGTGGATCGATAGAAACTGTGAGCCCCCATCCAAAACGTGATATTAACCTGTCTTCCATCCCTTCAATTTCTTTGGGGTAAGTATCACATGTGATGATGACTTGTTTGTGGGATTCTGTAAGGGCGTTGAAAACATAAAAGAACTCTTCTTGCGTTCTCGATTTTCCACTAAAAAACTGAATGTCATCAATAAGTAACACATCTAAAGAATGGTAATCTCGTTTAAATTCATCAAAAGCTTTATGCTGATATGCACGGACAACGTCTGATACATAACGTTCTGCATGAAGATAACGCACCCGAGCATTGTGATTATTCTCCAACACCAAGTTCCCAATTGCCTGGATAAGATGTGTTTTACCGAGACCTACCCCTCCATATACAAAAAGTGGATTGTAGGCAACTCCTGGATTTTCTGCTACCTGTATGGCAGCCGCACGTGCAAGTTGATTGGCCCTTCCACTGACAAAGTTATCAAATGTAAAGGTCTGGTTCAGTCTGGATGTGTCTTTGCGAACAGTTTGAGGATTAGAAGTAACAGGTTTTTCAGGGTGTGGGGCTAGTTTAGTATTAATTAATGGATTAACGCTATTTGATTGAATGGGCGTGTTTATTGCATTTGGATCAGGAAGGCACAGGTAAATGGGGGTAGGTACTTTAAAGTATTCTAATACCATTGCCTCTATGCGAGATAAAAACCGATCTTTAATCCACTGCAGCACAAATTTATTGGGCGCAATCAGCCTCAGGCTGGCAGTATCCGCTTCAAACTTCAACGGCTTGATCCAGGTGTTGAATTGTTGCGAAGTCAACTCCTGCTCGAACCGCCTCAGGCAGTCTAGCCAAAATCCTTCCATATTGTCAGTCAGTTTTCCGGTGGGTATTTATCAAAGTTCCAGGTGGCCCGTCTTGTTTCTTATCGCGGGTTTCAAGATAACATTCTAGCTGGTTTGCCTTCTGTTATCTACATGTGGTGTAGGGAAAATGGAGTTGACATGTTGTCTTGATCAAGGTCTAATAGTGCGTTTTATATAGCCTTATCAAAAGGGCTTTAAAAGGGCATTAGATATGAAGCGAACCTATCAGCCATCAGAAATTCGACGTCGTCGTACACATGGGTTTCTGGTACGTATGAAAACTCGGAGCGGGAGAGCGGTTATCAGTGCCAGACGCGCCAAAGGGCGAGCGAGACTCGCAGTCTAGCTTTGTATGATCTCATCACGCCGTTATAGGTTTGAGCGTCACAACCGTCTACGGTCAGCAATGATAACTACTGTTCTTGGTAAATCACGGCGTGTCAGTGGAGAATGCTTTCAGATCGCTGGGCGCTTAAACAGTCAACATTTTCCTTGTCTTGCAGTGATAGTAACGCGTAAGGTAGCAAAACGCGCAGTTGATCGTAATTATGCGAGGAGAGTCGTGCGCGATGTTTTTCGTCTAAAACAGCATGATATAGGCACTATAGATTATATAGTGCGAGTTAAAAAGCCACTTGCGCGTGGGTCGTATTTAATCGCAATGAAAGAACTTGAACAACTTTTCGCCAAGCTTATGACATGTCTCGCTTCTGTGTCTTCATGATTCGCCTATATCAGTTACTCATGAGCCCTTTAGCCGGGGCTCATTGCCGATATTTACCTTCCTGCTCTGAATATACCCGTGAGGCAATCGAACGTTATGGTGCTTGGCGTGGAATATGGCTCGGCATGAAACGGATTGGACGTTGCCATCCTTGGCATGCTGGCGGAGTTGATCCGCTCCCATAACGTATTGAGAAAAATATAATGGATACGCGCAGACTAATCTTGTTGATGATTATGTCATTTGCCATATTGATGCTATGGCAAAATTGGCAAGGTACAAACGAACAGGCTAAACAAACACAGACAGTTAGTAGTTCAAGTTTAATTCAGCCCGGATCTGTCTCTCCGCAGCCTTCTACAGCCACGACATTTGCTAATGGACAATTAATTACAGTTAATACTGACTTGTTTTCTGTACAGCTTAACACTGTTGGGGGAGATATCCGTGGTTTGTCTTTACTCAATCAGCGTGAGCCGGAGCATCCTAATGAACCCCTGAAATTATTTGCAACCTCACCTATCCCATATGTTGCGCAGAGTGGCTTGCTTGGACCTGGACTCCCCACACACCTTCAGATTTATACGGCAGATGTATCGAATGTTACTATGCAGCCTGGTCAGGATACAGTCAGAGTTACGCTTCATTATCATGCACCAGATGGCACAAGTGTTGACAAGATTTTTACGTTTCACCGCGGAAGTTATGTAATTAATCTTGCATACCTGATTACAAACAATACAAACCAGCCCATCAATGCTACTCCGTATTTTCAGTTTTTACGTTCTGATGCTAAAGCGCCGAGTGATTCCGCTGTTTTGCATTCTTATACGGGCCCTGTTCTTTATACGAATGCCAGCAAGCTTAAAAAAATTGGATTTGAGACGATTTCAAAAGGCGAAGAAAGCTATCCACATCAGTCGCAAGATGGATGGATTGCCATGGAACAGCATTATTTTCTTTCTGCATGGTTGCCCCCAGCAGGGTTTGAAAGAAAATTCTATACACGTGCAATAGGAAAACATCTTTTCACTGCTGGCGTCATGCTGTCACCTATTTCAATTTCTCCAGGTCAAAGTCAGAAAGTTTCAATGGGATTGTTTGTCGGCCCAAAGGATGAAAAGCTGCTTGCTAAAACGGCTCCGGGTCTTGAACTGACAATAGACTACGGGAAGCTGGCCATATTTGCGAAACCAATATTTTGGCTTCTTCGCCATATTCACCAAATCGTTAAAAACTGGGGGTTTTCAATTATAATTTTGACCCTTCTTATCAAAATTGTATTTTATCCCCTGTCCGCAAAAAGCTATCGTTCCATGGCCCAGATGCGTGTTTTGGCTCCTCGCCTTCAACGGATTAAAGAGCAGTCTGGTAAAGATAAACAGAAGATGCATCAGGAAATTATGGAGCTTTACAAACGGGAAAAGGTAAATCCGCTTGGTGGCTGCCTTCCTGTGGTTGTGCAAATTCCTGTTTTCTTGTCTCTTTATTGGGTATTGATTAGTAGTTTTGAGTTACGTGGCGCACCATTTATATTCTGGATCCATGATCTTTCTTTAAAGGATCCTTACTATGTACTGCCGCTTATTATGGGTATTACAATGTTTATTCAGACGCGCATCAATCCAAAACCCGTTGATCCGATTCAAGAGAAGGTTATGCTTTTTATGCCTGTTGCAATGACCGTGTTTTTTATGTTTTTTCCTGCAGGGCTTGTGCTGTATTGGTTAGTTAATAATATAGTTTCTATTACCCAGCAATGGTATATCAACAGATCTGTAAACAATGCAAGTTCCTCTTCAGGTGAATCACGTCACTGAACTTATTGCTGCCATTGCCACAGCTCCTGGGCATGGTGGCATCGGTGTAGTACGTATTTCTGGTCCTGATGTCCGTCTTTTTGCCAATCAACTTTCTGGCATTGACCCTAAACCGCGTCATGCACATTTTTGTAAATTAAGAGATGCTTTAGGCGATGTTTTGGACGAAGGCATTCTTCTGTACTTCCCGGCCCCGAATTCCTATACAGGTGAATCAGTTCTTGAGTTTCAAGGACATGGGGGGCCTGCAGTACTCAATTTAGTGCTGGATAGATGCATTGATTTGGGTGCAAGGCTTGCATTGCCTGGCGAATTCACTAAACGGGCATTTTTGAATAACCGAATTGATTTAGTGCAAGCCGAAAGTGTATCTGATCTTATTGAAGCATCTTCTGCGCAGGCAGCCCGAGCCGCCCTTCGATCCCTTAGTGGCGTGTTTTCACAAAGAATTAATGGATTGTGCGAGAGGTTAATTGAATTGCGTATGCTTGTTGAAGCTTCAATTGATTTTCCTGAAGAGGATATAGATATCCTAGATAAATTTAATGCATGCCAGCGCTTACTTGATCTACAGAATGATCTGGGTGCTCTTTTGGTTCAAGCCCAAAGTGGGAAACGAATCCAAGATGGTGTATCAGTTGTTATAGCTGGCCCACCAAATGTTGGTAAATCTACCTTGTTAAATGCCTTTGCTGGGGATGATGTTGCAATTGTTACTCCCTATGCTGGAACTACTCGTGATCCAATCACAGAAACAATACAAGTTGGGCCAGTATTGTTGAGTATGACGGATACTGCCGGATTGCATAAAACGCTGGATCCTATTGAGACTGAAGGTATTAGCCGTGCTCATAAAGCAATGAGAACAGCTGACCTGGTGTTATGGGTTATTGATGCTACGTCTAAGGAGTTGTCAGAGCCTGAAAATATTCCAGAAAATGTTCCTGTATGGAAAATTTATAACAAAATTGATCTTATAGCACAGCATTCAGGTCTATTTGGGGGAATTGCTGTCTCTGCGCATAGCGGACTCAATTTGAATAAGTTGCGCGAAGAGTTGCGTATATTTGTTGAGTCAAGAGATTTTGGGGAGGGGGCTTTTACAGCGCGCAATAGGCATATCGAAGCGCTTAGGCTAACTCGGGATCAACTTGACCAAGCGCTCCAAAATTATGAGGTCTGTGAACTTTTAGCAGAGTCGCTACGCACAGCCCATCAAACCCTAAGCCGGATTACAGGGACATTTGACAGTGAGGCATTGTTGGGAGAGATTTTTTCAAGATTTTGTATTGGAAAATAGTAAAACCAAATTATTTTTGACAAAATATGTTTCTGTGATATGATTATACGCGATTTAAAAATCTCACCTGTTTTTCTGCTTGCTCAATCAGTCTGAATATCATTTTGCCCGCTAGCCATTTGTTGAAATCCGGGTGCTGAGTTGGATGGAACTTTTATGAAACAGAATACTGTATTCGAACGTTTACGCTGGCCTAAAACAATAGGAGTCATAGTATTGGCTACGGGGGTTGGCTTATGTTCTGTTCAATTCATGATTTCTAGTTCATCAATGAACGGGGTTTTAAATAATATTGTTTTATTAGTATCGCAGCGGTTTCATATGGGCATGGGTGAGGAATCCTCTCAGGCGCAGCAAACAAAACCAGTGACGCCTATAGTCTCGATAAGCCAGGCAAGTGTTCTGGATATTCCCAAGTTCCCTTCAAGCTATCATGGCATTATTGCAGATGCTGCAAATCGTAATGGGTTGAATGAAGCTTTAATTATGGCTGTTATGGCAGCAGAATCTAACTTTAATCCTAAGGCAATTTCAAGTAGTGGGGCACATGGACTAATGCAACTGATGCCGGAGACTGCGAGGACTTATGGGGTAAGTGATACATTCGATCCGAGACAGAGTATAAGCGCAGGCGCGCGTTATTTGAGTTACCTTATGAATCGTTTTGATGGAAACCTGAAGCTGGTTTTGGCTGCATATAATGCAGGACCTACGAGTGTTGTGAGAAGCGGATACAAGGTTCCTCCGATTGCAGAAACACAAGATTATGTAAAAAAAGTGCTCGCATATTATACTTATTATCAAGGCATTTGATTTTCTTCGTTTATCTCCCGGTCTCAAATTCATAGCAGCTCTCCCCTTTCGTGATAAAATGATTGCATGCGTGTTTCACGTGGAACCATTTTGTCGAGCTAAAAATGATGGATAATGATGTTTATGATGTGATCATTGTGGGCGGGGGGCATGCAGGAACAGAGGCTGCTTTGGCAAGTGCTCGCATGGGTATTGGAACGTTACTTTTGACCCATTCTTTTGATACTCTCGGCCAGATGTCGTGCAACCCATCAATAGGTGGTATTGGTAAGGGCCATCTAGTTAAGGAAATTGATGCAATGGGTGGTATAATGGCTATTGCTGCAGATGAAGCCGGAATTCAGTTCCGGATTTTGAATGCCAGCAAGGGTCCAGCTGTGCGTGCAACCCGTGCACAAATTGATCGGGTTTTGTATCGTCAGGCCATTCGCTCTCGTTTGGAGACACAGGAAAATCTTAGGCTGTTCCAGCAACCAGTCAATGCTCTTCTTATAGAAAATGATCATGTTATAGGTGTTCGCACGCAAGCTGGTTTAGAATTTCATGCCCGATCAGTTGTACTAACAGTTGGGACCTTTCTTGCTGGCCAGATACACGTTGGTCTTGAAAAAATTGCTGGAGGTCGTGCTGGAGAAGCGCCATCGAATCAGTTAGCTTCATTTTTACGCGAGTTAAATCTCCCTGTGGGTCGGTTGAAAACCGGTACTCCACCCCGAATAGATGGCAAGACTGTGGACTTTTCAGTTATGACAATTCAGCCGGGAGATTTACCGATCCCCGTTTTTTCATATACCGGTAATGCTGAATCCCATCCTCGACAGGTACCTTGCTTTATTACCCATACAACCCGGGAGACCCATGAGATTATACGCGCAGGGTTAGATCGATCGCCATTATATACCGGGTTGATTGAAGGGGTTGGGCCTCGATATTGCCCTTCTATAGAGGATAAGATCATGCGCTTTACTGGGCGTGAATCCCATCAGATTTTTGTTGAACCAGAAGGGTTGACGACCAGTGAAATTTATCCAAACGGGATTTCAACTAGTCTTCCTTTCGATGTTCAGCTTTCCCTTGTGAGGTCAATCCCAGGTTTTTCTAGGGCACATATTACATGTCCGGGGTATGCTATTGAGTATGACTATTTCGATCCTAAAGGCCTTAAACCAACCCTTGAAACCCGACAGATACATGGGTTGTTCTTTGCAGGACAGATTAATGGGACTACTGGTTACGAAGAAGCCGCTGCCCAAGGGTTGCTTGCAGGGATCAATGCAGCTTTGTTTGTCCGAGATAAGCAAGGATTTTTCCTGAATCGTGATGAAGCTTATGTTGGTGTGCTGGTGGACGATTTGATTACGCGTGGGACAAGTGAACCTTATCGGATGTTTACGAGCCGTGCTGAATATCGCTTAATGCTTCGTGAAGATAATGCCGATGCTCGGTTAACAGAAAAGGCGCGGACTTTAGGGCTCGTAGATGATGAGCGTTGGAAAAAATTCTGTCTAAAAATGGAGTCGATTGAAAATGAAGCGCAAAGATTGCGAAGCACTTGGGTAAATCCTCAAAACCTGAATTGTGATGATGCCATCCGGGTATTTGGACAGAAGCTTGAACGAGAATACAGCCTGGAAGAATTGTTAAGACGTCCAAATGTACATTATGCCGAATTAATGACTCTTCCTGGCTTAGCAGGAAGCTGCGTAGATAATGCGGTAGGTTTACAGGTTGAAACCAACGTCAAATACGCAGGTTATATTGCACGGCAACATGACGAGATAGCTCGCCTACAATTATTTGAGCAAATGATTTTACCAGATGATATAGATTATTCTCAGGTAAAGGGGTTGTCGGCAGAAGTCACTCAAAAGTTAAATGTTCATAGGCCCCATTCATTGGGACAGGCCTCACGCATTAGTGGAGTAACTCCAGCCGCAATTTCATTATTGTTGGTTTATCTTAGGAAAAGAGAAAATCGTTGTGGCAAGGTTGAAAATGCATGATTGACCGCGCGAATCTTGTAAAGTTGGCTGAGGTTATGGATCTTAGCTTGTCAGCTGAAATGGCAGACAAGCTCGTTGCATATATTGAACTGATTATTAAATGGAACCGAGTATATAATCTGACAGCTATACGCGATCCTGAAGAGATGCTTTCCCAGCATCTTATGGATTCGCTATCAGTGCTGCCTTGGATCAATGGAGATTCTATACTTGATGTAGGTAGTGGGGCTGGGTTGCCAGGGATTCCTCTTGCAATAGCAAGACCAGATATCGCAGTTACACTGCTCGATAGCAATCATAAAAAAACTACATTTATGACTCAAGCCAAATTGGAACTGGGGCTAGGAAATGTGTCCGTTGTTTGTGAAAGGGTAGATGCATTTGGGCATCAAAAATCCTTTGATTGCTTAATTTCACGTGCATTTTGTGATTTGGGTGAATATGTGCGCTTGGTTCAGCCATTATGCCATCTAAATAGTAAAATTTTGGCAATGAAAGGTATATACCCGTACGATGAATTATTGCATCTACCAGATAATATTGATGTTTCAGAAGTGATACCTCTTTCCGTGCCAGGCTTGAATGCCAAGCGACACTTGATTGTATTGAAATCGGCAAGCAAAAAAATGAAAGTTAACGGGCTGTAAACTTATTTGGGGAGGGTTATGGCAAGAATACTGGCAGTGACAAACCAGAAAGGTGGCGTTGGGAAAACAACGACTACGGTAAATCTTGCTGCAAGCTTCGCCATGACAAAGCGTCGAGTTCTTGTTGTTGACCTAGACCCTCAGGGGAACGCTACTATGGGCAGTGGTGTGGATAAAAACACACTTAATCGATCCATATACGATATTTTATTGGGTGAGGCTGAGGTTCAAGATGTTCTTATTCCTTCTGGTAAAGGTCAATATGATTTGCTCCCGTCTAACCGGGAACTGGCAGGCGCAGAAATTGAATTGGTTGGTATGTCTGATCGGGAACATCGGCTTAAAATTAGTTTGCTAGATGTGCAATCGGAATATGACTATATTCTTATAGATTGTCCTCCTGCCCTGAACCTTTTGACTGTAAATGGACTCTGTGCTGCCCAGTCTGTCATGATTCCTATGCAGTGCGAGTACTATGCCCTTGAAGGGCTGTCTGATTTGGTACAAACCATTCGGCGTATTCGGTCGCATCTGAATCCAGATCTTGAAATTGAGGGACTACTTCGAACGATGTTTGATCCACGCAATGCATTGGCACAACAGGTTTCTTCCCAATTACAGCAACATTTCGGTGACAAGGTATATCGTACGGTGATTCCACGAAATATCCGTTTGGCTGAAGCGCCGAGTTTTGGTGTTCCCGTTTTGGTGCATGATAAAAAATCCAAGGGTGCACAAGCTTATCTTACTTTGGCAGGGGAAATGATTCGTAAAGCCGCTTTGGAGTACGCCCAATGACGAGACTTAAAGGATTAGGCCGGGGTCTTGATGTGTTGCTTGGTAGTGAGCCTGATAAAATTATCAATACACTATCAGTAGATATCCTGGTACCTGGAAAATACCAACCACGTTCACAGATGGATGCTGAATCATTAACTAGACTAAGTGAATCTATTCGGCGGCAAGGGGTTATGCAACCAATACTGGTTCGCCCAATAGAATCTGAAAAATATGAAATTATTGCAGGAGAGCGACGATGGCGCGCTGCAAAACAGGCCGGGCTTGAACAGGTGCCAGTGCAAGTTCGTGAAATAGCTGATGAAGATGCATTAGCAATGTCATTAATTGAAAATATTCAACGAGAGGATCTTAATCCGCTTGAAGAAGCACTGGGTATCGCTCGATTGATTGAGGAATTTGGATTGACGCATCAGGAAGCGGCAGAATCTGTTGGTCGTTCACGAAGCGCTGTCAGTAATTTATTGCGATTATTGCAACTTGCACCTGTGGTTCAGAAACATTTATTGGCATCACAAATAGACATGGGTCATGCCAGAGCCTTGTTACCTCTGGAAATTGCTTGTCAGGAAGAGTATGTGACTTTGGTAATAGAGCGGAATTTAACAGTTAGGCAAACAGAAGCTTTAGTGGCCAGATTGCTGGCTCGACCTGAGCCCATCGTCAGTGTCGGTGAGCCAGATTGGTTTGTGAGGGCAGTTAATAAACTTGGTTACAGAGCTCATCTAAAGCCTAAGCAAGATGGTCGTGGAAAACTTGTAATTGAATATAAAAATGAGGAAGAGGTTCGACAAATTCTTCTACGCCTATCATCTTGATTGGAATGTCTGCCAGGCTTGGTAAGCCTGGCGCCATGTTGACGAATTCTACCTATTTAGTATATAGTACTGCGGGTTTAGGATTTTGCGAATGTGATGGTATGGGCACATCCATTTACCAAGTGGCTTGGTTACAAGGAGTGCTCGTGTTAGCCGGCTCAGCAGCATTATATGTGGCGCTGGGCTCGGATATAGCGATATCGGCATTGACTGGGGGGGCGGTGGCTTTTGCCAACGCCTTTATTTATGCCAGTCGTTTTCGCCGTGCCAGTACTTTAGCAGTAATATCACCACAACGGGCTGTAGGGGTAATTGTAAAGAGCGTTCTTATTCGTACCGTAATGGTTGTAACACTGTTTTGGTTTTTGTTGGGCTGGCTAAAGCTCCCACCTGCCCCTGCAGTGCTAATGTTCGCAGCGGTTCAGGTCACCTATTGGCTGGCGTTGAGAAATAATTTCAAGGACTAATTGTGGTTGAAGCGCTAAAGATGTTGTCTCCCTCTGACAACCCTACAATGTACATTCATGATCATCTTGCCTACTGGAAGATAGGTCATGGATTCTGGAGCTTGAATCTTGATACCATTTTGATTGGAGCACTTCTTGCACTTGTAATTATGTGGGCTGGACGTAAAGCGGCAAAGGATTTAACAGAAGTGCCAACTGGTTTGCGTAATTTCATGGAAATGATTGTCGATTTCGTTGATGAACAGGTAAGAAATACATTTCATGGGCGAAGCAAAATTGTTGCTCCTTTGGCCTTCACAGTTTTTGTATGGGTGTTCCTCATGAATGCCATGGATTTGTTGCCGGTAGATTTATTGGATTTGCTAGGTAATGCAATGGGTTTACAGCTTCACGCACGTATTGTTCCTTCGAATGACCTGAATACAACATTTGCCATGTCAATTAGTGTATTTATACTTAGTTTATATTATGGGATTAAGGCAAAAGGGTTTGGAGGGTTCGGCAAGGAGTTTCTTTATACCCCTTTTGGCAAATATTTAATGCCTTTTAATTTATTGATGAAACTTGTCGAAGAAATTGCAAAACCAGTTTCCCTCGCAATGCGGTTGTTCGGTAATATGTATGCTGGCGAACTGATATTTTTTCTAATTGCGTTGTTACCATTCTGGGTACAGCCATTGTTGTCAACCCCATGGGCTATTTTTCATATTCTAATCATTACCATCCAGGCATTTATATTTATGGTATTGACCATAGTGTATTTATCGATGGCATATGAGAGCCACTGACGTAGATTGAACCAACTACCGTAATTATATAAAACTAAGGAGTTTATGATGGATCATGTCGCAAACATCGCATTGATTGCAAATATTGAGGGTATGACTGCTGTCGCCGCGGGCCTCATGCTGGCTGGCGCCGCTTTGGGTTCGGCTATTGGTTGGGGTCTGATTTGCTCAAAAACACTGGAAGGGCTTACTCGCCAACCTGAAATGGCTCCTGTTCTAATGAAAAACACTTTCCTCTTTGGTGGCTTGATGGAAGCCTTCCCCATGATTGCTCTAGGCCTGGCAATGTGGTTTACGTTGGCAAATCCGTTTATTGGTGCACTCGGGTAAATCTTTGAGCAATAGCGACAAGGGGAGCGACAAGTGAATGTAAATGCGACCATTATCGGTCAGATGATTACTTTCATCATCCTGGTTTGGTTTGTGATGAAATATGTATGGACGCCGATTACTGCAGCCATGGAAGCCCGCTCCAAAAAAATTGCTGACGGCTTGGCAGCAAGTGAACGCGGTCAACATGATTTGGAACTTGCAGCTCATAGGGCTGAAGATATAATTCGCCAGGCACGCGAGAAGGCATCAGAGGTGATTGCGTTAGCAGAAAAGCGTGGCGGACAAATTGTCGAAGAAGCTAAGGAACAGGCTCGCACCGAAGCGGATCGATTGATTGCAGGGGCTAAAGCTGAAATTGAACAGGAAGTGTACAGGGCTAGGGAATCCTTGCGTCAACAAGTAGCGCAGCTGGCAGTTACAGGTGCAGAGCAGATTCTTCGCCGTGAAGTAGACCTCAAGGTACATGCGGAACTTCTTGCCTCTTTACAGAATGAGATTTGACTATGTCTACAGATGTTACAACAATTGCACGGCCTTATGCTGAAGCCTTAAATAGGCTTGCAAGAGAAGAACATGCTTATGACGCTTGGTCAACAACGCTAGCGTTTGCAGCAAGCGTTGTTTCTGATTCTCGAGTTATTGACCTTATTGACAATCCTGATCTTCCAGATGGGCAAAAGGAAAAGGCGTTGTTTTCGGTGATGGGAGATTATGTCTCTCTGGAGGGGCGAAATTTTATTCGCCTACTGTTAAGTAATAGTAGGTTGCATGTGTTGCCAGAAGTTTACAGGCTTTTTGAGTTGCTTAAGGATGCCGAACAAGGGGTGTTGGAAGCGCAGATTCATACTGCTTTTCCTCTAACTGAAAAGCAATGTGATGTGCTTCTAAAGCATTTAGAAAGTAAATATAGTCGTCGTGTGAATGCAAGTGTTCACGAAGATGCTGGACTTATAGGTGGTGTGAAAATCGTTATTGGCGATAGTGTTATTGACGCAACTGTCAAGGGACAGTTGCAGAAAATGGCTTTCACACTTCAACGTTAGGAGAGATCATGCAGTTAAACCCCTCTGAAATCAGTGAACTTATTAAAAGTAAAATTCAAGGCCTTGATATCGGTGTGCAGGAAACAACACAAGGAACGGCGGTAACAAATACTGACGGGATTGTTCGTATCCATGGCCTAAGCAATGTAATGCAGGGAGAGATGCTAGAGTTTCCCGGAGGTGTTTTTGGCCTTGCGCTCAATCTGGAACGTGATTCTGTTGGCGCAGTGGTGCTTGGTGAATACGAGCATATAACTGAAGGCGATACGGTTAAATGTACTGGCCGGATCCTAGAAGTTCCTGTTGGAGAAGCGTTGGTTGGCCGAGTAGTTAATGCGCTTGGGCAGCCAATTGACGGTAAAGGCCCAATATTAACAGACTTGTCTTCCCCTATAGAAAAAGTTGCGCCAGGTGTGATTGCGCGGCAGTCAGTTTCACAGCCTATGCAAACCGGCCTAAAATCCATTGATGCAATGGTGCCAATTGGTAGGGGCCAGCGTGAATTGATTATTGGTGATCGGCAAACTGGAAAAACTGCAGTAGCTATTGATGCGATTATTAATCAGAAAGGTACGGGCGTAATTTGTATCTATGTCGCCATTGGGCAGAAGGCATCTTCAATTGCAAATGTAGTCAGGAAGCTCGAAGAGCATGGTGCGATGGGCCATACAATCATAGTGGCCGCTACTGCTTCTGATTCGGCTGCTATGCAGTATATAGCGCCTTATTCCGGATGTACTATGGGAGAGTATTTTCGTGATCGAGGTGAAGACGCGCTTATTGTTTATGACGATCTGACTAAACAGGCATGGGCATATAGACAGATATCTCTGCTTCTGAGAAGGCCGCCCGGTCGTGAAGCCTACCCAGGGGATGTTTTTTATTTACATTCTCGTCTTCTTGAACGTGCTGCTAGAGTTAACGCTGAATATGTTGAGCGGGTGACTAATGGGAAAGTTAAAGGTAAAACAGGTTCTTTGACAGCGCTACCCATTATTGAAACCCAAGCTGGAGATGTATCGGCTTTTGTACCGACGAATGTGATTTCGATTACTGATGGGCAAATCTTTCTTGAAACGGACCTGTTTAATGCAGGTATTCGGCCTGCAATCAATGCAGGTTTGTCAGTATCTCGTGTAGGTGGTGCCGCACAAACCAAGGCAATAAAGAAATTAGGAGGCGGTATTAGACTTGCATTGGCACAATATAGAGAATTGGCGGCATTTGCACAGTTCGCATCTGATTTGGATGATGCAACACGGAAACAGTTAGAGCGTGGAAAATTGGTTACGGAACTGATGAAACAGCTTCAGTACTCGCCCATGAAAGTGTCTGCAATGGTTCTTTCTCTTTATGCTGTTAATAAGGGATATATGGATAATGTGCCGGTTAACAAGGTGCTGGCCTTTGAATCTGCGCTTCAATCTTTTGTACGTGAGAAATATGGCAAAGCACTTGATGGAATTGATGCGTCTGGTGATATTGATCCCGATACCGACAAGATTTTGACCAAAGCAGTTGAAGAATTTAAAACCAAGGGTGTGTATTGAACATACGAGTGTTTGTAAGTTGATACCTAATTAGGGCATACAGACTGACGAGGAATGGGAAATGGCAGGCGGTAAGGAAATTCGGACAAAAATTAAAAGTGTCCAGAATACGCAAAAAATCACGAGTGCAATGGAAATGGTTGCCGCTTCGAAAATGCGAAAGGCACAGGATCGGATGCGTGCTTCACGCCCTTTTGGTGAAAAAATCCGGAAGATTGCAGCACACATGAGTAAAGCCTCACCAGAATACAGGCACCCGTTTCTAGTAACCAGACCTATTAAACGGGTAGGGCTTATCGTAGTAACATCAGATAAGGGTTTGTGTGGAGGTCTTAATACAAACGTTCTTCGCATGGCATTGACTCGGATGAAGGGATGGGACTCATCCCAGATAGAGGTGGATATAACGGCAATAGGCGGAAAAGGATTTTCGTTTATGCAGCGTATGCGAGCCAATATTGTTTCAGAAGTAGTTCAGCTTGGTGATACGCCCCATCTGGACAATCTTATTGGCCCGGTAAAAGTCATGCTTGATGCCTATAAAGAAGGGCGGCTTGATGCGTTATGGCTGGCGTACACCCGATTTGTCAACACTATGAAGCAAGAGCCTGTAATGGAACAGCTGCTTCCACTCGCCGGCGATGCCTCGGATGCGCAAGAAGGGCAATGGGACTATATTTATGAACCGGATGCAAAGTCAGTGGTTGATCATCTAATGGTTCGATATATAGAGGCGATTATCTATCAGGCTGTTGCAGAAAATATGGCGTCTGAGCAAAGTTCTCGTATGGTTGCCATGAAAGCGGCATCGGACAATGCCGGGAATGTCATACAGGAATTGCAACTTATCTACAACAAGACCAGACAGGCAGCCATTACTAAGGAGTTGTCTGAAATTGTCGCAGGTGCAGCGGCGGTCTGACGCAGATTAATCATGAACCAAGGATCAAAAATGAGTCAAGGAAAAGTGGTACAGATTATCGGCCCGGTGGTTGATGTGGAGTTTCCACGTGAACATATGCCGCATGTGTATGATGCACTTAAAATGTCAAATCCTGATTTGACGCTTGAAGTGCAACAACAGCTTGGTGATGGTATTGTGCGTACCATTGCCATGGGGACAACCGATGGGTTGCGCCGTGGGATGGAGGTTAAAGGTACTGGAGCGGCAATTTCCGTTCCTGTAGGCCCAAAGACACTTGGTCGTATTATGGATGTGTTGGGGAACCAGATAGACGAGTTAGGACCGATTGGAAATGAATCGGTGATGCCAATACATCGTAAAGCCCCCGCATTTGATGAACTTTCGGCATCTACCGAATTGCTTGAAACAGGCATCAAGGTTATTGACCTTATTTGTCCTTTTGCTAAAGGCGGTAAAGTCGGATTATTTGGTGGTGCCGGGGTTGGCAAGACTGTAAACATGATGGAATTGATACGGAATATTGCAGCAGAACATTCCGGATTTTCAGTATTTACTGGAGTAGGTGAACGAACCCGTGAGGGAAACGATTTTTATCATGAAATGAAGGACTCCAATGTTCTGGATAAGGTGGCCCTAGTTTACGGTCAGATGAATGAGCCGCCTGGGAACCGGTTGCGTGTAGCGTTGACGGGTCTGACGATGGCTGAGTATTTCCGTGATGAAGGTCGGGATGTGCTCCTTTTCATTGATAATATATATCGATATACGTTGGCTGGCACAGAGGTTTCCGCACTACTTGGACGCATGCCATCAGCAGTGGGTTATCAGCCTACGCTCGCTGAAGAAATGGGCCGTCTGCAAGAGCGGATTACTTCAACAAAAACTGGTTCCATCACTTCAATCCAGGCGGTATATGTTCCGGCAGATGATTTAACTGATCCTTCACCTGCTACGACATTTGCGCATCTTGATGCAACAGTCGTGTTGTCACGTCAGATTGCTGAGTTAGGTATTTATCCTGCAGTGGATCCTCTGGATTCAACTTCTCGTCAGCTTGATCCCCTTGTGGTAGGCGAAGAACACTATAATGTTGCGCGTTCCGTTCAATCAACGCTTCAGCGTTATAAAGAGCTTCGAGACATCATCGCTATTCTTGGTATGGATGAATTGTCACCAGAAGACAAGCTGGCAGTGGCTCGCGCACGTAAAATCCAACGTTTCCTGTCACAACCTTTTTTTGTTGCAGAAGTTTTTACCGGTACGCCTGGTAAATATGTTTCTTTAAAGGATACGATTTCAGGCTTCAAGGGGATTGTTAACGGTGAGTATGATCATCTTCCAGAGCAGGCTTTTTATATGGTCGGTTCAATTGAAGAAGCAGTTGAAAAAGCCAAATTAATTCAGTAATGGGGGAGATGATGGCGATGACGGTTCATGTGGATGTGGTTAGTGCTGAACAAATGCTTTTTTCTGGCATTGCTGAGTTTGTGGTTGTTCCGGCAGAGATGGGTGAGATTGGTATATACCCGCATCACGCACCACTCATAACCCGGATGAGGCCTGGAAGTGTGCGGATTAAGGAGCCGGGAAAAACCAACGAGGAATTGATATATGTTTCTGGTGGGGTACTTGAAATTCAGCCAGGAGTAATAACGATTCTATCGGATACAGCAGTTCGTGGGGAAGATTTGGACGAAAGTTTGGCTTTGGCAGCTAAATCTCGAGCTGAAGAGGCAATGAAAGATCGATCAGGATTGATGGATTTTGCTACAGCACAAGCGGAGCTTGCGGAAGCCATTGCACAGATTCAGGCTATTGAGCAGCTGAGAAAACGAAGTCATTAGAGGTGGGGACCACTGTATCTTGAGTAAAAAGGCAGCCTAGTGCTGCCTTTTTACATATAATGATGCAAATCAGGCCATGGCAAATTAATGCGAGAAAAATTTCATAAGGTATAGAATTTGATGTTGACTTCAACAGCCCTTAATGTAGTTATTCTAGCTGCGGGACGGGGAACGCGGATGTGTTCAGCTCAGCCTAAAGTTATGCAAAAATTAGCTGGTCGTCCAGTTCTTCAATATGTGATTCAGTCTGCACGCACACTAAGTCCAGCAAAAATAATCGTAGTATATGGGTATGGAGGGGCGCAAGTTAAGGCTTTCCTTGAAAATCAGGATCTTATCCTGGTGGAACAACCTGAGTTATTGGGTACCGGTCATGCCTTGCTTCAGGCAGTTCCTTACCTAGATAGGGGAGCAAGGATTCTGGTGCTATATGGGGACGTCCCATTAATTCGTGCTGAGACATTGAAACTTCTTATTGATGCTTGTAGTGAAAATAAGTTAGTGTTATTGACGCAGTTTATGAAAGATCCGCATGGATATGGCCGAATTGTCAGGGATCTTTATGGAAGTGTGATTCGTATTGTTGAGGAAAAAGATGCCGATGAAAATTTGAAGGAAATCCTCGAAATCAATACCGGGTTCATGTGTATTCCAGAAACGTGTTTAAACGATCTATTGGTTCGACTTGAAAATGGTAATGCTCAGAAAGAATATTATTTGACTGATGTAGTAGAGTTGGCAGTATCTGATGGAATGAATGTTGATGCAGTCTCAATTACAGATTCAGATGAGGCTTTAGGAATTAATGACCGTTATCAGTTGGCATGTGCAGAAAAAGCTTTGCGAACAAGGAGCGCGTTGGTATTGTTGCGTGAAGGGGTGACATTGATGGATCCTGAACGTATAGATGTGCGTGGGGAAATTGTTTGTGGGAAGGATGTAGAAATTGATGTTGGTTGTATTTTTGAAGGCCAAATATCTATTGGTAATAATGTAAAAGTGGGCGCTTACTCAATCTTACGTGATGTCTATATTGGAAATGATGTAAAGATATTGCCCTATACGCTAATTGAAGAAAGTCGCATTGATGATTCATGTAGGATTGGTCCCTATGCCCGCATTCGGCCTGGAACAAAACTGGGACGCGAAGTGCATATAGGCGATTTTGTAGAGATAAAGAATGCTACGATTGGGAATGAAACTAAAATCAATCATATGAGTTATGTGGGTGATAGTGAGGTTGGTCAAAGGGTAAATATAGGCGCTGGTACAATAACTTGCAATTATGATGGAGCAAATAAGAATCGTACTGTGATAGGTGATGACGTATTTATTGGATCTGATTCACAGCTTGTTGCTCCTGTAGTTGTAGAAAGCGGAGCGACAATAGGTGCGGGATCGACGATTACACGAACCGTAGCTGAGGGAACACTTGCTCTGAGCCGTGTCAAACAGACAAGTGTTTCAAATTGGGTTCGTCCCCAGAATAATAACAAGCAGGAATGAAATATGTGTGGAATTGTTGCCGCCATTGCTTCAAGGAATGTCGCTCCTCTGCTTTTGGAGGGGTTAAAAAGGTTAGAATATCGCGGGTATGACTCTGCGGGTTTAGCTTTGCTAGATGTGAATATTTCATGTCTTCGCAGTGTTGGTAGGGTCTCTTCCTTGGAAAATCTTGTGAGAGAGGAACAGGTCGAGGGTCTGGCAGGGATAGCTCACACTCGGTGGGCAACACATGGAGCACCAACAGAACGTAATGCACACCCCCATATGAGCGGTTCAATTGCTGTGGTGCATAATGGGATTATTGAGAATCATGATAGCTTGCGAAAATGGCTTAGGGAATTAGGATATCACTTCGAAAGTGACACTGACTCTGAAGTTATTGCTCATCTAGTAAATTACTATGTTACACAAACAGGCGATTTCCTGGATGCAGTTCGTTCCGCATGTGCAGATCTTAAGGGTGCCTATGCGATTGCAGTACTTAATGCCAATGATACTCAACGAATTATTGGTGCCCGTAGAGGAAGTCCGCTTCTTGTGGGTTTGGGTGAAGAAGAACACTATCTGGCCTCTGGAGCATCAGCTCTTTTGCCGGTCACTCGTCGGATGATAGATTTGGAGGAAGGAGATATTGTAGAAATCTGTCGTGATTCGATTCGTATTGAAAATGGAGGAGAACAGGTATCAAGACCAATAAGGCTTAGTGATGAAAGGGCTGAAATGGCTGAGCTTGGAAGCTGGCGACATTTCATGCATAAAGAAATCCATGAGCAACCGCAGGCTGTAGCGGACACGATTGAAGCAATAAATCACCTTTCTTATGCAACCCCGGAAATTCTGGGAGACGGCGCGTTGGACATATTAAGAAAAATAAAGAGTGTACGGCTTCTTGCTTGTGGGACAAGTTTTCACGCAGCAAGTATTGGCCGTTATTGGCTTGAATCAATAGCCGGTATTCGTGCAAGTGCCGAGGTTGCAAGCGAATATCGGTACCGGCAAAGTGTAGCTGACCCAGAAAGCCTGGTCATTGCGATTTCACAGTCAGGAGAGACTGCAGATACTTTGGCAGCGCTGGATCATGCAAGAAGACAGGGCGAAACTCTGAGTCTGTCAGTCTGCAATGTAGCAGATAGTGCGTTGGTAAAGGAATCCAGGCTGAGATTTATGACGCATGCTGGACCTGAAATTGGTGTTGCCTCTACCAAGGCTTTCACGACTCAGCTAGTGGTTCTATTTCTGCTAACCGTTATGATTGCAAGAATTCGTGGCCGTCTTGATCCAGCTATGGAAGCCTCATATCTAGATGCCTTGCGTCATTTACCTGGGCAACTTCATGAAGTGTTAGGAATTGAGCCGGAAGTGGTTCGAATGGCCGCAACCCTGACGAGACGGCAACATGCGTTGTTCTTGGGTCGTGGCGTGCATTATCCTGTCGCCCAGGAAGGGGCATTGAAACTAAAGGAAGTCTCATATATTCATGCTGAGGCCTATCCTGCAGGAGAACTTAAACATGGCCCGCTTGCTCTAATCGATGCTGAAATGCCAGTAATAGTAATTGCGCCGAATGATGCATTAATCGATAAGTTAAAATCGAACCTTCAGGAAGTACGGGCTCGAGGAGGGGAGCTGACTGTTTTTACGGATCTTGATAGTCATAGACAAATGAGTCCGGATCTTAATTTAATACGACTCCCGTTATCTTGTGGAATTCTGAGCCCAATTCTTTATACGGTTCCATTGCAGCTCCTTGCTTATCACACAGCCTTAAATCGCGGTACCGATGTGGACAAGCCGCGTAATCTGGCGAAAAGCGTTACAGTCGAATGATTTGGATATCACATTCCCAAAGGATAGTTTATATCGTTATGATATAATTCCAATTTAAAAGGTTTTTTCCTGGAGAGTTCAATGCGCTTGTTTCTGGCTGAAGATGATGCCGTTTTGCGCGATGGATTAACTCGCTCCCTGCGTCAGGCTGGTTATGTAGTAGATTGTGCAGAAAATGGCTATGATGCTGACCTGGCACTTACGATGCAGGAATACGATCTAGTAATTCTCGATTTAAATTTACCACGGATGGATGGTTTGCAGGTTCTTAAACGTTTGCGAAGTAGGCAGTCTAGGATGCCTGTTCTTATTTTGACCGCACGTGATTTGCTAGAAGATCGGGTAGCAGGATTAGATCTGGGCGCTGATGACTACATGACGAAGCCTTTTGACCTTCCAGAACTTGAAGCTCGTGCACGTGCTCTAATTCGCCGGCACAATGGCAGCAAAAACGAATTTCTTCAGTCAGGGGTGTTGCGTCTTGATATTGCTGGACGAAGGGCTTTTGTCAATGAGGAACCAATCGACCTCTCAGCGCGTGAGATTGGTGTTATGGAAGTGTTGATGCTTCGTCAAGGTCGGGTTGTAAGCAAGGAACAACTGGCTGAGAAATTATGTGGTTGGAATGAAGAGGTGGGTAATAATGCGATTGAAGTCTATGTTCATAGACTTCGACGAAAGCTTGAAGATGCCGGAGTACATATACGCACTATTCGTGGCCTTGGCTATATGCTTGAGAAGTCAGCATAGCAAGTAATGGCCGAGAGTCATTTTTCATTACGTCGGCGATTGCTTCTTTGGCTGGTCTTACCGCTTTTTGTTATATGGCTATTTTCTGCTTGGTGGGCGTACCAGATTTCCGTCCAGTTTACCAATGACGCCTATGACCGCTCTTTGCTTAACACTGCCATGACCCTATCGAAACAGATTGGGGTTAGCCGTGGTGTTATCGTAGCCAATTTGCCGCGCATGACCCTTGATGTTTTAAATGAAGATCAGTACGACCGAATGTATTACATGATAAGTCGGCCTAATGGAAATCTTGTCGCAGGTTATGCAGGGCTTCCTTTACCAACTGTATTGCCAAATGCTAATCACCATGTATTTTTTAATGGAAGATATAATGGGATACCTGTTCGGGTAGTAGCCATGGCTATTGCCCCAGATCGGTATCACCCACAGCGCAGGGTGATGGTGGAATTGGCCGAAACCCTTGTTAAGCGTCAGCTGATGGGCCGTGAAATCCTTTCGGGGCTGATTGTACCCAGATTGGCAAGTATTGCATTGACATTACTTTTGGTATGGTACGCTGTAAGTAGGGGGCTTAAGCCTCTACGAAGACTACAGGAAGAAGTGGCAAGCCGAAGCCCGAGAGATTTGGAACCGCTAAACACTTCGGATACGCCAGACGAAGTCGTTTCACTTGTAGAAGAATTTAATCGATTGTTAATAGAAATAAAACAGGTTCTTGCTGCAAGACAACGGTTTATTGCTGATGCGGCACATCAGTTGCGGACACCTCTTGCTGGACTCAAAACTCAAACAGAACTTGCTCTTCGGGAAACCGATCCAAAAGAGCTGCAGGAAGTTTTACAGCTTCTTCATCATAGTGGCGAGCGGAGTGTTCACCTGGTCAATCAACTTCTGTCTCTTGCTAGAGCCGAGCCACGTGAAGGCAAGACACCGTTTAAATTACTGGATCTTCTTTCATTAAGTCGTCAGGTAACAGCAGAATGGGTGCCCAAAGCGCTGGATTGTGATCTAGATCTGGGTTTTGAAACCACGATTGAAAATGAAGCTTTTGTTAATGGTAATGAAATACTGTTAAGGGAAATGATGGCTAATCTTATAGATAATGCAATCCGGTATACTCCTTCAACTGGGCGGGTTACAGTACGTATAGATAGCGATGAAAAGACTTGGTTAATACAGGTAGAAGACAATGGCCCAGGAATTCCGCCTGAAGAGAGAACTAGGGTTTTTGATCGATTTTACAGTATCTTAGGAAGTAATCGTGGTGGAAGTGGGCTTGGACTTGCAATCGTTCAGGAGATTGCCCAGATGCATGCAGCAACAATAGAGCTGGTAAGCCTGCCAGTATTTTATGGCACACGAGTGAATATTCGTATTCCTCGTTCTGAAATGAAGGGCTGAGGCGTTTTGATGTTATCTATTGCACCCATGATGGGCCTGACTGATCGACACGAACGATTTTTTCTAAGGCTTATTACTCGTCACGCTCTGCTTTACACAGAAATGATTACAGCTAACGCTTTAATTTATGGCGATGTGTCCCGTCTGTTGCAACATGATCCAAGAGAACAGCCCGTTTCGCTCCAGATTGGCGGATCTGATCCTGAACTGCTTTCACAGTCAGCACTTATTGCAGAAAAATATGGCTATACTGAAATCAATTTGAATATTGGGTGTCCGTCAGACCGCGTTCAAATGGGGAAATTTGGAGCCTGCCTTATGGCTGAACCAGGGTTAGTCGCTGAATGTGTGGCTGCTATGCGTTCAGTTGTATCTATGGAGGTGACGGTCAAAACACGAATTGGGATTGATCATCATGATGATTACGAGTTTTTTCAGGCATTTGTAGAGAAGGTATCAAAGTCAGGATGTCAAACTTTTATCATTCATGCTAGAAAGGCGTTGCTTAATGGGTTAAGCCCTAAACAGAACCGCGAAATTCCGCCATTAAATTACGAAGTGGTCCGTAGACTCAAAGCAGATTTTCCTGAATTAAAAATAATTCTGAATGGCGGGATCAAGTCACTCGAGCAAGCCAGCTTACAGTTGGATGGTGTAGATGGAGTTATGATAGGAAGAGCGGCTTACGAAAACCCATATATGCTTGTTGAAGCAGATAGATTGTTTTATGGCAAGAACGCTTTGGTAAAAAGTCGTCGCGAAATTTTTGAGTCGTATCTTCATTATGTGGAAGAACAGTTACTGTTAGGAGTGGCCCTTTCTAGAATGACACGTCATGTCTTAGGTCTCTATCAGGGTTGTCGTGGCGCAGGTGCATATCGAAGGTATCTTTCGGAGCACTGTTTTCAGCCAGGTGTCGGTATAGATACCCTGTATGCTGCACTGTCTCGTGTCGAAGATAGTCCCGGTAATTCAGCCTGAAAGAAGGTTTTCATCGAATGTTTGCCGTATAAATTCTTCCTGGATTGGCTTTGGATGAGCAAAGAGATAGCCCTGTACAAAATGGGCCCCCATGTGCTTTAACATACTAAGCTCGGCTTCCGTTTCGACACATTCGGCGATAACGATCTTATCAAGGCCTCTGGCTACATCGATAAGCGCTCTCACGAATACCTGATTTGCTTCATCAGTAGTTAAACCCCGAACGAAGCTTCCATCAATCTTAAGGTAATCGACATCAAAACGTTTGAGATAGTAGAAAGAGCTGAATCCAGCTCCGAAATCGTCCAAGGCAAAGTGATAACCCATGGATTTAAGCTTACGAATAAATGCGAGAGTAACATCTACTTCAGTCATGGCTGCTGTTTCAGTTATTTCAAAAATCAGGCGGGAGGGTTCAACTCCACTTCGGTCAAGTAGGGTATGAAATCGTCTAACCCATTGCTCATCGGATATGCTAAGACGTGAAAGGTTTACAAAATATTTTTGTTTGTTTGTTGGCTGTTCTTTGAGATGGTGAATAAGGTTCGTAACGACTTGTAGGTCTATTTCCTGGATCATGCCCGCAGCCTCGGCAATTTCAATGAATTCCCGAGGTGGCAGGACACGGCCATCTGTTGTGCTGATTCGTACGAGAACTTCGTGATGCACAGTATCCAGGCCATCTAGGCGGATAACAGGTTGTGTGAAAAGTAGAAGACGATTTTCATCAAGTGCGTCGCGTAGAGTCTTGGCCCAATGAATACGGGTATGAACATTTTTAAGATGGCGGGCGGTTTGATCAAAAACGATGCATCGGTTTCGGCCAATTTCTTTTGCCTGATACATGGCGATATCAGCGTTACTGAAAAGAGAGATTACATTATCTCCATGGAAAGGATAAAGAGCGATCCCAATTGATACTGTCAGGTTTGCTATTCGTGAACAGTTATTGTATACAAGGCTGTATAGTCGCACGGCATTCAAGACTGCCTCTGCGGCAAATATGGCTGATTGCCTTAGGCAATGGGGTAGATGAATGGCAAATTCGTCTCCTCCGATACGATATACTAATGCTTCATATGTGGACATGGTATCTTTTAAAACTGAACCGATACCCATGATGAGTCTGTCACCAGCCAGATGACCAAAGTTATCATTTACATATTTGAAGTGATCCATGTCAATAAAAAGGACTGCACCTACCGCACCCAGGTTGACTTGGGTTTCAAGGTGTTGCTGCAGTGCTACCCGGTTGGGTAAATCTGTAAGCGGATCATGTTTTGCAAGGTGTTCCACCTGGGCAGTGGCCAGATATTGATCGGTTATGTCTCTTGCTGTTCCGCGTATTCCACTCATTTGCCCTCGGGAGTCAAGCTGTCTTCGTGCATTGATTCCGACCCAGCGCTCGCTGTCATCTGGACGGATAACTCTAGTGATGTAGTTAAGTATCTGACCTTTGTTTCTAAGCGTGGATAAAAACCTCCGGTTGGCAACATGGGATGCGGTAGATTCAAAATCAAAAAAACACCTTCCAATTAATTCTTCAGGTTTTCGCCCGAAGATTTCTTCGGCAGCACAGTTTAGATAGGTAAAACGTCCCTGAACATCAGTAGACCAGATAAGATCGTGAGAAGTCTCTACTAGATCACGGTAACGCCGCTCGCTTTCGGCAAGCAACTCAATAATGCGGCGTTTTTCATCAAGGGCTTGCCTGACTGCTGTTAGCTCATCGCTATCATTGTCTTGAGCCAGTACCAAGAGCGTTGTGTGAAGGTTGTCGATACTTTCGCGAGAATAGCGTCGATGACCGCCTCGAGTTCTTCGTGCACCAAGGATTCCCTGATTGTCCCAACGTCTCAGTTTATGCACGGGTATGCCAAGCAATGCTGCCGCTTCCTGAATGGTATATTCGGCAAATGAATTAAGCATGCTTTTCCCCAAAGAATGTTGTTATTCATGCGGCTTTGATGACAGGAATGTCATTTTGTCGGTTAACGAGCCGTTGCATCAGTTTAAGATCTCGGCTCGTTAATCGCAAGGCACAATCAACCCAAGTTTCAACAATATCAAAGAGCTCCTGATATTCCAAGCGGTGTGTGCGGCGGCGAGCAGATGATAAGCCTGTTAGGCCATTATGAGATCTGCGCCTTGAACTAATGAGCTCAATAATGGCACGTTCGCCCAGTCCTGTCTCCACAACACGATCAATGATGCCGAGATCAAACATTTCCTGAGCAGTATAAATTTTTCCACTACTTATAATTTCATCCGTTAGTTTTTGTCCGCATCGACGGGACAGAAAAGAATAGGCGCCCATTCCAGGGAAAAGATTGAAAAGAATTTCTGGGAAACCGAAACGACTTTGTTCCTCTGCAACGATTACATCACTTGAAAGCGCAGCTTCGAATCCTCCTCCAAGACATTCACCCTGGACAAGGGAAATAGTGGTAATGGGGAGATCATAGCCGCGATAATTACGGAACAGCACATCGATACATGCTTTTCCATATAGAGTTAGAGCAGATCGGTTTTTGTTTTCTATGAGGTGGGTAAAAAGATGTAAATCACCGCCAAGATTAAAAACTCCCGGTGTGGAGGACGCAAGAACGGTATACTCGATAGGCAATATTTCCGTTGAAGTGATGATGTTGGCCTTACTTTCATCTAGGAGAGAAGTATAATCATGCAGGTCTTGGAGCAAATCCAGGTTAAAACAAGGGCGAGGAGATGGGTTGAGACGAAGCCACATCGCGTGTTGAGATTTGTTGTAACTGGCTGCGAGTTGGGGCGAAAACAGGTAATCAATCCGATCTTCACGCTCAGTTCCTGCTATAGGGTTGCTAGGGCTGAGACTTTCAATTGCAACGCGCATATTCATGTTATTCCCCTTAATAAAGGTTGATTTAACAGATGACAGAAATTCATTGAAGATCAATTACTAAAAAAAATCAAACTTGACAGATTGTTAAGTTTTGCAAATTTGTCATCTGCAGGGTTTATTATCGAAAAATTGGATTTGAGTGCAATGAAACACCGGCGGGGATTCATCATGCTGAATGATTTGCTGCGAAGTCTTGTACGTTTCTTGTTTTGTCTCAAGATTGTTGGAGACCCGGACAATCTTTTGAAGCCACGCACTCTTGTAATAGCAAATCATACAGCATTGTGGGATGGTTTATTTTTACGGCTTCTGATGCCAGCAGAAACAATATTTGTTGTTAACACTGAAATCATGCATCGATGGATATTTCGTTTCCTGATAGGAAGAGTTGAGCATGTTCAAATTGATCCGGCTAACCCAATGGCGGCGAGAACGGTAATAAGGCTGCTGGATGCAGGCAGGCGAGTAGTTATTTTTCCTGAAGGCCGTATTAGTCGAACCGGTTCCTTGATGAAGGTTTATGATGGAACCGCATTTGTTGCAGCCCGGTCACAAGCTTCAGTTGTTCCCATTATTCTTGATGGTTTGCAATATAGTCGTTTGGGTTATTTGACCGGACGTAATCCTCGTCATTATTTCCCGAAAGTTACTATTTATATCGGTTCTTCCCAGAGGCTGTACATGCCTGAAGTTGGAACAGCTAGGCAAAAACGGCATCAAGCTGGTGAAAACATGCGAAGGATGCTTGAGAAGGCTTCAGCAGATGCTTTCCAGCATGCAAACCTTGCTAGTGCATTATTACGGGCTTCAAAACTGTTTGGAATGAACAGGGAAATTATCGAAGATACTCGCACTGGCCGTTTGCGATATGCTGACATCTGGCGCCTTGCTCTTGGAATCGGAAGGTGTGTTCATAAAAGTACAGTCCCGCGTGAAAATGTTGGGATTATGCTCCCGAATACTATTGCGACTGTTGCTTCCTTGTTGGGACTTATCATCTTTGATCGGGTTCCGGCCATGCTAAATTATACGTCAGGTCCCCGGGGAGTATTGCTAGCCATGCAGGTTGCTGCAGTTAATGTTGTGCTCACCAGTCGGCGTTTTATTGAGGCTGGACATCTCGAGCGTCACCTTGCGGCAATGGAAGGGAAACAAATTATATTCCTGGAGGATCTTCGTGAAAATCTTGGGGTATCGGGAAAATTATCCCTGTTAAAGGATAGATGGTTAAGGCTTGGAAAATTATGTGAAACGGCAGACCCTGAGGAAGCGGCGGTTGTCTTGTTTACTTCTGGCTCCGAGGGTGTGCCTAAGGGAGTTGTTCTAAGTCATAGCGCTATTCTTGCAAACATCAATCAACTTCATTCCGTGATTGATTTTAATTCCAATGATAAGTTTTTTAATCCATTGCCATTGTTTCATGCTTTCAGTCTTAATTGTGCTACCTTGATGCCTCTATTGTATGGTGTTCGGATATTTCTTTATCCTTCCCCATTGCATGCAAGAACGATAGCCGAACTTGTGTATAACCAGAATGCTACTGTGTTGTTTGGTACTAGCACATTTCTTGGCCAGTATGGCAAGGTTGCACACCCGCTTGACTTTTATCGTTTGAGATATGTAGTAGCTGGCGGAGAAAAGTTGCAGCCCGAAATTATGCGTCTTTATTTTGAAAAGTTTGGACTTCGCCTGATTGAAGGATATGGAACCACAGAATGTGGCCCGGTCATTAGCCTTAATAGACCATCGGCATTCCGCATGGGTACGGTTGGGACGATTATGCCAAACATGAGCAGCCGGATTGAACCTTTTGCGGATCTAAAGGAGGGGGGGGTGCTATATGTTCGGGGTCCAAATCTGATGCTTGGTTACTATTACAACGATAGCCCCGGTTTATGCAAATGGCCCGGCTCAGAGCCGGAATGGTATTGTACAGGCGATATCGTGCGGCAGGATAGTGATGGATTTTTGACGATTATCGGAAGAATGAGACGTTTTGCCAAAGTAGCTGGAGAAATGGTGTCTTTAGAGGCAGTTGAACAGCTTGTAAGTGCAATCTCGATGAATCATCTGCATGCTGCATTATATAGCGGGCGTGTTGGCCGTGGAGAATCCATAATTCTTTTTACGACTGATTCTGACTTGACGCGGAAAGTGATTGCTGAATATGCCCACCAAATTGGTTTCTCAGAACTTGCCTTACCAAGAGAAATCCGCTACGTTGAGAGTATGCCTTTGTTAGGCAGTGGGAAAATAAATTATATCTCGTTATCTGCAATGACGATGAATGCAGGTGGATAGCATAACAATAAGGCCAAAGCGCCTATAAATTATTAGAGGATAGTCATGAGATACTGCTTGGGCAGGTGCCTTCTGTTGGGTAGCCTGTTGGCGGTTATTATAAATTCTGCTCAGGCGTCAGGTTTTGCGCTTTTGGAATATGGGGCTGCTGGATTGGGTGAAGCCTATGCGGGTCAGGGAGTGGGTATTAATGGTGCTACTACCGCTTGGGGAAATCCGGCTGCAATGGGGGCGATCGAGAAAAATTCGTTGAGTGTGAATGAAGCAATGATACTGCCAAAGGCAGCATTCAGTGATTCGGGATCAACGCAGTTGGGCGTGCCAATGAATGGAGGTGATGGGAATCAAGGTGCCCAGAATGCTTTGGTGTCCGGGTTTTTTATGGTTAATCCCCTTCCAAACCATTACCGCGCCGGTTTGTCAGTAAGCGCCCCCTTCGGTCTCGAAACTGATTATGGAACATCATGGACGGGACGATATTATGCTGAAAAAACTCAGATTAAAAGTCTTAATATTGGCCCTTCATTAGCTATTCCGATTAACTCAGCAACCTATATCGGTGTTGGCCTTGACCTTCAAATGAGTCAAGCAGACTTTGGTCGTGGCATTGACTTTGGTACGGTATGTTATGGCCAGCTTGGCCCTGCAACATGTAACGGACTTGCCCTTGAACCCCAGCATGCTGATGGTCAGGTGAATGTTTCAGGCAGAGATACAGCTTTAGGATATAACCTTGGCTTCTGGCATGCTTTTTTAAACGGTGCAAGAGTTGGGCTTCATTATCGTTCACGTATCAGATATCGTTTTTCAGGCACAGCGGTTTTTAATGTTCCGGTGAGTGCACAGGTTTTGATGGCTGGGGGGGGGTTTATTACGACACCGGCTTCGGCAGATCTGGTCATGCCCGATTCGTTAAGCTTAAACCTTAGCCAGCCTATAGGAGCTAAATTAACCTGGATGGGCGGCGTTGAATATACTCGCTGGAGTAGTATTCAATCAATTGTTATCCAGTATGATAATCCTCATCAGCCGGCTACTGTCATACCTATGAGCTGGCACAATACATACCGGCTTTCCACTGGTTTTTTATATCGTCAATCTGATTCATGGCTGTTTCGGAGTGGACTGGCCTGGAGTGAAACGCCAGTCAATACAACACAGGCACAGCCTGGGATTCCAGACGGCAGAAGGATCTGGTTATCGTTTGGGGCACATTATGCTGTTTCAAGAAGCTCATCCATGGATGTTGGCTATACACATATCTTTGTTCTTAACATGTCAATCAATTTAAATGAAGTTCCCAACGGTAATTTGTTGGGTGATATGAACCTAGAGGGTAATGTCGTAGCTTTCCAATATAATTATACTTGGTGATTATGCGCCTTAAGAACTGTTTGCTGTGTTTGGCCGTTACAAACTGGAACTGACATTTACTAGGTGAAATTGTCGGTGTTTTATCAAATAATTCGCTATTGACGGGATTCATGATAATTGCTGTGTTTAATCAGAAGGGCGGCGTGGGCAAGACAACGACATGCCTGAATCTAGCTGCAGGACTTGCACGGAAAGGTTTGAATCCATTGGTCATTGATCTGGATCCGCAAGCCAATCTGACGATATCCTTAGGTTGCACTAACTTGCAATCTTCACGAACGGCTGCTTCTTTTTTCTTGGAAAACAAGTCTCTTGAATCGTTAATATCGCATTTAGACAGTGGGATTAGATTGATACCAGCTCATTTTGAGCTGTCTAAGGTGGATACACTGTACGGAAAAAGTTCTAATATTGCTAGTCGACTAAGGAATGGGCTACATCAGAGTAATATAGCCAATTCAGATCCTGTCTTAATTGATTGTTGCCCTATGCTGGGTGTCTTATCTCTAAATGCCCTATTTGCATCAAATCGTTTACTTTTACCTGTTTCAGCTGATTATTTGTCTTTAATGGGTGCAAATAGGCTGGACCGTGCTGTAGAAATTATAGAGAAATCATTGGGACGTCCGTTGCCAAGGCATGTGCTTTTGACAAGATATGATGCGCGTCGAAAATTTTCTCATCAAATAGGCCAGCAGTTAAAAGAGCGATACGGGAACAGGTTTTGTCGAACGATTATACGTGAGAATGTGAGTTTAGCTGAAGCTCCCGCACATGGGCAGGATATTTTTTCCTACGCACCGAATAGTTCTGGAGCCAATGACTATAGCGAATTAACAGAGGAGCTTGTTCAGCTTGGAATTACAGAAAGGTTTAACCAGGAGGGATAGTCTGTTGTGTTTTCTTGATAATTGTGGTTGCGATGCTATTTTTGGATAGCAACTGTTGGAGGGTTTTGAGTTTGGTCAGACTATTGATAGGGCCAATTCTTACCCGGTGCCAGATACTTCCATCAGGGAGAGAAACAGTTTCAATACTTGATTCAACCCCGAGCAATGCAAGGCGGGCCTTGATGTCGTTAGCTTCATTTCGGCTTTTATATGCACCAGCCTGCAGATAGGTTGATTTCTGCTGTAATGAAACTGTTGTCGAAGGCGGCATTATTGAGGAGGAATGTATAGTAGCTGAGGGTTGTCCTGAAGGGGTTACCGTCTTTTCAGGAAGGATAGTGTAGAAATCAAGCTTGGGGTTATCAGTTTGTTGGGCTTCACCCTCAATGGATTTGCTGGCAACTGGAGCTGAGCGGGATTGAAGTGTTGAAGTGTGGTTTTTATGATCGAAAGGTTTTAATAAATTGGTAAATATGGCTAAAGTGCCCCCAGCCAATAAGAATCCAAGAAGTACGCCCAGTATCAATCCTATCAAAAGAGGATTGACGGATTTCTTGGCATTATTGTGTACGGGGGTTTTGTAATCGCGGCTCATCATTATCTCGCTATTCGGTAGGCTGTTCCATACGCTTGGGCGCGCTAACGCCAAGCATAGTCAAGCCGTTGCGTAAGACTTGCCCGGTTGCGGTGATGAGCGTAAGGCGAGCGGCTCGTAGAAGTTCGTCACTGACCAGGAACTGAACTGCATTATAATAGCTGTGCAACTCCGCTGCTAGATCCCGTAGGTAATATGCAATAAGATGTGGCGACAGATCTGCGCTTGCTGATTCTATAATGGAAGGGTAGTCGGCAAGCCGTTTTAAAAGTGATTGCTCATGTGGATTTGTAAGCAGATCCAGTTCGTTGTCCTTAGCTTTTAGCGGTATCTCCTGAGCAAGTTCTAATACACTTGTGATTCTCGCGTGGGCATACTGGATGTAATACACCGGATTATCATTTTTTTGAGCTTTAGCAAGCTCTAGATCAAAATCAAGGTGCTGATCCGATTTCCGTAATACATAAAAGAATCGCGCCGCATCATTACCTACTTCTTCACAAAGATCAGCAAGGGGTATGAACTGGCCGCTTCGGGTAGACATGGATATTTTTTCTTTGCCACGCCAAAGTACCGCAAATTGAACAAGCGCGATTTCAAGACGTTCTGAGGGGAGTCTCAACGCAGTCAGAGCGCCTTTAACACGTGCGATATAGCCATGATGGTCAGCTCCCCAGATATTGATCATACGATCAAAATTTCTATTAAACTTGTCAAGGTGATAGGCAATATCAGAGGCAAAATAAGTTGTTTGCCCGTTTTCACGTCGAACAACCCGATCTTTTTCATCTCCGAAGAGGGTTGATTTGAACCAGATAGCTCCTTCAGAATCATACAGGTATCCTCCATCGTCCAGCTTTTTAAGCACAGCTTCTATTTTGCCAGAGTCTATCAGGGACTTTTCAGAGAACCAGCAATCAAAAGTTACACCAAAACTTTCTAGATCTTTCCGGCATCCCTCCAGTTGGGTTTCAAGAGCAAAAGTGTGAACCTGCTCATAGTCATGACAGAGGAGCTGTTTCATTTGATCGATATACTGGTCGATTCGTGCCTCGTTATCGTTGGCATGAATAGCGGAGAGAAAATTGGTTTCAGAAACCAGATATTGCTTTCCATCGCGCCTTGCAAGTGATTCCCCCATAATCCTGACATAGTCACCTTGATATGCATTGTCGGGAAAAGGTAAATATATTCCGGAGTATTCCAGATATCTCAACCAGGTAGATAATGCAAGAATGTCCATCTGCCTTCCCGCATCGTTAACATAGTATTCCTTCCAGACGCTGTATCCTGCCGCCTCCAGCAGGTTAGATAAACTGGCCCCATAAGCTGCCCCTCTTCCATGTCCAACATGAAGGGGTCCAGTTGGGTTTGCTGAAACAAATTCGATAAGGACATGTAGCCCATTTGGAGGACTTTTACCAAATAGTTCGCCTTGCTCCAGAATTTCATTGAGGATTTTTTCTCGGGCATAGTTTGTTAGGGTGAAATTAATAAAACCGGCACCAGCGATTTCAATTTTGGCAATAAGTGATGAAAGTGTAAGGGAATCAAGAAGCTTCTGGGCCACTTCACGGGGAGGCTGATGGACTCGCTTCGCAAGTAGCAAGGCAATATTGGTTGCATAGTCTCCATGCGCGGCTTGTTTTGGCCGTTCCAAGCTATATTGGAGTCCTTCCGTCTCCGGGAATGTCGATAGGAGCGCCTGGTTTAGATGGTCTTTAAGATGCTGTTTCAAGGGAGCGGACTCAAAAAAAGTTAATTCTATCATTTTTTATGAAGGTTTGGCCTTTCTAGACTTCGATAGGATCGATGTCAATATGCCATCGCATATCGCTGCGGCGAGTTAATTGTGGTAGTAATGAAGACAGAAATTGATGCAACTCGCTTCTATTGGTAGCCTGAAAAAGGAGTTGAGCACGTTCCATTCCATTTTGTCGATACATCAAAGCTGGAACGGGATCAAATATTATAATATTGGCTGTAAGGGGGTGGATTTTATTACGGGCTTGATTAAGAAAAGCTATAGCATCTTCAAGTTTGGATGCTTCGGCTCGCAAAATAGCAAAATGTGTGTAAGGAGGAAAATTTAGTGCTTTTCTTTCATCCAGCATCGTTTTGGCAAATGCGGTGAAATCCTGGCGTTGAAGTGCTTTGAATATAGAGTGTTCTGGAAACTGCGTCTGAATTAATACCCGGCCCGGGAGGTGCGCGCGTCCAGTTCGACCTGCCACCTGCAGAAGTTGCGAAAATAACCGCTCTTGCGATCTAAAATCGGCACTGAAAAGAGCGGAATCAACGTTCAAGATCACTACAAGGGTGAGATTGGGAAAGTCATGCCCCTTGGCCAGCATCTGGGTGCCAATTAGAATATCAATTTCACCAGATGCAGTCTTATGCAGCATATTAGCAAGTGTATTTTTACCTTGGGTATTGTCACGATCGATACGCAATATTCTGGCTTGAGGTAAAAGATTGGCTAAAGTATTTTCAAGACGTTGGGTTCCTATCCCGACTGGTCTGAGATCGGGATCACCACATTCAGGACAATATTCTGGAATAGGCTTAACGCTACCACAGTGATGGCATTGCAATGTTTTTTGATTCAAATGTACAACCATCTTTGCAGAGCAGCGTTTGCAAGGGCTGATCCATCCGCAGCTTGGGCAATAAAGAACTGGTGCAAAACCGCGCCGATTAAGAAATACCATACTTTGTTCACCTGCTGTAAGACCCTGTTTAAGTGCTGTTATTACAGGATCGGAAAGACCGTTGAGTAGCTTGAATGGGCGAATGTCAATAAGGGATACCTTAGGAGGTTTTGCTAAAGGATGGGCGCGTTCCGGAAGCAAAATATGATGGTAACGGCCTTTCTGGGCATTGAAGAGAGATTCGAGAGAGGGAGTTGCTGAACCAAGCAATATTGGTATGTTTTTATTTTTACTTCTTAAAACTGCAATGTCTCTTGCATGATAACGTATGCCTTCCTGCTGCTTGAATGAAGAGTCGTGCTCTTCGTCTATAATGATAAGACCTAGCTCTGGAAGAGGTGTAAATATGCCAAGACGTGTTGTAAGCACAATTTTTGCGTGTCCAGATGCAGCAAGAAGCCAGTTGCGAAATCGTTCAACCGGGCTCAATTTGCTGTGAAGTATGACAATACTGAGACCACTAAATCGTTCTTTTATGCGTTGGGTAAGCTGGGGGGTTAGGCTAATTTCCGGTACCATCATCAGCACTTGTTTTTTATGTTCAAGTAACTTTTGGATAAGCCGTAAATAGATTTCTGTTTTTCCACTTCCTGTTATACCTTGAATCAGCCAGGCATTAAAACTATCCAGTTTTTCCAGGATCGCATTTACAGTCCTTTCCTGATCAAGATTGAGCTTTGGTAAACTATTGATTGCGGCATAAGAGATTAGTTTAGCCTGAATAGGTCTGGATTTAACATGGCCTTGGTGTTGCCAGGCTTGCAAGATTTTGTGGGCTTGGGAATTAATTATGCGGGCTTCTGAATCGCTTATGGGCCTGGCTTTAAGTATTTGATAAAGTTTGAGTTTTGAAGGCGAATGTTTGAGTGCTGATAAAAGCTGCTCTTCACGATCAGTGAGTAACCATTCCTGTTCAAATTTCAATTTATGGAAGCGTGCTTGGCGCATCAGGCTTGGAATGGCTGTATGAACGATTTCTCCAATTGGATAGTGGTAATATTCTGCGCAGAAATAAACAAGCTCGATAATGTCAGGTGAAAGGGGAGGCATATCCCCAGGGATGTCTAATACCGTTTTAAGACGGGATGTTTCGATCTGGGATTTGGTGCCAATTTCCAGAACAATACCACTCATCTGGCGATGACCGAATGGGACAATCACACGATCACCTATTGCTATCCTTTTATCATTGGGGATAAGGTAATCGAATAAATCGTAAATAGGAACATCAAGAGCTACACGTATGACTTCCATAGAAGTTGCTGAAATTCTCCATTATTCTTTGACTGGGATATGATTTTTCTTCTTAGCAGTGTGACTGTATCGTACTCTTTGAGAAAGACAAGCCTGAATGTCAAAGGTGATAGGGAATACTTAATCTATGAACTGCATCTATTAGTACTGCTGCATTTTCAGGTGGTGTGTTTCTGTCAATACCATGTCCTAGGTTGAAGATATGTCCGTTTCCGAATCCGAAATCGGCAAGAATTTCTGAGACCTGTGCTTCAATGACAGTTGAAGAGGAAAACAGAGCCATTGGATCCAGATTTCCCTGGAGGGCCACTTTCTCTCCTACCCTTAGCCTAGCTTTGTGAATAGATGTGGACCAATCGAGTCCCAGGCAATTTACCCCAGTCAGACTCATGGCTTCAAGCCAGTTGCCCCCTCCTTTTGTATATAAAATAGTTGGAATTTTAATTCCATCTTCTCCAGGGTTAAGTCCATTTATAATGTTTTGGATATAGTTAAGTGAGAATGGAAGGTAATTTGAGTCACTTAATAAGCCACCCCATGTATCAAAAATCATGATTGACTGCACACCACTAGAAATTTGTCCATTCAGATATTCTGTTATTGCCTGAGTATTTACTTGAAGCAGATGATGCATAAGGTCAGGTCGGCGGTATAATAAGCTGCGCGCAATAGCAAAATCGGTGTTGCCATGCCCTTCAATCATATAGCAGGCAAGGGTAAAAGGGCTGCCTGAAAAACCAATAAGGGGAATTTTGTTATTGAGTGCCCGACGGATGCTGCTGGCTGTTTCCATAACATAATTAAGATTGTTGGGATCGGGTGCCCGAATGCTCAGAATTGCTGATTCATCCTGAAGTGGATGGGCAAAGCGAGGCCCTTCACCTTCTATGAAAGATAATCCAAGCCCCATGGCATCAGGAATGGTGAGGATATCTGAAAACAGGATGGCTGCATCAAGGGGGAAACGTTCAAGAGGCTGTAAGGTGACCTCGGTAGCCAGATCGTGACTTTTGCAGAGTGTCATAAAGCTACCAGCACGAGACCGGGTCGCATTATATTCTGGTAAATATCGTCCTGCCTGACGCATCATCCACACAGGTGTGTATGGCACAGGTTCACGATTCAATGCCTTCAGGAATACATCATTGAGTAATTTAGGCATTATATGTTTTCTTGAAAATAGCCAATCATGCTTTCTGCAGCTTTTCGTCCTTCATAAATGGCTGTGACAACAAGATCTGAACCTCGAACCATGTCTCCTCCAGCGAATATTTTGGGGTTTCGTGTCTGGAAGGCATAAGTGTGATTACTGCAGACAACTCGTCCAGATGCATCGAGGTCAATTTCATGATCTGAGAACCAGGGTTGAGGGCTGGGCCTGAAACCAAAAGCGATAATGACTGCATCTGCTGGAAGGATTTCATCGGAACCTGTGATAACTTCTGGCATGCGTCGGCCACGTATATCGGCCTGTCCTAATCTTGTCGATATGACCTTGATGCCTTCTACCCGGTTTGTTCCAATAATTTCAACTGGCTGTCTATTCCACAGGAATTGTACGCCCTCTTCCCTGGCATTTTTTACCTCGCGCCTGGAACCGGGCATATTGTTTTCATCACGACGATAGACGCAGGTTACGCTTTGAGCACCCTGGCGGATGGCAGTTCGATTGCAGTCCATTGCCGTATCTCCACCTCCGAGAACAATGACGCGTTTCCCTTGCATGGAGTGATAGGCATGGTCTGGTTGTTTAAGACCCCGGATTTTACGGGCATTGCTGATAAGATAAGGGAGCGCTTCATGAACCCCGGCAAGCGTTTCACCCGGGAAGCCCCCTTTCATGTAAGTATATGTGCCCATTCCCAGAAATACCGCATCATAGTCTGCGAGAAGGCGATCAAAAGGTATATCACGGCCGATTTCAGTATTAAGCTCAAAACGGATACCCATCCCTTCAAAAATTTCCCGACGTTTCTGTATGACCTCTTTTTCGATTTTAAATTCCGGGATACCGAACATAAGAAGGCCACCGATTTCTTCATATCGGTCAAAGACAACTACGTCGACACCATTCCGGGCCAAAATATCTGCACAGCCGAGCCCTGCCGGGCCGGCACCAACAACAGCAACCTTACGCCCCATTTTTTTTACATTGGCGAGATTTGGCCGCCATCCCTGGCGAAAGGCTTCATCTGAAATATACTTTTCAATAGCCCCAATAGTGACGGCACCAATATCCCCGGTGTTCAGGGTGCACGCACCTTCACATAGGCGATCCTGGGGGCAGACGCGGCCACAGACCTCAGGTAGGGAGTTGGTACGGTGGCACAGTTCCGCAGCTTCGATAAGGTGGCCTTCGCGTATTAGTTTGAGCCAGTTGGGGATATAGTTGTGGACAGGACATTTCCATTCGCAGTAAGGATTGCCACATCCAAGGCAGCGCCCAGCCTGCTCACCAGCTTGTAGAGGGCTAAGAGGTGCGTAGATTTCACGAAATTCGTTTCGGCGGATTTCAGCGGCCTTTTTTTCGCCTTCCTGGCGGGGTATGTTTATGTATTGAAATAAATCGGCCATAGGAATTTCCAGAATCTAAAGGTTAGAATAGGGTTAATCATTTGGTGTAGAGAATTAGCCCTGCAATAGGCTGT